>JAZKEP010000100.1:16832-27837 GCA_040387015.1 Bacteroidota bacterium
CATGACAGCAGTCAGCCAAACAGGAAATATATTTCGGCAAAACATAGATTTGTTTTATCATGCAGTTGAAAAACCCGCACCCACATGAAAAAAAATATCCTCACCGTATTATTCATAGCCATTGTTTTTACAGCTTTTACTCAAAACAACACTCCCGTAGATTCTTTTGTTGCCAAATGGGGAACCGTTTACAAGGGCGAATTGATTGAAAACCACCCGGGTGAGTATTTCAAATTCAGAACCCTTGAGAACTCGGTGTTGACAGTGCCTTACGATTCTGTAAGCAGTCATTTTTTTTATGTGGCTCCGCCTGTAGTAAAAGAAAAGAAGGAAAAGGAGATAAAGCCGACTTCGCACATTGTTAACCTATGGCTGCCGAAAAGAAATACAGGTATTGTTTTAACGAGCCTGGGTTTGGGGGTGCTGGGTGGTGGTATTGCACTGATAGCTGCTAACCCGGCTGACCAACACCGCTATTCCAACAGCAACGGATCCGGAATTAATTTCACGGGCAAGGCGGCTGTAGGTTTTGTGCTGGCACTTGTTTCGCCAGCTTTTTTTATTTCGGGCTCAGTGATTTGGGCAAAAGCGAGTAAGCGGTTGCGGATGGAACGCAGGCGCAATGAACCGATAAAGAACTTATAGCTTTAACGTTTATCTTCCTCATCCTCCCATGGCTTCTAATCTTACCGGTGTACGCTGCTTAGCCCATGCCGTGTAATTGCCGTTAAAACCTTTTTGCTGTTGCAGTTGCTCCGTGCGCCCGGCAATATCCGCTATTGTTTCAGCAGATAAAGCGGGTACGGTGGGAAAGAAATTTTTCAGCATAAGGTCTGCAATTTCTTTTGCATGATGCGATGAATCCTGAATGTTGCCTTTACCTGTAACGGCATTGCCCACAATAAAAACATTCGGGTGTCCGGTAATGCGGCAGGTAACTGCATCTTCAATTTTGAAAGTTGAATTGGAATTGGAAAGCCCTTCGATATACTCGGGTAAACTGCCGATAGAAGAAATGACCAACGGTGCTTTCACGATGGTTTCGCTGCCTGCAATTTCTACACACTTCTTTTCATCGGCATCGGTTTTTCGGAACACAATGCCCGTTACCTTTTCATCTTCCACTACTTTATCAACCGGTGCCATACATGGCTGAAAATGGAACAGAAACTTATTCATGTAGTTGGCAAGAATTCTTTGACGTGTCATTCTCGCTTTCTCCATATGCTCGGGAGTATCGCCCGATAGTTGCGAAAGAGGCATATCTACATCGCGCCTGCGGTAATACAGCGTGCAGCCTTTAATGCCGAGTTGCTGTAAAGTAAGTTGGTGCTTGGTAAGCACTTTCTGAATGCCGTGGTTCAGTTCCGAAAGCGGAATGTTGATGCCGCGTTCTTTCAGTTTTGAATCCACGAGTTCTATCATGATAATTTTTGCCACATCAATAGAGGCCAGCCCACCGCCAATGATGATGGCTTCATCTGCAATATCATATTTCATTCCGCTGAAAGCAGGCTCGTGTTTATGGTTATACCAATACACAAAAGGGTTTTGATAATAGAGCCCCTTGTCCACATAGTCATCTATCCCTTCAATAGGAAGCGAGCGGTCTTTCCAGGCGCCTGTTGCCAATACCACAGCGCTGAAATTCCATTTCATCAGGTCGGCAAAAGAAATATCGCGACCCAGTTTGCACTGCGGAACGTACTGCACCAGCGGATGGCTTAATCTTTCATTAATAATCTGCTCTTCGCTGTCGCGCTGTTTAGCATGCCACTTGGGCAAACCGTCTTCTATTTTACCATGCGGCAAAATGTTCTGGTCGAAAACCACACAGCGTATTCCTTGTGCTGTTAGCTGATGCACCATTTCGGAACCTGCTACTGCTCCGCCAAAAACGGCAACCGTATATTTTTCTTCAGTAATCACACTCATTTTCTACTAATACGTTTGTGTCAATAATAAATAATTATCGAATAAAGGAGTCATACACCTATGTAATATTTGATGTTATGTTTTTGGTTAAACGGTAAACGAAAACTTCTTCCACAATTACTTTATTTTTGGTGATATGAATATTCTGGTAATTGACGATGAGCACAAAACTGCTAACGCGCTTAAAGATGGTTTGGAAGGTAACGGCTATCAAGTAGCGGTTGCTTATGACGGACCATCGGCACTGGCACTTGTGAGTGAGAATGATTATCAATTAGTGATATCGGATATTATTATGCCCGGCATGAACGGGGTGGATTTATGCAGAAAAATAAGAGCCATTAAACCGGCTACACTGTTGCTGCTGCTAACAGCTCTTAATTCGAAAGATGATGTGGTTGACGGTTTTGAAGCCGGGGCGGATGACTACCTGACTAAGCCATTTGACTTTCGGGAACTTTTAGCGCGTGTAAAATCGCTTACTAAGCGCACTGCCGAAAGCGCAGGCGAAACGATAGTGCTCCGCTTTTCAGACGTAGAAATGAATTTGATAAGCAAGCAGGTGGTGCGTGCAGGTGTGCCTATAACGCTTACCGCACTGGAGTTTAAATTGCTTGAATACTTTATGCGAAGGCCGAACGTGCTTGTTTCCCGCCCGGAATTGTCACGCGACATCTGGAATTTGGAGTTTCAAACAGGAACCAACATTGTGGAGGTTTATATCAATTATCTTCGAAACAAAATTGATAAACCTTTTGAGCGAAAGCTGCTGCACAACAAACATGGTTTCGGCTATGTGCTGAAGGATAACGATTCATGAAAATTCAGAACCGGCTTACCATTTATTTTGCCGCGCTTGTGGTGATCCTGTTTACAGGACGGTCGGCAGTAAATTATATTTCTGTAAGAAACTACACTGAAAAAAGGTTTTATGAACGCTTACAGGAAAGGGCGATGACCACAGCCGACCGCCTTCTAAAAGTAAACCGGATTGACTCTTCCCTTTTGAAAGAAATAGATCTTTCGCAATATGATGTGCTGGCCGGTGAGAACATTTCCATTTACGATTCTACCTTTAAGGAAATATATAGTAGCAACGACACCATTTTCTTTGCCACTTCTCCCGGCTTGTTTCAAAGCATCAGAGACAACAAATATCTTCGCTATTCCGAAGGGCCGTATAAGATATTAGGGATTTACTATACCGGTTTTCCGCACGGCATTTATATAACAGCGGGTGCCATTGACGATGACGGCACCGCCTTGCTGGAACATTACCGCACTACTCTTCTCCTTACCTTTCTGGGTTCAATTTTGGTTTCCATTATTATGGGATGGTTTTTTGTTGGCAGGGTTTTGAAACCCATAGCCGCTATTGTGCAATCGGTAGATACCCTTTCGCCTGTTGAACGCTCAGAGCGCTTGCCAGGGCTGACGGAAAAAGATGAGATAGCGAAATTGGTGGAAACGTTTAATCGTTTGTTCGATAAGCTGGAGGATTCTTTCAAATTGCAGAAGGGCTTTGTTTCGAATGCATCGCATGAACTTTTTAATCCGCTTACTAAAATAAAAACGCAGTTAGAAGTAAGCCTGATGCAGGACCGCGATGGTGAAACGTACCGGCAAACCATGCAATCGGTGCTGGAAGACCTGAATGACCTGATCATGATGGTGCAGGATTTACTTGATTTTTCAAAAATGCAGGCGGACTACAAGGTCACTCATCAGCCCCTGCGTATTGACGAACTGCTTTTTGATGTTCGCGATCATCTTTTAGGCCATCATCCGCACTACCGCATTCATATAGATTTCATAAACCCGCCTCAAAGCGAAGAGTGGTTTATTATAAACGCTAACAGACAATTGCTTTTTACCGCCATTAAAAACATTGTTGAAAATGCCTGCAAGTTTTCGCCCGATAATTCTGCCTCTCTTAACTTAGTGTTTAATGATGCCATTACTTCCCTCACCATTTCCGACAAAGGTTTAGGCATACCCGAAAAAGAAATTGCGCGTATTTTTGAACCTTTCTATCGCTCCTCCAATTCAGAATCGGTTAAGGGCTTTGGTATCGGCCTGGCACTAACACATCGAATATTAGTGGCGCATAATTTTGCCGTTAAAGTGCAATCGGTGGTGGGTGCGGGCACTACCTTCACCATTCAGTTTTCGAATTAATAGACTTCTTTGGAAAATACCCTTCGGCTACGCTCAGGGTGACAGTGTCAGCTGCAGAACTGTGTCACCCTGAGCGTAGTCGAAGGGTCTAATTCACTACCTTCTTCTTTGCCTTGCGTATAGGCAGGTAGCGCGCTTCGTAATAATCGTGGAACTTGTCGGGGTTTTCCAGGGTATCGCTGGCAATGCGCAGAAAAGATTTGGTAAGCTGAAGGGTAAGCGCCTTTCTCTGCTCATGCCTGCCCGTGGCAATATGGTCCACCACGCCAAAGTTAGTTTGCTGTGCCTCCCGTGCTTCCCTGAAATTTTCAATAAGCAGCGCCAGTTGCGACACCTCGGCCGGGTAAGCCGCTTGAAGATTTTTTTCAGCAATGGCTAAAAAGCGGATAAGCAGCACACCCACCGAACCAATAGCCGCATGATGATATTGTTTCATACCCTGCGGATAAAACTCCTTGTATTCTTCACTGCCTTTGCCAAATTTATATTTCACCAACCCCTGCAGCCCACTCAGTTTTGAAATAACCGCGGCATGCGCCTGGTTCATGCTGATGGTAAGCCCTTTGCCCACTGCCTCTTTGGTAACCTGACTAAGGATGGTGCCATAATAGTTTTGATGTTTGGTAGTGGTTTCAACCAGCAGTTGATTGTAGATGCCGCCCGGGTTGTTATCGGTATTGGCCAGCCGCACCAGGAAGTTCTCTGAAAAGGTGCGCAGGTTGACATCGGATAAGTTCTTCTCTTTAAAAAGATCGGTAGTAAGTCGTATTGGATCCAGCATATCAATAATTTGTTTTTATAGAAGCGGATGAAAGTTTTTACAGACCATTTAACTAAGCCCGGAATGGCTCTGCAACTTCAGCGAAACGAATATCTGAACATTATTCAATTATTCAGAATATTCCGAAATATATGTTTTGATAGAAACTAATTATTCGGAAAATTCAGAACAGCTACTAAGAATATGATTATATTATTCTGTAAATACAGAATTTTGTTATAATAAATAATTCAATACTTCTGTATATTCTGAAAAATAGGTAACTAAATAAAACAATAAGTCTGAATATTCTGAATTTATAAATCCTATTTTGATATTTATTTCGGAATATTCCGAATGATTAAATACTCATCCGTTTATTGATTTACTGAAAAGTGAAGCCATAAATGGGCTCTGGTTAAAGGCTTTACGGTTACGTGAGCAGGCCTTCCGACAAAAATACATCAATTAACTGAAACGTAAACCCTCGTCCGGGCATCCGGAAATGGTTTAACGGTTCAGGAAGAAGGGCAGAAAACTTTAGGAGAAGGCTTAATGGTTACGGATGGCGGGCATTCCTTTTAAAAAACAAGCTTAACGTAACCATGCGCTTGCTGCATTACATCAATATCCTGCAAAGCGTAACCGTTTGTGTTGCTTATTTTACAAACGCAGAACCTTCCGTTTCAAACAGCCGAACTGCAGGGGAGTAAGCTCGTGTTACCTGAACATAAATACGGCTTGCATACAACCTTTTTCATTTTACCTTGCTCTACAATAAGTTCTTAACCACCAAATTTAATCGCCATGAAAAAACTTTTACTTCTCGCCACAGGAATTTTGTTTCTGTTTAATAATGTAAGCGCACAGGTGGTGGCGGATGCGGGGCCGGATCTTCAACCCTGCACCAGCACGCCTTTTACATTAGGAGGTTCACCTACTGCGTCAGGGGGTTCCGGTAATTACAGCTATAGTTGGGAGGCCGTGCCTGTTAACCTTCTTTTTCAATCCGGGCAACCCACCACGCTCGCTAATCCAACTTTCTGCTGCACCAACTCTTATTGGACCTTCAGGGTTACGGTTCACGATAATACTAGTGGTGCCGAGGCATCAGATACAGTGAATGTCGATTTTGTATATCCGCCTTATATATCTTCAATTAATGTAAGCGATACGTTAGCCTGCCCCAGTACTGTGCTTTCTTTTTCTGCTACCACCAGCTATCCACCTGTAGCTTACCAGTGGAATTTTAATGATGGCACCAGCATTTCAACCATAGACAGTCCAAATCATGTGTACAACCTTGGTAATTACTTTGTTACCCTTACTACCACCGGGGTTATGGGCTGCACAACTTCGCTAAGTTCTCCCATCATTCGTATTATTCCAAGTTGCTTAGGGCTCACTCTTTCAAAAACTAATGTAACCTGCTTTGGTTCCTGCAATGGCAGCGCAACCGTAAATCCTGCGGGCAACTACAACTACCTGTGGAGCAATAACGCAACTACCGCCACCGTTACCGGCCTTTGTACCGGCACTTATTCCGTTACGGTGATGGACTCGGTGCTTAACCCAATTGATACTTTAAGCACAACTATTACTCAACCTGCCCTGCTCACTGTTTCGGGCAGTGCAACGAATGCCGCCTGCGCGGGGGTTAATGACGGGCGTATAATAATTTCTTCCAGCGGTGGCACTAACCCCTATACTTATTCATGGACTAACGGTTCCACTTCGCGCAACCTGTCCTCTCTTGCTCCGGGTATTTATACCGTTACCGTTACCGATTCTAATGCTTGTACAGTAACAGCCGGTTTTACTATTTCGGCCAACCCGCTGATGACCGTAACCACCACCAATACCCATATTACCTGCCAGAATACCGATACCACCGTGCTTACCATCATCAACGGCAAACCAAGGTTTTATATCAGCTGGGGAGATGGTTCCTTCAGCAGCGATTTCGACAGCGTGTATTCGCACAGTTACTCCACCGGGGGTGTTTACATCCTTCAGGTAAGCGATACCAACGGATGCTCGGTAACTATTACCGATACTATCCTGAATTTGCTGGGCTACTCCTATTATATATATGCCTCCGGCACCGATGCCAACTGCGCCAGCGATGGCACTGTTACTGCCAGCGTGCACGGAGGGGTGCCCCCGTTTACGTACCTATGGAACAATAGCGCCACCACCCCCGCCCTTACCGGTATAAGTGCGGGCACTTATACCCTTACGGTAGTGGGCAGCGATGGCTGCTACCGCACCGCCACCGCGCAGGTAGATTCGGTGTGTTACAACATTATACAAGGTTACCTGTTTGTAGATTCCAATAATAACTGCATCCGCGACAATGGCGAAACCGCTGTTGTAAGCCGCTCCCTAACGGCCAGCAATGGCAGCAATACCTATTATGGTTATGCCGATGGCAACGGGTATTATGAAATAAATGTGGCTAGCCCGGGCAACTTTACCCTAAACAGTCACAACGGCTGGGGCAACCAATGTATAACGGGTACCATTTGCGGCCCGCAAACCATCACCTTTACCGGTGTGGGCGATACAGCAGTGGTCAATTTTGGTTTCTCTGCCACCAGCAACTTTAACCTGGGCTTACACCCCGGCTGGCATGCAGCCAACCCCGGCTTTACGAAAGATTACTGGGTGCTATACAACCAAACAAGCCAGCCCATTTATACCGGCCCGGCTACCATTACCTTCCGGTACGACACCATTCTTATTTACCAAAGCAACAACAACAGTGGCGTACATAATGCCGCAGCGCATACCATTACATGGACCGTGAGCAGCGTGCCTTATCCATCCTGGAACTGGAACACGGTGCCGCGCGCCAACTTTACGGTGCCTGCCAATACTCCGGTGGGCTATCAGTTAAGCCAGGAGTTTTGGATAACACCTACTGCGGGCGATTGCGATACTTCCAATAATCATTTACTGGTGATACAACCCGTAACAGGCTCCTTGGATCCGAACGAAAAAGAAGTTTTGCCGGCCGGAAATATTGTGGAAGAAGACAGTGTGCTTACGTACACCATTCACTTTCAGAACACTGGCAACGACACTACCTGGTTCGTTATACTGAAAGATACCTTAAGCCCTCACTTGAATGCAGCTACGGTGCAGAACCTTTCCAGTAGTCATGAGTATTCATCGTTTGACATTTCCGATAACGGAATACTTACGTGGTTGTTCAATCCTATCTTTTTAGTTGACAGCGCCACCAACGAACCGGCCAGCAAAGGCTATGTAATGTTTAAGGTGAAGAAGAAAGCGGGCCTGCCGTTAACCACACAAATCAGCAACAAGGCCAGCATCTATTTCGATTACAACGAACCGATTGTAACCAACACCGTTACCAATACGCTCACCGAACCTAACTTTGTTTTTACAGTAAGGGGCGATGAAAATATTTCGGTAACAGCCATGCCTAATCCGTTTACACAGCAAACACAGATTGTGGTAGATGGCATCAATAGCAATTTCGATTTCGAGTTGTTTGATGTAACCGGAAAAGTGATAAGGAAGATTTCGCAGGTTACAGATAACAGATTCGAACTTCAGCGCGAAGACATGAGTGCGGGCGTTTATTTCTATCGCATTACTACCACCCAAAAGCAAAGGGCTTTCGGAAGAGTAGTAGTGGAGTAGCGTTTACAGAAGTTCCATTCGGCATTGGCTGTATGGAACTTCTGTTTTATGCATACAACCTTTTTCTTTTTACCTTGCTCTTAACATTATTCTAATTCACCTAAACCTCATTGCCATGAAAAACTTTTTACTTCTTATCACCGCAATTTTCTTTCTGTTTAGTAATGTAAATGCACAGTTGGTGGCCGAAGCAGGAAACGATACGCTTGTTTGTGCCGGTTTTAATGTAGTCTTTGGAGGCTCACCCACCGCAAGCGGGGGAATGGCGCCTTATACTTACGCATGGACAGGTCCATGGAATTTTGCCAGCACCCTTGCAAATCCTTCGGAAAGCGTGATTGCAGGCACCTACTATGTGCTGGTGACTGATAGCCTGGGTGCGCAGGCTACCGATAGTGCGGTAGTAACCTGCTATCCCAACCCTATTTTTACTGTTGGCATTTCGCCCGGCCCCTACTGTACCGGTGTGCCGATACAATTCTTTCCAATTGTATCGGGCGGAACACCACCCTATACATTCGATTGGGGTTTTACTCATACGAATCCTCCTACCACTTTTGCGATTGACTCCCCCATCCTTGTCGTGAATAGTGCAGTACCGGTCGGTGGTTGGGGAGCCACAGCTGATGCTAACGGCTGTCTTAATAATGATGCGCTGAACATAACGGTACAGTTCTGCGGTAACTTTTCAGTTTCATCTCAGGATGTCCTCTGCTTTGGCATGTGCAATGGGAGTGCAACCGTTTCCCCTCAGGGCAACTACCGCTACCAGTGGAGTAGTGGCAGCACTTCCGCCACAGATAGCAGCCTTTGCGCTGGCACCTATACAGTTACCGTAATGGATGCGGCATTCGCTCCGCTCGATACCTTGACGGTGAATATTATGCAGCCCACCCAGTTTAGTGTAGTGGCAGTGGCAACCCCTATAAGCTGCTTCGGATTAAACGATGGCGCTATAAATACGTTTGCTACCGGGGGCACTCTGCCCTATACTTATATGTGGAGCCCCGGTATTACGGTACCAAACCCAACCAACCTGGCAGCCGGCACTTACGTAGCTACTATTACAGATGCCAACGGTTGCAGTGCTTCCGCTATGGCAAGTGTTACAATGCCACCACTGCTTGTTGTAAGCACCAGCGCGGTAGATGCCTCGGGCTGCGGGGTGTGTGATGGCTCAGCAACAGTAACTGTAAACGGAGGCACCAATCCTTACGCCTACCTTTGGTCAAACAATGCGGTTACACCTGTTTTAAATAATTTATGTCCGGGCGTCTATATCTGCACCATTACCGACTTTAAAGGTTGCTCCGATACCACTGTTGCCACCGTTAACGCCACGGGCAGCACGCTGAATGTGAGCACCACGGTAAGTCATGTAACCTGTTCCGTTAACTCGGGTTCTCTTTCGGCATCGGTTACCGGTGGGGTGCCGCCCTATTCATTTGAATGGAACACAGGCGATACCACCACTTTGGTATCGGGCCTAGCCGCGGGGCTTTACACCGTTTCGGTCACCGATTCATCGGGCTGTGCGGGGTTTGCAATTGATACGGTACTTGATTTAAGAAGCTATAACTATTATGTGTTTGTTTCGGCAACCAACACCAACTGCGGCATTAACGGTACGGCCACTGCACAGCCGCAGGGAGGAGTGCCGCCTTTTACTTATATATGGAACACCACGCCTGCGCAAACCACCGCCACCGCCACCGGGTTGGTGCCGGGAACGTATTCGGTTTCGGTAACCGATTCAGCCGGCTGCCAAAGAACAGGCACGGTGCAAATTATTAATGGGGGCTGTAACAATGTTATAGAGGGAATTATCTTTCATGATGTAAACGGCAATTGTGTGCTCGACTCCAGCGAAGGCTTGCTTCCTGCAATTAATATTAGGGCTGTATCCGGAAGCAACGTCTATTATGGGTTAACAGATAATGCCGGACATTACAGTATCCGCGTAAGTGTACCGGGGAATTTTAATGTGGATGCTAATGTCAACAACGGCTGGGGAAATTGCAGTTCGGTCAATAGCTGCGGCACTCAAACCGTTAGCTTTACCGGTTTAGGCGATACCGCCAGTTTGAATTTTGGTTTTAGTGCCTCACCCGGCTTTAACCTGGTTTTACACCCCGGTTGGCATACTGCCAACCCCGGCTTCCAGAAAGATTACTGGATATTGTATAATCAAACCAGCATGCCCATTTATACCGGCCCGGCTGACATTGTTTTTAAATACGACTCCATACTTGTTTACCAAAGCAGCAACAACAGTGGAGTGCATGATGCCGCAGCGCATACCATTACCTGGACGGTGAGCAGTGTTCCTTATCCATCTTGGAATTGGAATACCTTGCCGCGTGCAATTTTTACAGTGCCTGCAAATACCCCCATCGGCTACCAGCTAAGCCAGGAGTTTTGGATAACACCTACTGCGGGCGATTGCGATACTTCCAATAA
>JAZKEP010000101.1:0-10654 GCA_040387015.1 Bacteroidota bacterium
CGGAGCATATTTACGATTTGGCGGTTATTCATCCCTCCGGTTAAAATGTAATGCCCCGACTTGATCCTATCGGGATAATGTTTCATATCGCTTACTAAGGAGAAGGTGTATTCATTTTTCAATACATTATTCCCTCTTAGGATACGCAACACATCTTCGTAGGATGAACCGGTGGGGATTTTTACAGCAACTCTTTTTTTATTAATGTTTGGAGCGGCCAGGAGAAGGTATGCGAAAACACAGGCTGCGATAAGCGAAAATGACACAACAGAAAAGAAAAGCTTTTTCATACGCTATTCCATAAATTTTGCCTTGAGTTCCGGAGTAGGAATTCTGCATACATCCTGTTTGCCAAACCATTTGTAACGGTTTTTGGCTACAAACCGATAGAAAAAATCACGGATGAATTTGGGAACAATTAAAAAGACTACTGCTAAGGAATAAATCCCGCCAAGATGTTTTAAAATACGTATCACCGCATCTGATTCCGTAAAGATTTGACTATCATCATCTAGTACAATGCTATCCATATAGTCAGCCTGGCCTATCTCCTGTAATCTTTTCTTCGCAAAGGCTGATTGCAGCGCAGTAAAATGGAAAAGGTTTTTCTTATCGCGGTCAATTACCCAATTCACCGACCCGTTGCACAAATTGCAAACCCCATCGAATAGAATTGTTTTCATCAGTAGGCTGCTTTTATAACCTTGCTATGGTGGGTTTCTCCGGTTGAATTATCTTTTGCCGAAAGTAGGTAAATGCCGTTTTGCAAGTCTCTGATATCAACCTGGTTGATTATTCCGTTTTCATGCTTAACTCTTTGCCCAAGCATATCCGTTACAGTTACATCAAGTAGTACCCCTTCTCGCTCGCTTCTTATTTGCAGCAATCCTGAAGTAGGGTTCGGGAAAAAAGTAATCCTGTTTTCATCTTTGGTTAAATCGGTTACGGATGAAGTTCCTCCCCAGTAATTGCTGTCGAAAATCAAACGGATCATAGGTGAACCATCAGGAGTAATAGTCGAGGCCTTCCAGGTAGTGCCGGTAAACACAAACATGTGTTGCTTGCCAAGGGTGCTATTTAAGTCGTAACCTATCTGCATTCTTCTGGTATCTGTTTGCGTCCAGCCTAAATATACTTTGCCGGATAAAATAAGAGGTGTATCTAATTTATAGGTGGTGAAACCATTCATCGAGTCAATATAAAAGGGTCTTCGGTTATCAAGTGAAAAAATCCTGGTGCTTGCATCATCAAAACTCATATCATTTAAAGTGACAGAGCTCCAACCATTAAAGTTGAAAACCAGGTTACTTATATTTACATCCACCTGAGAATACTGCACCTGAAAGGCCACCAGCGTATCGGGTTGATTCAGATTAAACTCATAAGCAAATTTCTTTAGTCCTAAACCCGAAATGCCATAGGCCCTTTCGGCAGTACCATCATCATAAGCCATTACTGAATTAAAGTTCTGAGTGTGGTGCAAAGTATCGTTTTGCGGTCTACTGTCATTGGGATTAATAAGAACAGTTGAACTCAGAATTAAGCTATCCACAGTTGCTACAGGGATGGTATACTCTGCTGAAGGTGACACCTGCAAGTAGTTGTAATCCCCTGCATTAAAGGTCTGGAGCACATCAGGTGCTATTATCACTACAGGAGTTGGATATACTTGTTCTGCTCCTTTAGTAAAATTAGTTGCAGGAGGATTATTATTTGCGTCACGTTCAAGATTACGAACCGTCAATGTAATAGAATCTCTTAAATCTGCCGGATTGCTGAACTGATCAGCTGGCATTAAAGTAAAGTTTTTTAATATGGTCGGGAAAGGATAAACAAAAGCAATATCCTGGATATTGGTATCTGTAGCAAATCTGGTTTTATCGAATCTTACGTAGTCAATGTGCCAATGGTCATTATTGCCATACAAAGACGCCTTGTTGCGGAATCGAAACTGGAAAGTGCTGTAGAAATAAGTATAGGGAATGGCTAACTGCGGAACATTTATCAGAACCTGCTTAAATGTTTGTGGAACGTACAAGGATGATGAATATCCGGTATCGCTCCAAACGGTTCTCCAGGCCCCGCTGTTATCTTTAAACTCTACAATTAGCGAATCATTTTTATCAGGAGAATCACCTAAACCTTGGGCTTCGTAAAAAAAACTCAGGTATAGCGAATCTCCTTCTGTTACAGATGCAAGGTTGATTGGAAGCGAAGTAAGATAATCTGCCGTACCGTAGGTATTTGTGTTAGCGTTGTTATAAGGCAAGCCATATTCATTTAACCCATCAAGGGTAGCCACCCCTATTGTTGGCGGATTTACAGGGTATGTATAATTATGGTAGGCATAATTGTCAAACCATAGGGTTCCTGACTCTGCCTTTGAAAAATAAATGAATGGTGCATAATAAATCGAATCGCTCGGAGAGCCTGTAACCAAAACTGAATCTCTCGGTTTCCCGGCAGTCGAGTCAAAGGTGTAAGTGTAATACTCCGGCCAGTAGGTAAAATTCTGTGGTGTCTGAGTAAAACATACCGAAGTAGCGGGTCCGAAAAAGGTAAAAGCAATGGGAGCTTTTGCGGTGGAATCTATTCGCTGGGTAAGGGTGTCAAAAGAGTAACTCCACGAAGTGTCCTGCATAAATCTTCCCGGTATGGTGCTCACGCCTTCATTTCCTAAACAAGTGCCAAATACATTTCTGAATGTATCGGTAATATTATTTTCTATCCATTTATAGCTGCGCAATCTGTTAGTTGAAAAATCATCAACAAACGGCAGTTGAAGGGTATCAGTGGTAACAATTATATTGCTTTTGTCAACCAGATATTTATGTGTATGGCTTGCAGGCTGATAGGCTTTAGTAGAATGGTATAAAGCAGGGTTAAATGAAAGATCAGTCAACTCCTCGTCTTGAGCAAATATGAACTGACAAAGTGAAAGCAAAAGCGTAAACGTTACAAATTTCTTCATGATGATTTCCCGAGATTCAGATAAACGTAAATAAAAGAAATTTATTGGCTAAGGACTGAATCCATCTGGTCATACAGAGAAGCGTCCACCACAATTCCTTCAGGCAATTCTTTTGCCAGGAAAAGATCTATCGGTTCACCCAGTCGCATCGCTCCCCCATAGGGCGGCACTTGTTTGTAAATAAGTGCTCCGCTGGTATCTGTCACTCCCTCCTCAGCTATAATGGCTCCTACGTTCAGCGAATAACCTTTTAACTTAAATTCTGCTTCATCAAAACGCAGACCCAATAAGTATGGAACCGATATCCTGCTGTTACCTAGGCCATCACCCAGTATAAGCGTTACCACAGTACCTTTGGCTACCTTCATTTTTTTTGTCACGTTCTTTCCATTTACAGCCATTCCTATAACAGCATTTAAATGCGGATCGGGCTTGTAAACAGGTTCACCTACCTTTAGCCCGTAGCTTTCCAATTGCATCTTTGCATACTTCAATGAACTTCTTCCTATAAGATCAGGTATTTCGGTGGTGGGTGCAGTAGTGGCATTTATAGTCACATAAATGGTTCTGCCTTCTTTTACACTCGATTTTGGTTTCGGGTTCTGATCAACAATCGAAAGAGGGGGCTTGTCCATGTCATACACCGAGTCCATTACTTTCCATTCCAGACTCTTTTCAGACAACATAGATTTCACCTTTTCCAACGACTGTCCCCTTAAATCCGGAACAGCTATACTTTCTCCGTGGCGGGTGTAAGATTTTAATCCCGAGCGTACAACCAGCAGCAATACCACCACCACGCCAATAGCTATCAGAAAATTATAAAGCAGTACTTTGTTGAAATATGTTTTTGCCAATGGTTGCGATTAGAAATGCGAAAATAAAATTTACTTCTGTCTGTTTTAGCGATTGTTGTTTGCTGAATTTTTCATAGCCTCTTCTACCGAAAGGCCGAACAATTTTTCCAGGCTCATACCCATAGCTTTTGCTTGTTGCGGAACAATACTTTCTTCGCTTAAGCCCGGAATAGAATTTACCTCAAGCATATAATATTCTTGTCCTTTAATGATATAATCAATACGGCACATGCCTTTAAAATTAAGTTTCCGGTAAATAAATTCCGATGTTTCCTGAATTTTTCGGGTGAGGTCCTCACCAATTTCGGCAGGCGTTACTTCCTGCGAAAGCCCCTCATACTTTGCTTTATAGTCAAAAAACTCATTCTTGGTCCTTATTTCTGTAATAGGCATAGCGGTTACTTTCCCATCTATAATTACTACCCCGTTTGTCACCTCAGTCCCCTCTAAAAATTCTTCCACCAATATTTCATCATCATATTTAAAAGCATTTTCAATAGCTGCAGATAAATCTTCTTGCTTGCTCACTTTCGATGCTCCATAGCTGGAACCGTTTTTATTAGGTTTTACAAAAACAGGTAATGGAATATCCGTTGTCTGTTGTGCGTTTTCCTTGCTCCGAAGTAAAACTGCTTTAGCGGTCTTAACGCCAAACTGTTGCAGATACTCCTTGCAGCGCAGTTTATCAAAGGTAAGTGCTGCCTGAAGAATGCCGCAGACGTTGTAAGGAATTTTAAGCAGATCGAAATACCCTTGCAATTTCCCGTCTTCAGCAGGTGTGCCGTGCAGCGCAATAAAAACACAATCAAAAGTTATTTTATGTCCTTCTGTACTAAAACTGAAATCGTTTTTATCAATAATCAGTTTGACAGGGTTATTCCTTTCAACAATCCATTCATTACCTTCTATTACAATTTTAAAAACGTTGTAAAGGTCCTTGTTCAAATGCTTACAAACTACCTCAGCGCTTTTAATCGAAATTCCCCGCTCACTAGCTTCGCCCCCGGTTATTACTGCAATATTTTTTTTCATACTTAAATTTCTAACGCTAAAGAATCATTTTATTACTGGCGTTGAAACCATTTCTTTCAACAAACCGAACAATTCTATTTTCGTGCATCCAAATTTAGACAATGGAGGAAATTGAAAATTTAGTAGAGTTAGGAAAACGGTTAACACAATCACAGCAACTTCAGGAGGTCATTAATAAGGTAGAGAGAAAGAACCCCTGGTTTGTAAAGGCATTTGTTCAGCAAGCTATAGATGCGTTGGTTACAGAAATGCTAAATGCTGAGAAACTGAACGATTGGTTGAATAAATATGAACTGAAGGAAAAAAGCAAAACCATAGGACTTATTTTTGCTGGTAATATTCCCTTGGTTGGGTTTCACGATTTTCTCTGTTGTTACCTCACAGGCTGCAACATCAAAATTAAACTTTCTTCAAAAGACGATGAACTGTTCTCTTTCGTTTTAAAAGCACTTGCCGAAATAGATCCGGCTGTAAATAGGAAGGTGCAACTTACTGAAACCCTTAAAGATTTTGATGCGGTAATTGCTACCGGCAGCAACAACACCAATCGCTATTTTGAATATTACTTCCGCGGTTATCCTAAAATTTTACGCAGAAACAGAAACTCTGTGGCCATACTCAATGGCGAAGAAACAGGAGAGGAGATGGAGAAATTAGCCGATGATATTTTTCTCTATTTTGGTTTTGGCTGTCGCAATGTTTCCAAATTATATGTACCGGTGGGCTACAACATAACGCAACTCTTTCCGCATTTCGAAAAAAAGTATAAGTGGCTGCATGAACACAACAAATTCATGAACAATTACGATTACCACCGCACCATCCTCATGCTGAACAAAACTCCACATCTTTCCAATGAGTTTATCATGCTGGTCGAAAGCACCTCTATTGCTGCTTCCATTGCCACTCTCAATTACGAATTTTGGCATGACGACAGGGTTATGAATACCCTTCTGAAACAGGATGCAGAGAGAATTCAGTGTGTCTCATCAAAAGAGCCTGCACGATGGAATTTGCCCTGCTCGGTTTACCTTGGCCAAACCCAGCACCCGGGGCTGTCCGATTATGCCGATGGCATAGATACTATGGCGTTTTTATTGAATCTGTAACTTCTATGGATTTGGCACCAGCGAATAATTTTTGGTAGAAGTTACTCCCGTGGCAATCGTTACAGGAACCAACAACGTTTGATAGCCATCTAAAATAATTTCAATCATGTACTTACCCGAAGATATATTGCCGAAATCAAAACTGCCGTCAGCTTCCGAAACTGCTTCATTAGCTCCTGGTAGCAGGCGAAGAAGCGCACCCTCAAGCGGATTATTCGTAACCGAATCAGTAATCATCCCTATTAGTCCTGCCGGCCCGGGCGATGAAATCACACCCTTCAGATAGGTAAAGGAAGCTTGGTATTTCTGCGAGGAAGGTAGTATTACATATATATCGCCAAGCATCAGCATCAGTTCATCATAAATAAGGTTATTAGCTATAATCTTTTCCTGGGTCACCGTGGGCGATTCAGCAAACTCCAGCATTAGCATATTGTATTTATTTGTAAAATTTGTTCGGTCGGTGTTATAGTCAGCCGAATAACCTGCTGGCATAAACGGAGTAAGAAGAGGCGTATTGTTATCAATATAATTTCTTCCCGAAATCAGCATCTGTTTCAGTGCATCCCAATTCGGATGCTCCCTCGTAGCTTCCGGTCGGTATCCCTTTCCGGCCGCCTCCACATTTGGTTTAATCAAATCCTTGTCCGTCTGAAAAGCATGTGTAATATAACGCTCCAGCAAATCCCAATTAAAAATGGACTTCTCGGCAAGGCCTTTCAGCAAGATGCCATCCTGCTCGGTTATAGCATCTCTGGTTTGAAAATCCGGCTGCTGCTCTGTAGTCTGAATGTTAGCAATTTTTCCGTTTATATAAATCAGCGTATAGATAGGATAATAGAAAGAGATATCCGTCTGATGCTGCTTAGCAATATTCCAGCCTAAGGTGCAAATGGCGTATAGCTCCGACTGGGTGCAGTTATACTTTGCTTTTATTTCTTCTGACATCACTTCTGTTTTTTATTCCCGCTTACCTGCGGAAGATGTATGACAGATTAACGCTACCTTGGTTTTCAATATTTTGTTTCTTGAATTTATTTTAACTTTTATTTTTAATTATGACAATTCTCTATTCCCCAACTTACGCATTTCAATTAGCTGCCGGTGCTATCTGGTTGGTCACTCCGGTTCAAATATTTTTACACTACTATATATACAATCCCTTTTTTCTTCCATTTTTCCGAAAGATGATTTGTCCGCCTACCTATTCAGGAGGAAGTTTACAATATTGCGGAGATTCCGACTTTCCTGTAGTTACCTTCTACTACATTAGTCAAAAGCGTATTTTCCTTCATTTTAACACGTTTCCGTTTAATCTCCGCCCGCTTCCGTGCTTTCTCCGCCCATTTCCGTGCATCCTCCGTCTACTCCCGTGCATTCTCCTTTAGCTTCGGTCTCTCCTCCATCTGTTTCTGTTTAATCTCCGTCCGCTCCGGCCATTCATTCTTCCATTTCCGTAAATTCTCCTCTGGCTTCCGTCTCTTCTCCGTCCGCTTCGGTCAAACATCTACTTACTTAGGTCTATTCTCCTCCACCATCCGTTCATTCTCCGCCCGCTTCCGTCTAATATCCGTGTGCTTCTGCTTAATCTTCTTTCACTTCGGTTGTCCTTTTTGACCTTCAGCCTTCCTTCTTTAGGCTTTTGTCCAATCTGCTTTTTTATCTTCACTCCGAAAAATCATCCTTGCATGACTCATTTTTCACGCTCTCCCTTCACCTTAATGATACTGCTGTTGGTTTCAGTAATACAGGCTTCAGGTCAGCATATATCTCAAAATACTTGCCTTTCCCCTCCGTTGCCACCTTATTTCAAACCGGTTAATAGCTCCTTGCAGGCAGCCACCCGCTCCGGAAATAACTACAGCATTCCCTTCGATACCATCGCCTACAATTCCACACTCGGCACCCGGGCTTTTGACATAGTAATATGTATTGACGGGGTAATCAACAACACCCAAATTTCTTTGGCCGATAACTATATTGATTCTTTCGTTGCTCGCCTCCAAACGGTTGCGCACTACGGGCCACGCATTAAATATTTTAATATATATCGTATTGCAAAACTTTCAAATGAAGAAGGCTCCTCATGGGGCTTCTCGGGTGATACTTCCATTGACAACCGTTACGGAAGCCGC
This sequence comes from Bacteroidota bacterium, assembly GCA_040387015.1. GTDB lineage: Bacteria > Bacteroidota > Bacteroidia > Chitinophagales > LD1 > Bog-950. The sequence continues at coordinate 8,105 of JAZKEP010000101.1, forward strand.
TTTAATGCCTTCGGCCTCTCCCGCCTGCTTATCCCCGAAAAAACAGATACTCTCTTTGCTGACGTACAGGAATTTGTCACCGAGTATGATTTGGTTTTAATGCTCTCCTTCGATAGAAAGTACGGTGGTTCCGGCTGGTCTTTATACGATGGGCGAAAAGTTGCTTCCTCGAGTATCGACCGTGAAACTGGTTGGCACTTAGGTGATGAAGTCTTTATTCACGAAATACAGCACATCATGCCCTTTGCAGGTCATGGTTATCTCGGTGATGAATATGAAGACTCCGCATCCTGCGCAATTTATGACACCATTCCCGATAGCCCTAACTTTACAAGTGATACTGTTATTGCGCGAAAATGGCAACACTGCGAAGGTCTACCTGGCATAGGCTACTATCCTGAAGCAGGCATCTGCCAGGGAAATTTCCGTCCTTCTGCGTTGTGCGCCATGAGGCAGGTCTACAATCTTCCTAACTTTTGTCCCGTTTGTCGCGAAAACTCCACTGCCTACCTCGACAGCGTAATTAATCCTGTTTATTGGGCAAGTGCTGCTCCTGCCTCTTTTATCGGTATCCATAACTTCTCGGTGCAGGTAGACACACCTGTCATAAATACTTTCCTATACCAATGGTTTTTAGATGATTCACTCCTTGCCACTTCTGTAGATTCCATCGAGGTTGATTTTAATTATATCGATAGAAGTTCCAATCACAAACTCAGATTTATCTGTACCGACATAGACCCTTTCATCCTTGATACCTCATTAAGAAGGCCATGGGTAACTGAATGGAATTTGCTCACCAAGGATACTTTTCTTACTTTTTTGAATAACGAAAAGGAAAATGGTGGTATCAGCATATTTCCCAACCCTGCAATGGATAGGTTAACTATAATCTCCACCGTACGTCCTTCTTATTTTTCAGTAACAATCATGTCTCCTGAGGGGAAAATTATGTTGCATGAATTTTCTAAAAGTAATATTATAGAGTTGAACATATCCACATTTTCTCCAGGCATTTACTTTATTCAGACAACTACCAAAAATCAAAAAAATCTTAATAAAATTGTGAAACAAGGTTGGTAATGTTGATTAATCATTGGTTTTTGTGATATTTATTTTATCGTAATGTGATAAAATCTTCCCTCTAAGGCCCGCTGTTAACATATTGTTGGGAAAAATCTAAACAAAGCTGCGCTTTATGTTGTTTGGTTATAATTAAAATTATAAATTTGTAGCTTAAATTTAAAAAATCAAAAACCGAAAATGAAAAACTGTTACACACTGCTGCTACTATGTTTATCCGGGGTTTATTTAAATGCCCAAACAATTACTCCGTTTGGGAGAGTCTACACTATTCTAAATACTCAATGTCAGAACAGCACTTGCCATAGCGCTACTGCTACAGACGTTTCCGCAAACCTTCGTTTTGACGGTACTGCGAGCGAAGTACACGCTGCAGTTCACAACGTTGCTTCCGCTAATCCAAATTCCGTTGCTAAGTTTGAAAAGCTTGTAAAGCCTCAACATCCTTATTCCAGTTTCTTACTTCGTAAAATTGCAGGAGCATCATTCGATACTGACTTGGCAATTGATGCTAATGAAGGCGCTTTGATGACTGATACAGGTGGCAACCAGCTTTCTAATAAGGAAATTGAGTTCATCCGCCAGTGGATCATGTTTGGTGCAAAACAATCTTACACAACAAATGATCCTAAACCTAATTGGCAGTTGGTTTCTGATTACTACGATGATCCTTTGAGTTTTCCTTTCATTACTAAACCGGCTAAACCCGCAGCCGGCACAGGCGTTCAGTTAAGAATGGGTCCTATTTTTATGCCTAAAAACGGTTCGGTAGAACAGGAATGGTTAGAGCAACAGGAGGTTAACTTCCCTTATCCGGTTGAAATTGATCGCATTGCCGGTTTCATGAATCAGCAATCACACCACTTTCTTCTCTTCAAGTTTAACGATACCACAGCAGCCGTTGACGAAGCGGATAACAGAAATGACAATATGCAGTTAGTAAGTATCGTAGGCCTTAACACTTCTTTCGATGGCGAAAAATTGCTGACCGGAGGATGGCAGGATGATGCGGAATTAGTACTTCCACAGGGAACTGCTATGTTCTGGGACCAGAAAGTTGTTTTAGATATGAACTACCACGTTAAAAACTACAGCACTACCTCAATTTTACCTGCCGACTTCTATTTCAACGTTTATTACAAACCAAGAAACCCTAACACGATTGAAATGAAAACTAGCTTGGTGAACAATGCTACTTTGTTTCTCCCAGGAAATACTGTTTCTACCCGCGACTATGATGATGGTGAAAATAGAGGGGCTAAAAACCTTCGTTACTTATGGAACATGACTTCGCATTCTCACAAGTATGGAATTGATTATGACATCTATGTACGTGACACCACTGGTGCTATAACAGACAAGATTTATGAAGGGTTTTATGATTATGCAAATGGCGGTATTGATAAAGGTTTTTATGATTGGGAGCATCCTTCCACTAAAACATGGCCTGATCTGCTTCCGGTTCAT
>JAZKEP010000101.1:10664-11637 GCA_040387015.1 Bacteroidota bacterium
TAACTCAGGTGTTGTTGCAAGAACTACTTGGGATGTTCCTACAATTTCTACATTCCCATATTCTGTAAGTTTCGGATTTACTACCAACGATGAAATGCAATTATTTTACTATAACTACACATCAGAATTACCCTCAGCTATAAGTTCAATCAATGATGATACGCAAAAAGGTATTTACTTTCAGGTTATGCCAAACCCTATGAACAATGATGGTAAATTGATTTATACGTTGGATAAAACATCGGTGGTTGAAGCTAATGTAGTGGATATTACAGGCAAGAAGGTAGCGTTGTTAACCGAGCAAAACCAGGAAGAAGGTGTTCATGAAATCACCTTAGGTAATTCGAAACTTTCCGCAGGAATTTACTTTGCAAGACTTTCTGTAAACGGTTCAGTTTACACTAAGAAGTTTATTGTTACTGAATAAGTGAATCTTTGAAAATATTAACCAAATAGGGTAAACGAAAGTTTACCCTATTTTTTTTGCCACACTTTAGGGTTCCACCCTTATGAAAACATTTCGTTAGGGTTTTTAGTTCTTATCTACCAATATATGTTTCACTAAAAAGGTAGGGCCATCTCTGCAAAAAAATAACCCCTGACAAAAGCAGGGGTTATTGGCAAAAATACGTTTAAAATCAGTGCCTAATTAAATCAGGATAGTTTAGAACCTCTCTAAGCCGCTGAAATGGAAGTTAGCTTCAATTTCAGCATTGGCATCGCTGTCGCTGCCGTGCATAGCGTTGCGCTCAATGCCTGCGGCAAACATTTTACGGATAGTTCCTTCGGCTGCGTTGGCAGGGTTGGTAGCGCCTATCAGCTTACGGAAATCTTCCACAGCATTATCTTTTTCAAGAACAGCCGCTAAAATAGGTCCTTCGGTCATAAAGGCGATTAGTTCGCCAAAGAAACCACGCTCTTTGTGAATCGCATAAAACTCTTCGGCTTTCTCTTTAGAGAGTCGGGTAAGTTT
>JAZKEP010000102.1:0-7834 GCA_040387015.1 Bacteroidota bacterium
GAAGTGCTGGAAAAAATAAAGACAGATACCGAACTGCAATCTACTCCTGTAATTGTTGTTACCAATTCTGACTACAAGAAGGATATGATTGAATGTTATAAGATGCAAGCTGATGGCTATCTTCAAAAGCCCGCTGATTTTAAAAAGCTGGTTGACTTCTTTACTTCTATTCGTAGATCAATCGAGGTAAGACATAAACTTTCAATTTACTATATCGAAAAGGTTTATGATGAATTAAGGATGGCTGTTTAATACTGTGTAAACAGCATATTCATTACTTCTTCTTTAAATTTCTCAGTCCTATTTATCTCCGTAAATTTTCGTCCCTCTGTCATTATCCAGCATTTATCGCAATGTTGTAATGATGCTTCTACATCGTGAGTAGAAAGTATGATAATCTTTTTCATCTCCCTGCATACACTACTGAGCAATTCAAGCACTTCCTTCTTGTTCTTAAAGTCGAGAAATGCCGTAGGCTCATCCAGAATAATTACAGGGGTTTGCTGGCAAAGTACGCGAGCAATCAAAACTTTTTGTTTCTCACCATCGCTCAACTGATTGAATAACTTATTCAACAACTTTTCAATCTTCATTAGAGTAACTACTCTTTCAATCACGCTTATATCCTCCTCACCTAATCGCCCTAACCAATTGGTGTAAGGAGAACGACCAAGAGAAATGAAATCCCTTACTGAAATATTATCAACGAATATTTTCTCCGTTAAAACAATACCAATAAGTTTTGCCCGCTCACTTACTACTAAATCCTCTAGACTCCTCTCTCCTATCTTCACGATACCACTGACTGATTTCTGTAAACCGGAAATAGTTCTAAGCAAAGTAGATTTACCAATGCCGTTTACTCCAAGTAAGGCAATCATTTCTCGTTCATCAGCAGAAAAACTGATATCAGGAAAAACTATTTTATCATTTCCATAACCTATGTTGAGATTCTCTGCTACTAACCTCATTGAACCTTGCGTTGTTTAAGAATGATCCAGATAACCACAGGAGCCCCTAGCAGGGATGTAATTGCATTTACAGGCAAAACGTAATCGGATCCGGGAGTGGCCGCCAATACATTGCATAAACCGCAGATAACTGCTCCCAACAACACACTAGCCGGGGTAAGGATTCGGTGGTCAGCCGTTTTAAAAACAGCACGAGCAAGATGTGGAACCGCTAGACCTACAAAACTTATAGGACCGCAAAAAGCAGTAATACTACCAGCAAGAATACTGGTGCAAAGAACCAATTGGATTTTGGCAGTCTGAATATTTAACCCTGAACTTGTAGCGTATGTATCGCCCAACAACAAAAGGTTTAATGGTTTGGAGAGAAAAAAAGAAAACACAACTCCAATTATAACTACAACAGCCAGATAAAAAATCTGGCTTAGGTTCACATACCTGAAACTTCCAAAGCCCCACAAAATGTAACTTTTCAATGCTTCGTTGCTTGAAAGGGATTGAAGAATCTCTATCAGAGCACTAATGCCCCCACCAATCATTAAACCGATAATCAGAATTGCTACTACATCATTTAAGCGAAACGAAATAAGAAAGTTTATAAAAAAAATAAGCATGGCTCCTACCGCTGCTGCTATGATAATACTCCAACTGCTGAATAAGTGAATCTCGGATATTCCAAAAGCAGAAGCAGCAAGAATAAAAATGGCAACACCAAAACTTGCTCCCGCGTTTATACCTAACACATAAGGACCCGCCACAGGGTTACGAAACATTGTTTGCATTTGCAATCCGCTTACAGATAAACCCGCCCCTGCAAACAGTGCAGCCAAAGCACCGGGTAAGCGTGACTCAATTACAATATTTCGCCATGCTTCATTATCGGTTTTGTTGCCGGATAAAATCGACACAACTTCTCCAAAGGGAATAGAGACAGAACCTAAGACTATCTGCAACAAAAACACAGCTACCGATAAAAGAAGAAGGGAAATGAAAAGAGTAGTATTTCTGCCGACCACTTTATTTAAGTTTTCGGTAATAATACAACTCATGACCCGAAAGTAACTCAGGATGAAAAACAAAAATCAAATCAGCTAAAACCTTATTGGGATTAACCGCACCCGATTCCCAAAAGTCAAATCCACCAGCAGTTGTATTCCGCTTATTATTATTAAAAACGTTTCCTGTTTTGTATGCTTTGAAGAATGCATTCTTTTTATCTGCAGCACTAATCTCATCCAGAGATTTTGCGAAGCCCACATTAATCCAATAGTCTGCATTCGCTGCTTTATTATACACAGCTTCATAGTCCAGATTAAGATTTAGCCCATTGGTAGCCGAAGCCTCCTTCCACAAAAAATCACCCCCGGCATCAGCAATCAACTTCGCCATATAGTTTTCTCCGCAGGGCATGTACCAAACCTCTTTAAATGGAAGATTAGAAAATACAATTGGTCTTTTGGAAACACTCTTCACTTTCTGCTTCAATGATAAATAACTCTTCTCTATCTCATTAAAGATGCTATCCGACTGGCTCTCTCTATCATAGAACACACTGACAAACTTCAACCATTCCGCTCTAGCCAAAGGCTCCTGCTCCATATAATCTAAATTCAAAACTGACTTGATGTGTAATGAATTCAGCTTAACTTTCATTTTATCACCGCCATCCCAATCTCCTGATGTAAGAACAAAGGAAGGATTCAATTCTACCAGCTTTTCATAATTCAGCTCTTCGCTTCCCAAATCTGCAATTGTATTTTCTTTAACAGCATTTACTATTTTCTCATTATAAATCAGATTCACGTTAGCCACTCCAGAAATACTATCAGCAAGGTTTAATCTCGCCAACTCAGCTATGTGATTTGTCGAAACACAAACTACCTTTCTAACAGGAGTATAAATGACAACTGAATTCGGAAAATCACCGAAAGCTGAATTACCTTCGGCAGCAAGAATGTACTGAGCAAATACTTTAGTGCTGTCTTTCCAATGTTTAACTGAAACTACCTTAAAGCCTTTGTAATAGTCTACCGCGAATCCTTTTGCGTATTTAAGCTTAAGTGACATTAGCTTTTCTTGCCGGCCAGTCTGTTGTTCTTTGCGTTTAACTGTGTCTTTACAAGACCAAACAGTAAAAGCCAGTAATACAACTGCTAACTGCCAACTACTAACAGCCAAACGCATTCTATTCATAACTAAAACTAAAGTTCCCTGAAATTACTCCGCCTATGAAGGAATGAATTAATTGCCCGGTTTTATCATAACGGTAAATCCTTGACCGCTGAACAAAGTCCAAAGCGTCACTCACGTATATATCACTATTCACAGGATCAACATTCATTGAATAAATACCTGTTCCGGTAGTGGTAAAAAGCAACGATGGGTCATTAGTTGAGTTTACTTCTGAAGAATAAAGGCTCTTCCCTGAATTAAAAAACAACTTCTCACCATTTCCATCTATAGATAAGCTGTTGGGATTAAACCCAAAGTCCCCTATGGTTTTCGTCAAAACAAGGTTTAAATTTTTGTCAAAGCACTTAAGAGATGCCTTTTCAGCTGAAGTTTCATCTATGGCAATCCATAGATGGTTGTCTTTATCTAATACAAGACCGCCTGCATCACCATCAAATTCAATTTTATCAACGTAAGAGTGGTCAGCTATCCGCAAACGCATCAAAGCTCCTTTTGCTGATGGATTAGAATAAATCTTTTTGCCTTCGGCAAAAACATATTCATCTATCTTAACCAAATGCTCTGTGTATTGTGGAACAGGAATCGCTTTTACAAGCTGCCCTCTACGAAAATTTACAACATAAACTTTATTAGCATACAGCTCTGTGACATAAGCGATACTATCATTCACAGGCAAGACAAAGCGCGGGGAAGATGCCGGAATATTAATAGTCAGGACTTTTTGAAGCGAAGGAATTCTAACCACCTCAACCTTTGCAGAGTTATTAACCACAATAAATCCAACCGAATCCCTGATACACATGCTTTGTGCTACATCACCAAGTGAGTAACCATTAGCTGATGTAAAAAGATTATTGCTGATTTGTTTTGTCTCCGGGTCGTAAAATGAAACTTCTCCGGCACCTGAATTGTACAGACCTTCATTTACAATATAAACGCCCTTCGAAGTAGGCAAATCTGTTACTTCATCCTTCTTGCAGGATGAAACAAAAGCCACTATCATTATCAATGCAATAATCTGCTTCATCGTAATTTAAATCTTAAAGTTCCCTCAAAATTTCTTCCCTGCATGGGTTTCTGTCTAACATTCTGATATTGTGCATCGGCAATATTATTTACACGAAACGAAAGACCGATCTCATTTCTTCCTAATGAAAAATCTTTTCCGATTTCTATATCAGCAATAAAATAGCCTTTTAGCCATTGATCGTTATCAGTGGAAGTATAAACCAAACTCTGATAACTATTCACTGAACGAAAATAGAATTTGTAGTACTGTAACTGAATGACAGATACCACTCTGTGTATTGGAACATAAATCAACTGTTTCCCTTTAGATTCATCAAACTGCGAGGCAGCATCCAGATTCGTTGTTTTTGTAAAAGTGTATGAAGTGTTGAAGTGAACAACAAACCTTTTAGTATTTCCAATATCATTTGTTGCATGAATACTCACTTCAGCACCTCTCGAAAAAACGCGCTTTAGATTAACCGGCCACCAAGTAGAATCCCGTGGAATCCATTGAATCCAATCATCAACATAGATGTAAAAATTAGAGACTGAGAAATCTACAAACTCCTGATACTTATACTTAAATCTTAATTCTCCATTCCAAGATTTCTCCTGTCTTAGATTTCTGTTTCCTCCGGGCACCCAATACAAATCATTCAAAGTTGGGAAACGGAAATTTCTAGAAGCAAGAATACCAGTAATAAAAAGATGCTTTAAGTTCTTGCTGCCTTTCGAAAAACTGACAGCTAACTCAGGTGCAAAAGCAGAAAGTCTTTTATCGATTAAATCCTCTCTGAATCCTAAATGAAATTTAAGTCCATTCTTTATATAATAGTCTGAATAAAACTTAAACCCAACTACATTTCTTGTTTTTGATTCACCATATGACCTGACCTTTGCTCGCTCATGATCGTAATTCAGTTCTCCACTTAAAACAAGATTGAATGGGAAAGTATAGAATGTCGTAAAATTATTTCTTAATGCCTGCATCACCGATGCTTCATCAAGTAACGCTTCCGGATTTACATAGCGAATCCCATCCTGCAAAAAAGCTGAAGTGAAACTTAACTTCAGAGATTTAAACTTGCCCTTCCAACTGAGCATAGAGCGTAGCGAATAATCGTCCTGACTCTCCTTCCCCTCTGTCTTGCTCATGATGGGCGCCAGTTTTCTTTCTGCTTCGGTCAACCATAAGAATAAATTTATCTCATTATCTGGATTGACAAGAACGCCAAACTGCTGCAAAAAAGAAAGTTGACGAACTGCAGCGTTTTTCTGCTTCTCATAAGGATGACCTTCTTTAAAGATATTCTTATAGCGGAAGTCATTTTCTGCAGTTGTGTAACTGATATTAGTAGTTCCTGAAAAACGATTCTTTGAATATTGAGTTGAGCCAAGCCCTTCTAACATTTTAAAACTTCCAACACGAAGACATGCGTTAGCTGAGATTCCGGAATCAGTCTTAGTTGTGTTTGACATTCTTAGCGTTCCGCCAATAGTGCCTCTATAACCGGTTCGAATAAGTTGCAGTTCGTCCTGCGTGCCAAGGATAAAAAGTGAAAGGTCACACTGTCCTAGTGATGGAGAGTTTAACTTAACTCCATTCCACTGAATTTCTGTGTGCGTAGCCGAAGTTCCGCGCACCGCAATGGAAGCCAATTGTCCGATACCGTAATTCTTAATGTAAACAGAAGAAAATTCAGAAAGGACATTGCTCAATCTTTTACCCGATTGATACTTCAATTCAGTAAAAGGTGATTGAAATGAATTGGATGAAGAGATGCTTTCAACTTTCACTACATCTTCCAGTATCACAGTATCTTTTATACTCTCTGCATATAAAGGTATAGAGAGAATGAATAAAAGATTTGTAAGAATGCATTTCATTCAATTATCAGCTTTGTAACTTGTGTACCTATAGAGATAAAATAAATTCCCTTTGAATAGTTGAAAAACGGCAGTTGGAAGTTGGAAGTCGTAATACCAAGTTCACTCATTATTCTTCCTGCCACATCACTTACTTTTAATTTACTTCCAACTAATCTATCACTAATCTGCAACGTGCAACCCATATCCCGAAAACTAGGGTTTGGGTAAACTTTAAAACTGAAATTAGAAACCTGAAACTCATCAACCGATGAAATTCCGTTGGCATGAATTACGCCCACAGCATCCAAATCAAAACCACTTGAAGCAAACGCAGTAGGGTATGGATCATTAATCTTTGTTCCAAATTGATCCTGCGTTGCGTATTGGTTATTTATTGACCCAACAACATCAACCAGTTTAATATGAGTGATGTTGTTTACATCAAGCCCCGCCTCATTCTTCAGTTCTTCCAAATCGAAAGGGGTTCCGTAGCCTGAGGTATACTTACCTGCGAGATTATTTACAAGTGAGCAGTCAACACCTGTCATAGGGATTTGAGCGGTATCTTGAATGTTTGAAGTAACAGGGAAACGAAAGAAATTATTTCCATCACTACTTACTTCAACAAAAGCAAATTCAAGAAAAGCTAAAGGATTTACCGTGTAAAATCCGTTTTCAAAAACGGCAAAATCAAAACCCGAACCGTTATAAATGGCATTCTGAAAAGTGATAACAGCCGTTCCTGCATCGCCTAAACTTACAATCCCGTTTTGCCCTGCATGTCCAATGGCCGAGTTCCCATCACCTATACTTGCATAGCCTGAGTCAGGAACTGCAATATCCATGTAACCGCGTTGTATCACACACGCACTTGCCCATTCAACAAACACAGATGAGTCTTTGTGAATAGCTGTACTACCCTGGTAACCCGCAGCAGGCGCAAACTGCGCGCCTACTGAAGGTATAAACAGGATGGTGATGAACTGAAAGAACGTATTCCTCAATGAGAATTTCATCTAAGTCAATTATTGCTTTATAATTTTCTTAACCAATGACCCGGTCGAAGAATTCATCTTTACAAAGTAAATTCCTGAACTCCAGTTGGCAGTTGATAACTGATAGCTAGCAGTTGACAGTATTCTTGATTCAATTAAGTTTCCAATTGCATCATAAATTTCCAGTGTGTTGTTTGTACTTCTCTCCAAGCCAATAACACTAAACTCTAAACTCTCAGAAAACGGATTTGGATAAACTGAAAACCTCAACCCATCTTTATTTGTATTCTCAACTGCTGTAATACCTGAAACATTTACAACAACCTTTGCAGTATCGCAGACTCCAAAATCATCACAAATACGGTATGCAAGTGTATCAACTGCAACAATTCCAACGGCAGGTGTATAATTAATTTCATTGCTTACCACAGTAGCAATGGCTCCAGGGATAAGTGACGGACCAATTAACTCAACATTGAAAGGAGCAGAAAACAAGTCTTCATCGTTATTAAGAACACTCACGAGTGTATCGTTTAAATAATTTACAGTTATATAATCATCATTTGCTAATGGCTCAGTATAAGCGGTAAAATTATCGATGGCAAAATAAGCAGGGTTGTTCATACCAAACCCACCAACAGTATCAGTTGAAGACAGGTAAAATTCAATGCTATCCACATTTCCCAAAGAAGTCAAATCAACCCAATGCCAATCCCGAACAATGTAATCATCTGCATTATTAGCTGAGCGAAAATCTGCTAGAAAGAAATCTACCGACTGAGCTTTTAAAACTCC
>JAZKEP010000103.1:0-18433 GCA_040387015.1 Bacteroidota bacterium
ACCAGGTTTTTCTTAAGAACATAAGAGCCATAAGTGAACAAAATCTTTTTTGCCATATTGGGGTTAGGGCATGCAACAAAGTCAATCATTAAACAATGATTTGCCCATGAATTTCCGGGCAGCTTCCAATTGGACCACAACGGCTCTACAAGTGCTCTGTACATTAAACCCGAGGTAGCATTAAAGCCATACCATTTAGCACGAATAACATAGGAATCAGTATTAGGTTCAAATGCAAAGGTCGCACTTCCGCTCTCGCAGTCGAAATAAAAAAGACAAGGCGACTCCGAAAATTGCTTTTGCTTATCACCAAAAACAGTAGCGCTCATTTCATACACTGCTGTTGGATTGTTCATTAAAAAATTCTGAATTTTATCCAAAGTAAGTGGCCTACGCTCGTAATCTACCCAAACAACATTCGTTGTAGGATCCATAACCATGTAAACATTTCCGTATCTATCTGCTAAACCCGAAAAAGTGTGTCCTATTCCATTATTTGGTTGTGTACTCAAAGTAACCGGAGTGCCCCACCATGGAAATTTAGTAGTAATAACAATTCCCAAAAAATTGGTGAGGTCGCCACACATACCAGCCAACCGGTTAGCTGCAATTTCCCTTCCTATTGTTTTCATAGACATATTTGCATAGGCAGCAGGATTGAGAAGAGACCCTACGCCATAGGAATAATGGGTAAAAACATAGTTTACTATCCTAGCCGCTGAATCAACCCTTGTTACAGGTAGAGGGCTTTGGCTTAACGCCCAGTCAATCGCCCTATCGGGATCGGAGAAAAAAGCAGGTGAATTGCTCTCTATTGGTGCCTCAATAAATAAAGGATTTTTCTGCACATGCAATCTCAACGTATCACAAAGGTAGCTGGCCTGATAAAAACCATAGTCCTGTTCCAGATAAAACTGTAAACTATCTATCATTGAATGAATCTCATCCCATGGAAAATTGCAGCTACTGGCAGAACGGCTACTCACATCATTCATCGGAAGAGTTCCAATTCGTTTTGTAAAATAGTCCGTTAAAGAAAGAGGGTAATATTTCTGCTCACTATAATGCCGGTTGGCGATAGAATTCAATTCCTTCTTACAAGACGGAATTAACGCAATACAGGCAACAAACAGAAAAAAGAAAAGGTTTCGCATGTATACTTTGAAAATCTAAATATAAATACTTTTTTAAACTAGCTATATCACTCATTGTATAATGGTGTACGTCTAGCCACAGTCATCAAAAATTGCCAGGAGGAATAGCCTGAAGGAAATTCAAATTTGACTGCATTTTTTCATACTTAAAATTGAAAATTATTTCGAATCCTTTTTCATACATTCACTATCTAAAATCTAAAGTATCATGTCAACAAATCCATTTACCCCCGAGCACGATTTACTTCGCCATTCAGTTCGTCAATTTATTGAGAAAGAAATTACCCCCAATGTAAAACACTGGGAAGAGAATAAAATATGCGACCGCGAAGTGTTTCGAAAAATGGGTGAGCAGGGTTTTTTTGGTGTGAGCTTTCCCGAAGAGTATGGCGGAAGCGGCATGGATATGTGGGCAGCTGTTGTAATTGGCGAGGAGCTGACCAAGGCAAACATTGGCGGGTTGTCAATGTCGCTATATGCGCATACTTATCTGCCATTGCCGGTAATCAATGCGTTGGGCACCGAAGAACAAAAACAAAAATATCTCGTGCCTGCTCTAAAAGGAGAAAAGGTGGCCGCGCTTGGAATTACCGAGCCCGGAGCGGGAAGCGATGTAGGTGGTATTCAAACCATAGCTGAAGATAAAGGTGACCACTTTGTGGTGAATGGTGCTAAGATGTTTATCACCAACGGCACCATGGCCGATTTCATTGTGTTGGCTGTTCGAACCGGTCAAGGACATACCCTTTCGCTACTTTTGTTTGATACCAAAACACCCGGCTTTACTGCCAACCCGATTCACAACAAACTAGGCATGCATTCATCCGATACCGGGCAGCTGTTTTTCGAAAACTGTGTTGTGCCCAAAAGTTCTTTGCTCGGAGAGAAAGATTTCGGTTTCTATTACATCATGAGCAATTTTCAGGAAGAGCGACTGATTGCAGCCATTACAGGAACAGCTTCCTGCCAGGGTGCCTTGGATAAATCAAAGAAATATATGCATGAGCGCCAGGCTTTCGGCAGGCCGATTGCAAAGTTCCAGGTACTACGCCACAAGATTGCACAAATGGCTATTAAAACAGAAGCATGCCGTTCGCTTGCATACCGTGCTGTGGCTGAATATATTGAGAAAGGCCCTGCGGCTTATGAAATTATTTCCATCGCTAAAGCATTTGTTTGCGAAGAAGCATTCAACGTAGTCAATGAAGCTCTGCAGATTCACGGAGGATGGGGTTATATGGAAGACTACGGCATTGCCCGCTCTTTCCGTGACATCCGCTTAATGACAGTTGGTGCCGGCACCACTGAAATCATGAATGAGATTATTAGCAAGATTGAAATGGATGCTGTGAAACACGATAAGCAAATGATTAAAGCCAGAATTTAACGCGGCCAACAAAAATGTAAGAAGTAAAGCAATTGATAGAAGAACTGCTTTACTTTTTCAGCCTGATTAGTCCTGGAGGAAGATCAATTAAGCCTTCTTTAAACAACATACCTACTGCTTTCTTAAAATTCTTTTTGCTGATGCCCAACAGCGCGTGAATTTCTTCAGGAGGGGTAACATCACTTAGCTTTAAGAATCCTTTATGCTCTTTCAATTTTTCGAGAAGCACATCGCGAACATCTTTGGCTGCTGCAATACCTTGCTTTTGCAAAGCCACATCAATTTTTCCGTCTTCCCGTATTTTCTTCACGAAGCCTTTCATGTGTTTACCCTTCTCAATAGGTTGAAAGATTTCGTTTTTAAAAAGAATTCCCCAGTGCTTTTGGTTTATGATAACCCGAACACCCACTTCATTTTCGTAAGTAATGAGTAAATCCACCTCTTCATTTTGCTTCAGGGTTACTTCTTTATTCTTAATAAACTTATTGAGGTTGGTGGTGGCAGCTACTCTTTTAGAAGCAAAATCGAAATAGACGTAAACCAGGTAATGTCTTCCCACTTCTACACGCTCGGCCTGCTCACGAAAAGGGAGAAACAAATCTTTGTCGAGGCCCCAGTCAAGAAACGCCCCGATTTTAGTGATCTCTTTGACTAACAAATAAGCTGCTTCGCCAACTACGGCTAGCGGAGTTTGAGTAGTAGCTACAGGCCGGTCTTCGGAATCTTTGTAAACAAAAACTTTCAGTTCATCACCTTCTTTCATTTCAGGAGTGATGAATTTTTTCGGAAGTAATACTTCCTCTAATACTTCGCCACCCGCTTTTTCAGCAAGATAAAAGCCGTTTTCTGTTCTGCGCGAAATCTGTAAGGTATTGTATTGTCCGAAGGTAAGCATGAGAAAAAGTTAATCGTTATTGTTAATCGCACAGGATAATGTTTTCATTTATCTTCCAGATAATTCATTGCCTGTGGACCGAGATTGAAAATGACGTCAATAATACTGAGATTAGGAAGAAATCCATTTCGCTCTTCAAAAACCTGGTAGTAGCGGGGAAAATGAACCTGTTCCTCAGAACTTCTGATTGATCTTAAATCAATGATACCCGTAGGTTGTTTTTGATATTCATCTGTAAGACCAAACCCTTTTTGAAGCTTGAGCAACTGAATAAGTACACGCAGACAAGCAGCGTTAAATTCAAAAAGAAATTCGAATTTCTTTTCATACAACTCCTCAAACCTACTCTCGTAGTGTTCAAAGAATGGGGTGCTGCCATAAGCCGAACGAATGCTTTGCCAATGCTTCTTTTGCCAATTATAGTGGTAAGAAATCTTTACTTCTCGATAAGCTTGAGCATGGTCTCTTCCACCGGCAATAGGAATGCTCAGGATCTGAACCCCCTGCGCCCCGGCTATCAAACAGCGGTTCCTGAAGGATGATTTTACAAACCTTTCTTCGCCCTCAATAAAAACAGTTTCGTGTTTCAGGAAATTGCTAAACCAAAACAAATTGGGTAGGTAAGGAAGATAAAGTAAGGCCGTATTCATTGAATTTGTGCAAAAGGCTCAAAGGTAGCATTTCATGTTTTCTTTTTGTTCTTCTAACCATTCTGCAATCAATGTCCGAACAAACCGGTTTATTCATTGTTAATCTAAGAAAAAACAGCTGCTGATATACAACTTTTTGCATTACCTTCGAGTCTCTTTAAAACAACCCATGAGAATTATCCGTTTACTTTCGCTTCCATCTGTTGTTATAATACTGTTTCTATTTTCCTCCTGTGAAAGGAAAATAGAAACAGGCAACTTCACTTTACAGTTTAAAGCAAAATATGGCGAGCAGGATTTTGCGATTAATACCCCTAATACTGATCCGGAAGGAAGGCGCATAAAATTGGAACTATTGCGATTTTACCTATCTCATATCACACTAATAAAAAACGACAACTCTGAAATTGAATTGAAAGATGTGGCATTGATTGACTTTTCAAATCCTCTGTCGCTCAGCTACAATCTGGATAATATAAGCGGAGATTTTAAAGGAATAAAATTCGGAGCCGGCCTTGACTCTATTCAAAACCTTACAGACCCGAGTACTATTGACGATGAAAACCCTTTAGGTAACCAGGAAATGTACTGGAGTTGGATGAAATACATTTTCGAAGTGCTACAAGCCAAATGCGATACTACCACCACCGGAAACGGAGCTTTTAACTGGTCTCCGTCCTATCATATTGGCACCGATGCCATGTACAGGCAAACGGAACTCACAAAAGATTTTTCGGTATGCTGCGATAACAAATATACCCTTACTGTATGGTTAGACGTAAAGAAGATTTTTTATGGCAGCACACAAACGCTGGATATTATTACACAGCGCACCACCCAAATGGGTAACGGAGAAGACCCAGCAGTAGCCCTTACTTTTGTAAATAACTTTTCGCAGGCATTCGAAACTGAATAGAACATGAAAAAAACTATTCTCGCTGTGTCTGCTCTTCTGATTATTATTTTTTCTCTTCAAAACTGTAAGCCCGACAAACCTGATGAGCCTGACAATCCGAATGACCCTGATAGCCTGTATGTAGGTACAACATATCTTTTTGCAAAGCCCTTTAGATTTCCCACAATAGATGCGCAAAAAACAAACGGAGCTACTTATGAAGGAATAGAATTGGGAAGGAGATTATTTTATGATGAACATCTTTCCAGGACCGGCCAATTGTCATGTGGCTCCTGCCATAAACAGGTGTTTGCATTCAGCGATGGAGGTAAGGCGAAAAGTGACAATATTTTTGGTCCTACAAAGCGAAATAGCCCTTCTATACAAAATCTTTTATGGACCAGCAGACATTTTTGGGACGGACGTGTTAATTCTTTAAGCGATGCAGGTAAGGATGCTTTTCACGGTGAACAGGATTTAAATATTCCCGGGGCTATTACCTTTTTGAAGAACGACTCTGTCTATTCGCGTTTATTCAGAAAAGCCTTCGGCAGGCCCGGTGATGTTACCGAAGAAAAAATCTATCAGGCCATGCAGCAGTTTTTAATGACACTTATATCCTCCAACTCACCGTTTGTTAAATGGCAGCGTGGCGAACAATATCCCGGAGCTTCGGTGGATAGCGGCTTTACAATTTTTCTTGATAATAATCGAGGAGATTGTCTTCATTGCCACATGCTTGGCAATACCCTTTTAATGACGGATAATGCATTCCACAGTAACGGACTTGATGATGCGCTAACTACCAACGACTACGCTGATAAGGGAAGAGGCCAGTTTATCAATTACCCCGATAGTAATGGTTATTTTAAAGCGCCTTCGCTAAGAAACATTGCGCTAACAGGCCCTTATATGCACGATGGTAGATTTCACACGTTGATGGATGTGATAAATTTTTACAGCACCGGTGTGAAAAAGCCGGTGAACTTTGATGGCAACATGCACCTGAGTACAGACACAAGTAAACTTGATGGCAACAGGCGCTTTACACCTCAGGAGAAACAGTACCTGCTCGATTTTTTTAATTCGCTTACCGATACTACCTTTACTAACAATCCTGCTTTCCAAAATCCTTTTTGATATGATTTATCGCCTTCACATACTCGCTTTCCTCTTTGTAAATGTGTGTAGCATTTCTGTATCCGCTCAATCTCCTAAATACAGGGTTATCAGCATTCCGGTTGAAAAGAACACAATTGATTTGCGCGAGCCATGGGTAGGCGGTATGAACTCGGCTCAGTTTTCATCTATCAATCTGAACAATGATAATTTACCCGATCTTTTTGTTTTCGATAAAGTAGGCGATAAAGTTCTCACCTACTTAAACAATGGCAACGGTACGGATTCTACGTTTACTTATGCCCCCCAATACGAGCGTTTGTTTCCTTTCGACCTCTTCTCCTGGGCTGTAATACGCGATTATAACCACGATAATATACCTGACATTTTCACACATGCCAATACAGGTTCGAGAGTTTATAAAGGGAGCTATCAAAACGGGCTATTGCATTTCGACCTGGTTTCTGATTTGCTCAAGTTTAAGTCGGGTGCTTTCACGGTGAACATTTGGACAAGCTTAGATGACATACCTGTGTTTACCGATGTAAACTTTGATGGTGATATAGATGTACTCAGCTATGGCATTACTGGTACGCAGGTTGAATATTATGAAAACCAAACGAAGGAGCACTCCGGAGATATTCATTATGATGTGGACTCCTTTCAGTTTGAAGAAGTTTCTTTATGCTGGGGGAATTTCGCCCAAAATTCGCTATCGAATTCCATTTCACTTAACATATCGTGTAAAGGTGGCGGCAGAACATATGACGAAGTGGGAGAATCAAGACATTCCGGCAACACCCTATTCGCTTTTGATGATGGCAATGACCATGATATAGATTTACTCAACGGCAACATCGGTTATGACAATCTTGCTTTTATGGAAAACTGCGAAGACAGTTCATACGCCAACATCTGCGCATGGGATTCACTCTTCCCCATTTGCAATAGATCGGTAGTGATGCCCACGTACCCTGCTGCTTTTGGTGCAGATGTAAACAACGATGGACTGGAAGATCTGCTCATTTCGCCCAACACGCGTGCCGGAGGACGGGATGTGAAAAATGTAATGCTCTATAAGAATGTCAACAACCAACTCTGCAATTTCGAATTTCAAAAGGACTCCTTCATTGTTGAGCACATGCTCGATTTCGGAACCGATTCAAAACCTGTATTTTTTGATTTTAATGGCGATGGATTGCAGGATATTATGGTAGGAAATTTCGGCTACTTCCGTCCTTTTCAAACTTACCGTTCAACACTGGCCTATCTTGAAAATATCGGTACCACTTCTAACCCTTCTTTCAGGTTCCGCGATGATAATTATGGAAATTTCAGCAGCTATAACCTGGTGGGCATTCACCCTGCCTTTGGCGATTTAGATGGAGATGGTAAACAGGATTTACTGGTTGGTGAACTGACAGGCTTTCTTCATTTCTTTAAAAATATGGGGAATACCGTTGCTTCTTTCCCGAGCATGACTACCCCGCAATTTGATACCCTGGATGTAGGGCAATACAGCGCTCCTCTTATATATGACGTAAATGGTGATTCGCTTAACGACCTGGTAGTAGGAAAAAAAGATGGGAAGCTTTCTTATTTCTGGAACATGGGTACAAAAACAAATCCTCATTTCCACCAGGATTCTGTAAATGCAAGTTTCGGCAATATAAACGTAACTGTTCCGGGTTATACAGAAGGATACAGTCAGCCTTTCATTATGAAAGATGCATCCGGCACTATGCAGTTATTTGTAGGCTCTAATCAGGGACGTATTTTCCAATATCAGATTGATACCGCTAAACTTCGCAGCGGGATTTTCAATGTTATTGATGCTGATATCATAAAGCAGCCTGTTGGAACCAAAGCAACTATCTACATTACCGATCTTAATAATGATAGCAATCTCGAATACCTGATGGGGAATTCACGCGGTGGTTTGTTAATGTATTCCGATGCTAATTGCTCGGCTCATTTTAATCTTTACTCCGATACAACTCCACATTATTATTATGCAGTAAATATGGCAACGGGTGTGGCCCCACTCAGTTATTCTTGGAGTTGGGGTGATGGCAGTTATGATTCTGTTGCTTATCCCAGTCATATTTACACAACAGCAGGATTTTATACAATCTGTCTTACAGTCACGGACTCCACAGGATGCTCCAATACGTATTGTAACGATTTCTCGCTGCTGAGAGGTGCCAGTACGATGGTTTATGTAAATGTAATACCCCAGGCAAACAACATCAGTGAAGAAAGTTTACCTGACGAATCATTGTTAGTTTATCCAAACCCTGCCTCAGGTTATTTTATTTGTGCTCCACAAAATTCGCAATTCGTAAATCCGAAAATAGAAGTCTACAATATACTCGGTGATAAAATGAAAACAGACATGAAAATGGAGAGCGGTAAAATAGTTATCAAAACTTCCAGCCTCAGCAAAGGATTGTACCTGGTTCGCATTTCCGATGCAGGCAAATCATTTCATGGAAAAGTTTTGGTGCAGCATTAAATGAAACTACACCGCAACTTAGCCGTAGCCATTGTTGGCGGCCTTAAAGATATTCTTCTCGATAAAAAACAAGCCGATACTACGGTTGGCAATTTGCTGCAAAGCAACAAAAGCTGGGGTGCCCGCGACCGCAATTTCATAGCCGATAATATTTACAGCATCGTCCGCTACCTGCGGGTGTATGAGTTTTGTTTGAACGATGAACTGTTTGGCGAAGTGTCGCTATGGAAATTATTCGGCACCAAACTGATTCTTGATAATGTCTCCCTTCCTGATTGGGCAGAGTTTGCCGAACTTGACAAAGAAAAAATTGCAGAGCGGAGCAGCGAAGCAAAAACGATTCGCAAAATACGTGAATCAATTCCCGATTGGCTGGATGAACTGGGGCAGAAAGAACTGGGAGAAAACTGGGAAAAAGAAATTCATGCGCTTAACATCCCTGCTAAATTTTCTATCCGCATCAATACGCTCAAAACAAATGCATCGGTCATCAAAAAAATGTTCAGCGATGAGGGAATTGAGTTTTCGGAAATAGAAACAGCGCCCGATGCGCTAATCATTCACACCAAAAAGAATTTCAGAAATCACCCTGCTTATAAAAACGGGTTGTTTGAAGTACAGGATATTTCTTCGCAGTTGGTAGCGTATGTGTTAGATGCAAAAGCCGGCATGAATGTAATTGACGGCTGTGCGGGTGCAGGCGGAAAAACATTGCACATAGCCGCACTGATGCAAAATCAGGGTGAAGTGCTGGCGGTAGATATTCATGAAAGGAAGTTGGAGGAACTTGAAAAGCGCGCCCTGCGCGCAGGCTGCAAAATCGTTAAGCCTATGGCTGCCGAAAAACTGACGCGCCATTACCAGGCTTTGCTCAGTTCTTTTGCCGATAGAATTTTATTGGATGTTCCCTGCTCGGGCCTGGGGGTGCTGCGCAGAAAGCCCGATGCCAAGTGGAGTTTGACACCAACCTTTATTAATGAACTGAAACTAACGCAGGAGCAGGTGCTGGATGAATACGCGCCCATGCTGAAAAAAGAAGGCATCCTGGTTTACTCCACCTGCAGCATTCTGCCTTCGGAGAATGAAGAGCAGGTTAAAAAATTTCTGGAACGGAATAAAGATTACATACTGCTGGAAGAGAAAAGAATTTCTGCCGCTGATACCGGCTTTGACGGTTTCTATATGGCAAAACTGAAAAGGCAGAATTGATGCTCCAAGGCTAAAACCAATTATGCCCTTGGGTGTTTCCCGACTATTAACATCTTCCGGCTCCATCCAAATAGTATTTTGACGGCCAAAACAGCTTCCTTCTCCAGCCGGAAAGCATTTGGGCGGTCTAAATAGCTTCCTTCTCCATCCGGAAGACATTTGGGCGGTCTGAATACCTTCCTTCTCCATCCGGAAGGCATTTAAGCTGTCCATACGGAACGACTATCTTGTAGTAGATGTTGTTTAGTAAGTAATAAAGCTGCGGTTGTTTGATACTTCGCTGCAGGGAAAGCAATGGGTTATTTTTTTGCAGATAAAACTGCTGGCGAAGTTGAGATATCAGAAAGGGAAGCGAAAATTTAACTAATCGCAATCGTAACCCAGCGACAAAGTATAGCGGTAAGCCTGCGCATAAGAATCGCTGGAGGCAAAATCTTTTTTGCATAGCTCAATATCCTTCTTCGGATAATTGTGGCATTCGGTGCATTGCTTACAGGAGTTAGCCGAAAAAAGAGCAAGGCAGCAAACAAGGAATACAAAAAATGATTTCATGTTAAAGCGAATTATTTTCGAATATAAGAAAGTGTTTTGCTTTTGTGCAATTCAAACTTTTTCTATTTTCAGCGCATCATACAAACCTTACACATTTGAAGTTTTTTACACGTTTTAATCAGCTTCTTTCGGTTTTAATTGTCGCTTTAGGCACTGCTGCCACGCAGCCGCTACTCGCGCAGGACATTCACTTTAGTATGTTCTATGCAAGCCCGCTAAACTTAAACCCCGCTCTTACAGGCATTACCGAAGGCACTTACCGCGCTGCAGGAATTTACCGCAACCAATGGCGCAATGTGTCCACTCCTTTTGTTACCTACTCGGCTTCGTTCGATATTAAATTGCTGCAAGGCAAACTGCCCAACGATGTTTTTGCTGTGGGCGGTATGTTTGTGGGCGATAAAAGCGGTGATGGAAAACTTTCGATGAACAGCGGAATGCTTTCTGCCGCTTTTCATAAAGGATTGGATAAAGGCCATAAACATTTCATTGGGCTGGGCGTTCAACTCGGCTACACGCAAAAAAGTTTGAAGTGGCAGCAACTGGCTTTCCCCAGTCAGTTTACGGGCAGCGAGTTCAACTTAAATCAATCAAGCGGTGAAAACTTCGGCAAACCCAATGTTGGCTATTTCGATATGCAGGCGGGCCTGCTTCATCAATCTACTTTTACCGATTGGGTGAGTATGATGACCGGCTTTACGGCTTATCACTTAGTGCAGCCTAAAGAATCTTTCCTTGGCGATAAGAAGGTTAAACTGCCTATGCGCTATACCGTGCATACCGGCTTGCGGTTTAAAGTAATCAAGAACTTTTACATCACACCCAACTTCATTTTCCAGTATCAGAACAAAGCGCAGGAACTGAATTTCGGAACCGCTTTCGAGTATCATATCCCTGCGGGTAAGTCGGAGTTTATTGGCAGTATAGGTGCGTGGTATCGCGTTAAAGATGCCGCCATCATCAGTGTAGGTGCCGAGTATTATAAAGTGCGCGCCATGTTTGCTTACGATATAAACGCCTCTAAACTGAACCCCGCCACCAACGGTAGCAGAGGTGCGTTTGAATTAGCTATTATTTATACAGGTTTTATCAAGACAAAGAGTTTAAACTATCCCGTTTTGGTTCCTTGCCCCATGATGTAAAGTGGAGTGACGAGTGACGAGTGGCGAGTGGCGAGTGGCAGGAAGTAAATGTTGAATCCGTATTTAGTAACAGGAATATAAAATGAAACCATACATAAAATTATTCATTGTTGTTTTCTGCTCGCTGCTTGCCACTGACTGCTTGCCGGCAAAAGCCGATGAAAAATTCAGCAAGAAAAAATATCTGAAGGCTGCTGATGAAGCATTTAAAGCGGGAAGCATTTTTTCGGCTACCGATTTGTATTTAAAGATTCTTGAAAATGCTCCGGAAGAAAAATCAATTCTCTTTAACCTGTCGCAATCGTATCTGCTTGCCCGCGACTACGAAAATGCTGCTGTTTATTTTTTGAAGACTTATGAAGCGGATTCAACAGGCAATGCTTTAGCACTTTATTATGCAGCACTCACCACCAAAATGCAGGGCAACTATAAAGAGGCGGTTACCATGTTCAGGCGCTTCAATAAAATTTATAAAGAAGCCGATGCCACTAAAATGAAAAAGTGGGCGCGCACCGAAATTGACGGCTGCAACTTTGCTATCAACGAAGCAAAGCCCGATGCATTTGTAAAAGTGAACCATCTGGGTAAAGAAATAAATTCAAACTATGGCGACCTGGCACCTGCCCTTCGCGATGATGTATTATACTTTGCTTCTATCAACTCCGATACGGTATTGGTGATGAAGGAAGATAGAAGCGATTCAAAGAAAGAAGATGTGCTGATGAAAATGTATACCAGCAAAGTGAATGGTGAGGCGTATGGAATGAAAGAGCAACTGAAAACTTTCAGCCAGGAAGGGAAACATATTTCAAATCCTGCTTTTAATTACGATGGAACAAAATTCTTTTACACCATTTGCGATGGCCTGCTTAAACCAAGCTGCGATATTTATTCCAGCGAGCTAAAGGGAACCGAATGGAGCGAAGGCAAAAAGCTGGGCGAAGAAATAAACATGAAGGGCTTTACCAACACGCAGCCCTATTATGCAAAAACAAGCACGGGTGATGTATTGTATTTTGTTTCGGACCGCGAAGGTGGCAAAGGCGGTTTAGATATTTGGGCTTCGGCAGTAAATAAAAAAGGCGAGTTGGG
Organism: Bacteroidota bacterium; assembly: GCA_040387015.1. Lineage (GTDB taxonomy): Bacteria > Bacteroidota > Bacteroidia > Chitinophagales > LD1 > Bog-950. The sequence goes on from JAZKEP010000103.1 coordinate 12,611, forward strand.
CACACCGAAAAACCTTGGAGGCAAAGTAAACAGCGACCGCGATGAAGTAACGCCCTTCTACGATTCAAATGCCGGAACACTTTATTTCAGCAGCAATGGCTGGATAAGCATGGGCGGCTCCGATATTTTTAAATCGCAAAGCGATGCCTCGGGTAAATACAACAACACAGCCGAAAACTTAGGCGCACCTTTCAATTCTTCCTGCGATGACAATTATTTCCGTTTCGGAAAAAACAACGAAGAGGGTTACCTGGTTTCGAATCGTCTTGGCATTTTTTCGGTGCGTGGCAAAACCTGCTGCTTCGATATTTTCAGTTATAAATACGACCGTAGATTTTTCCTTGCTGTAAAAGGAAGGGTAATAGATGATGCTACTAAAGAAGCAATTGCCGGGGTGGCTGTCAATCTTTCCCTGCGAAGCAGCGAGCTTAAAGAAGGGGATATTATCATTGCCAATGATTCTTCTAAGAGAGAAACACCTTATTTTTTCAATCTGAAACCCGAAAAGCTTTACAAAGTAAGTGCTGCTAAGGATGGTTACTTTGCTTCTTCTCAAACGTTCAGCACACAGGGAATTACCAAAAGCGATACTCAGGTAGTAGATATTTATTTAAAGAAATTAGAAAAGAACAAAGCCTATCGCCTCAACAATATCTATTACGATTTCGACAAGTCAGATTTGCGCTCCGAATCAAAAGCAACGCTTGACACACTTTATAATATCTTAGCAGAGAATCCAACTATCATTATTGAATTGAGTTCACACACAGATACACGGGGTTCAGACGAATATAACCTGAGCCTTTCTCAAAAACGTGCGGAGAGTTGTGTGAATTATCTAATCAATGACAAAGGGTTTTCGAAGGAAAGAGTTACTGCAAAAGGATATGGCGAATCAAAAATATTAGATGACTGCACCAAGTACACCGATTGTCCCCAGGATCAAAGCGGTGATTGTGCCTGCCATCAGTTAAACAGAAGAACCGAGTTTAAGATTATTGGAGAACTGGACGGAACACTTATTTATGAAAACCAGGAATAAATCGTGAAAAAACTTTACTCCATTCTTTTTGGCTTTTTTATCGTTTATGTTGCGTCCGGCCAGCAGCAAATTCTTTTGCTTGCCGAAACCTTCGAAAGCGGCACTAATACGTTTAACAGCGCTACAGGAGGCGTTGGAACCAACACCGGAAACAATCGATGGATTATCAATGATGTTTATACCGGAACTCCCAATACTCCCCCTCAGGACAGTATCGTCAGCGGACAAATAAATGGAGCGCCTTTTTCAAATTACCTGCACATTCATAATGCAGGCGGAGGCTCTCCCAATGCAAGTTGGAATACCACTACCCCTAGCGATCGTTTTACTTTTATCGGAAGCCCTTTCTGCACGCTTGGCATGACCGATGTTATTTTCACTTTCTTCTGGCTCTGTGAAGGAGACTCAAATGCTTATGGAGAAGTTTATTACCGCATAGATGGAGGCGCCTGGACTAAAACAGGTTTGCCGAAATACAATAGTCAGTCTAAATGGAAATATGAAATTATTCAGGATACGGCATTCGAGAACGTGCAGAATCTTCAGCTTGGTTTCAGATGGGTGAATGCCGCCTCCGGTATTCCTGCTAATGTTTCATTTGGCATTGATGATATTATAGCGGTAGGCACTTACGATAACGTAAACAACCCCGTTAACCTGAATATCACTTCAGTTTCTCCGCTCACCGTTTGTCAGGATGGGTTTGTTACTATCGGTTATGATTTAAGCGCCCCGCTTTGTGATGGCACTTACCGCATTCAGTTGAGCGATGCCACCGGAAATTTTTCCACCCCTATTGACGGAGGAGTGTTCTCCATCTTTGCTCCCGATACCAGCGGCTTTATTGGTTTTCAGGTTCCTGATAATGTATCGGGCAGTTGTTTTAAAATACGCATCAATCGAATTAGCCCCGAACCGCAAATTGTAGGACAGGGTAGTGTATGCTTTACCATAGTTGATTGTCCGGAGTCCATCAATACTACCGGGGCACCTGTAATGAACGATCTGGATACTACCTGTATCCAGAGTGTAATTGATGTAAAGTTTAATTCGTTTGGTGTTTTTGGCCCTGGCCTTCCGAACCCAAGTAATATTTACAGAGCACAACTATCCGACACGAATGGAAGTTTTGCCAGCCCCTATCAATTAGGCACTTTACCTTCCGATGAATCGTTTCCCGGTCCTCCCGGAAATATCAGTGGATTGATACCCGCCAATGTTCCACCCGGTTGTGGTTATTATATCCGTGTAATTTCTTCTTCTCCTGCTGTTACGGGCAGTTTGATTGGTCCGTTTTGCTTAACTCAATGCGATGAATTAACTAATAACACTCAGGATATTCAGGTCTGCTTAAATGGTTCTACTCCTTATCCCGATTCTGCTCTTTTAAACATTCGCATTAACCGATGGAACAATGATGCCAGTTACGATACCTGCAACGATTGGCGTATTGAGTTGCGAAGTATGATGGATTTCAGTTTAGTGAATATTGGGGCACTTGGGGTTTATCATGATAGCCTTGGCGGAAATTTTGTTATTGACTTCCCTCCTTTTGAACAGCAACTTGTTGCCATGGGTGTTCAGCCCGGAGCCTACTACATGCGTATAAGAAGTGATTGCTCAAACCTGCCTTGGAATGAAACAGGTAGTGTGGTAAGAATTACAATTGGTGCACCCGATACTTCAAGACCGCAAATAATTTTAGCAGATACCGTTTATTGCAATTTAGGTTTGGTAAGTCTTTTTGTTTCTCCCTTTCAACACCCACCCTCTGATTATGAATGGGCAGCCAACGGAATAAATAATGGCGACCCTTTTATCTGGCCTTTCAATCCTTTGTTGGTTGACTTTACAGGAGCCCCTTTGAACGATTACATCTTCTATGTGCGGGAAATAAATTTTGGTTGCACAGGTGCCTTTTCAGACAAAGCAACCATTACTATTATTGGCTCACCCAATGTAAATATTACAGGAGATACATCCATTTGTTTTGGCGATACGGTTACCTACAATGTTGGCTATCTAAAAGAAACATATTACAACTGGGACGTGCCGGAGGGAGTAACCTTATTTGATGAAAGTAACAGTCAGGTAACTATGGTGTTTAATACTATAGGCACGTTTACCATCAGCAATTTTTCGCTGAACGATTGTGGGTTCGACAGTGGAAAGTATACCGTAAATGTTTATTCCCCATACAATGTAAACTTAGGCCCGGATAAAGATTTATGCTTTTTGGAGCCCATTACCCTCCAGGCAGATTTAGAACCTGTTCCCAGATTGTTTACTACCACCGAAACTTCAACCATTCAGGGAAGACAAGGTGCCATGTTTAATATTGTTGCTCACGAGGATGTAGTGATTGATTCCTTCGCAGTAAAGTATATGGCAGGAGGGCAATCTGTTCAACAGGAGATTTGGGGTAAAACAGGAACTTACAGGGGCTTCGAACAAACACAACCTTCATGGAACCTTATTGGAGCTTACAACAATTTCACATCCAATCCACCGAATCGGTTTACACATATCCCTATCCCCGTCAATCAGGCTATTGCAAAAGATGACACGTTTGCTTTTTATGTAACCACTATTAACTCAACTGCTGTAAACATGCAATACAGTAATGGATTGGGGTTGGCTCAGGAAGTAGTTTATAAAAGCGATGGTGTAATTGATTATGTGCAGGGAAGTATAAATACCTATTTCTTTGGGGCATCAACAGGGCCGCGTGTATTGAATTGCCGTATTTATTACACCTCTAAAGCAGGGATAAAATACTTATGGAATACCGGTGATACTACAACAACTATTATTTTCAATCCGGATCAAACCAAGGAGTATACAGTAGATGTGTATGATACCAGCGGGTGCAGAGCTTCGGATACAGTTCTCATTACCATCAAGCCCCTTCCTACTGTTAGTGTGGGACCCGACACTACTTTTTGTGCACAAACCCCTTATCAGATAAACGGAAATTCAACTGAACAAAATTTTACATGGACTCCCGCATCCGGTTTGAGTGATTCAACCGTTTTGAATCCTGCTTTCGTTGATGTTGACACTACAACCTATATTTTAAGCTCTACCGGACCCAACGGTTGTGTAGCCAGAGATACTATTGTAATCAACGTTATTCCATTGCCCGATGCATATGCCGGTCCGGATACAGCTATTTGTGACGGCTTCGCCTATATAATACCGGCAACTTCTACGCAGTCGAATTTTCAATGGACCCCTACCGAAGAATTAGACGACCCCGGCAACATCAATCCAAGTTTCATCGGAAACAAAACTTCAACCTATATCCTTATTGTTCCTGATGCAGATAATCGCTGCACCAAGCGCGACACTGTTACCATAAAGGTAGGAACGTACGCCAGCTTAGATGCAGGACCGGATAAGGACATATGTACGCAGGAAACGTACGTCATGGAAGCTGCTTCAAACGGAAAAACTTTCGTATGGAGTCCTGCAACAGGCTTAAGCGATTCTACAGTTTTAAACCCGGTGTTTACCGGCACTGATGCAGGTGACTTTATCTATTACATAACTACATCTGACAGTATAGGTTGTCTGGTTGTTGATTCGGTTAAACTAAAAGTTATCAGTTGTTTTCTCAATATTCCGCAGGCATTTACACCGAATGCCGATGGCGTGAACGATATCTTTAACGTGTTCGGCAATTTGAAGGAGTATGAAATAAGAATTTTCAACCGTTGGGGTGAAATGGTTTACACAGCCCTCGGAAGTAATGAATTATGCAGCGGCTATCCTTGTCCTTACGGTTGGGACGGAACCTACAAAGGGAAACTTCAGGAACTTGGCACCTTTGCTTACTTTATTACCGGTCAGGACTATAACGATAAGAAAGTTGAGAGAAAAGGTAATTTGACATTAATCAGATAAAACTTTATTGCTTTCATGCTAAAATCATTCTTCTTCTTCCTGTCGTTTACTTTCACCTGCTGTATTCTAAATGCCCAAAACGACACCACTATTTACAAAGTGATAAAGGCAGTGGAAGCCAATGAGTATCTTTTCCGGGTACCTGAAGACTGGAAAGAAATTCCGCAGATAGAGGCTTCTCCCATAGATGAGAAATTTGAATTCACCAATGTAGGATTACCCTTTAAAGTGCATGACGCCCCCTTGACAGCTTTTCTCATTCTCCGTAAACTGGAGTGCGACAGTATTCAGACAGGAGAGTCCTCTGCCATTATTGAGTTTACCTCCTACCCCGACCGTGTTGCCGCTGCGGGAGAAACCTACGAAACTGATTCGCTGATAATTGCAAGTGGCGAAAAAGCTACGCTCATCCACAGTCGCTTTTATCGCAGAAGCAAGGTAAGTAACTTTAGCCGTTACGACTTGGTTGCTTACTCTGCCAAAAGAACAGCCTGTTACTTGCTTACCATTACATTTCAGTATAAGGATCCAACTTATATGGTTGAGGCGGATTTAAAATTCAGACAGTATGCTGTAAGGATTTTAAAATCGCTCGTGCTCCGATAATTTTATTGCGGGAAGACAACAAATCTTGGTCGAAAGTTCTGAACTAAGGATTGAAGAACTATAAATCACGAAGGATGAAAAGTCAGAAATCATTTAATTGGCTCAATCTTCCTTACCCCTCATCCTCTCCACCCCGCTATCCTCTTTCTTATTCTTCTTAGAAAAAGCCCCCAGCCGGAGTTTGAACCCTGCATTAAAAAGCCGGCCTTCAAGCGGAGCATAAATTTCGGAGAAACGCGGATTGGAATAGCCCGGATTCGGAAAAACAA
>JAZKEP010000104.1:0-2949 GCA_040387015.1 Bacteroidota bacterium
GGGAGGTTAAGATCCAGCAGTACCAAATCATATTTCTTACCGGTGATTTTAGCCTCATCCAGAAGTTCACAGGCTTCTTCACCGTCATAAGCATATTCAAATTCAATCAAATCACTTAGTCCAGCTTCCTTCACGGCTTCTTGAATTAAGCGGACTTCAGCGGGACTGTCCTCAATTAAAAACAAACGATAGGGTGGTAGGTGTTGTGGGTGCTGCATTGTTTAGAAATTTCAAACACTAAATTATGTTTGGGCATTCACAGAATCAATCTGACTTATAATACAAAAAATGTTGATAAATGATTTGCCGTCCAAAGAGGCAGGTACTAAAACTAAAAACGGAAATGAGCTAACTCATTTCCGTTTTTAGTTTTAGTCTTATTTGTTATTTACTCAGTGCCTTCCTGTTTGTCTTCATCATTCACTTTCATAATGGTCTTTGGCTTGTAGGTAGGATCTTCCAGGTGACGTATATAGTCTTCCACCTGGTCAGCACCTATTCTTCTGGCTTTAATAGTTTTATCTCTGTCAAGAATATAAATCTGCGGTGTGCTTTGAATATCCCATTCCCAACGGAAATTACTATGGCGCTTAGCATCACACACATTTATCCAGTCCAGGGTATTATTTTTAATGAATTCCTGCCAGTCCTTGTAATGTTCTATCTCCATAATGGCCGGAGAAAAAGTTTCTACATCAATTCCCTGCTTTTTTAAGCTATGATAGGCTTCTGCTAAAACAGGAATTTCTTTTTTGCAATGTCCGCAATCTGGATCCCAGAAAGCAAGGATAGTATACTTGGCTTTCACTTCCTGAAGAGACTTCCATTGCATTTCGGTTGAGTCAGTAGGTAGAATTAAACGTTGTGCTTTTTTACCTACTAAAACAGGCTCAAGGCGATTCACACGGTCGCATATCTTAAAGCGTTTTGCGGTATCTACCCAAGGGGTCATATCTTCTTTACAGAAATAGTTCTTTCCGATATATACATAGGCAGCGTCAAATCCCATGACTTTCGAATTAGCCATTTCATTGAATATATAGGTAAGCACATAGCGGTATATCTCGCTCTTCTTGTCGGTTTTTGCCAGCACTTCATCCGTTGCATATGAAATGGAATCAGGAACCTGCACAATAGTTTGCGAAAAATAAGTTTTCATTTTATTGTGGAACACCGGGCAACGAAGTAAACGGTCATCCTTCATATCGATGTTATCCCAGTAATGCGCTTTATAAAAGCGCCATTGCCAGGATGAATCAATGATCTTTCCGTTCGCATCTTTGGGTGGTTCAGGTACCTCCACATCTTTCATGGATTTTATAAGCTTAGCATAAAACAGTTCAGGATTTTTAACCATCACATCGTTCCGCTCTGCCTTTACGTCCTTGTCTATTTGGATAAGTTGTGCCTTATACTTTTCCTTTTCCTTTTCATCTTTTGCGTTCTTATATAATGCACTGATGGAGTCAGAAGTCTGTTTCATCTTGCCCAGAAATTTCATGTCGCCATAGAAAAGTGAGTTTTCCACTGAGCCGGTTGTTTTCAAATGGCCTGTGAGGTCTGTAGTATCTGTTTCCAGGGAGAATTGCGATTCGCTGATAATAAACTCGAAGTAGCGATTCCCAAGGGCCGGAAACACTGCAAGATAAACACCACCCGGTAAAGTAGTATCCGCCTTTATTGTAACGGTTCCTTTCTTGTCAAATTCCAAGGTGTCTTTTACATATTGCTTATCGCCAAAATAATTGGCCAGAATCATGTTAGAACTCTCCAGACCTTTTACGGTCAGTTTGATGTTCATCGGCTTATTGTTGGTAGCGGCAAATAAACCTGCAAACAGCAGGCAGGAAAAAAATGTAACAGAGAACTTTTTACTCATATTTTTTTGGTTTTAAAAACGCTGCCAAAAGTATTTTAATTCTGTAAAACAACCACACCATGTAAATGGCTTGGCAGTTAAAAAATCTTAACCCTTACATAGTTACGAATACATACATAAAGGTTGCAATAAGTGCTTTTTTTTAGCAGATGTTTGCAATCTACTCAACGTATAGAACCAATCCTTTCAGATACAATCCCTCGGGATTGAAAATGCTTACAGGATGGTCGGCAGGTTGCGTTAAATGATGAAGGATCTTTATGTTTCTGCCTGACTCAATAGCAGCTGAAGTTACAGAGCCTGTAAACATATCGGGCGTAACTACCTGTGAGCAGGAGAAAGTAAAAACAATTCCTCCTTTCTTTATTTTTTTGAATGCAGCCTGGTTTAAACGGGTATAAGCCTGAATGGCATTGTGCCGAGCCGATTGCCCTTTCGCAAAAGCCGGAGGATCCAGAACAATCACGTCATACGCTTCGTTCGACGTGCGCATAAAATCAAAAACATCGGCAGCAAAAGACTGATGGTTGGCTGAGGTTGTGTTAAGCGCTACATTTTCATTAGTCCAGTCAATAGCTTTAGCCGAACTGTCAACGGAGTGAACCAGTGAGGCTCCTGCTTTCAGCGCGTAGACCGAAAAGCCCCCTGAATAACAAAATGTGTTCAATATCTTTTTGCTCTTCGCATACTTTGAAAGTAATTCACGGTTGTCACGCTGGTCCAGAAAGAAACCTGTTTTCTGTCCCAGTTCCCAGTTTATTTTAAAATGATGATTGTTCTCAAGAATAGTTGTTTCAGAAGCGTGGCCGAACAGATAACTATCTTTGTGGGGGTTAGTAGATTCGCTATCTACCTTATGATGAAGCGTGGCTGCGCTTTTGTCATACACCGCCCTCAGGCGGTCACCATAGCCTTCTTTCAACAGTTCAACAAACGAAGCTTTCTCCTTATTCATCCCTTTCGAATGGCATTGCACTACCGCAGTTCCATTATACCAATCTACAATCAAGCCCGGCATACCATCTCCTTCAGCATTTATCAAACGGTAAGCAGTGGTGGTTTTGCTTTCT
>JAZKEP010000104.1:2959-9201 GCA_040387015.1 Bacteroidota bacterium
TGTAAGGCCAATGTTTTTTCGCAGTGTGAACGCCTGCTGAAAACGCTTGCGCCATACATCGTTCAGCGAAACCACTTTTTCAAAGCTGAAGAGCCGTGCACTTACACTTCCTGTTCCGAAATGTCCCATGCCCAGAAACTCGCCTTTTTCGGAATATACTTCCACCACATCGCCCTGGTCAGGATTACCTGTTTTACTCTTTACTGCTCCCGAGAATATCCAGGGATGAAAACGCTTAACGGCCTGTATTTTATTTTGATGAAGTATAAGCGAAGGAAACTGTTCCATAGTTTAAGTTGAGGCGCAAATATGCTTAGAAGTTTTGCTTCTTCAAGAAACTTGCTTTTGCAGACTAAAGAATTTAGATTGTGTTATCATGCTTTCATCGGGAAATATTTTATCGGGGGTTAAGCGAATCAATATAGTTGGCACCACCGGTTCAGGTAAATCCGCTTTCAGTAAAAAGCTATCCCGTATTTCAGGTATTCCGTACGTTCAAATAGATCAAATTTATTGGGGGGCGGATTGGTATGAACCTACCGATGAAGAGTTCTTTCCAAAACTGCGGGAAGCCCTGAACAGGGAACAATGGATATTAGATGGAAATTACGGCAGAACCGTTCCCATTAAATGGAAAGATGTGCAGGTAGTTATTTGGTTAGACTATCCGTTCCCGCTGGTATTCTATAGAGCTGTAAAACGAGCTATCACCCGCGCTATAAGTAAAGAAGAACTGTGGCCAGGTACCGGAAATAAAGAATCGTTTCGCAGAAGTTTTTTAAGCCGCGATTCTATTCTTGGGTGGACTATAAAGACTTACAGCGGCAATCGAACCAGGTACTTAGCCGCTATGCGCGATACCCGGTTCTCTCACATTCAATTTGTCAGGCTTAAAAGTTCTGAAGAAGCGCTCGTGTTTCTTGAAGAATTAGAAAAAGCGAACGCCTGATTTCTTCCCTAATCTTCTATTTTTACCCCGATGGCAGTAGTTGAATTATATACCGATGGTTCTTCAAGAGGGAACCCCGGCCCGGGTGGATATGGCGCTATTCTTAAATACGGCAGCAAGGAGAAAGAACTTTCGCAGGGCTTTCGCAAAACCACTAACAATCGGATGGAACTGCTGGCTGTGATTGCAGGATTGGAGGCGCTTACCCGCGAACAGGTGGACGTGGTTGTTTATTCCGATTCGAAATATGTGGTGGAAGCAGTAAACCAAAAATGGGTGTTCGGATGGGTTAAGAAAGGTTTTAAAGGAAAAAAAAATCCCGACCTGTGGATGCGCTTCCTTGAAATTTACAAAAAGCACCAGGTAAAGTTTAAGTGGATTAAAGGCCACAACGACCACCCTTATAACGAGCGCTGCGATGTGCTGGCCACAACCGCTGCAGATGGTCGCCATTTATTAATTGACGAAGCTTACGAAAAGGAAAACGCAGCTATCTGAATGCTGGATCTTTCCAAAAAATAAGAACAACCTATCAATCTACTATCGGTAAGGTTTCCGAAGGTCTGTCTTTTAGCGGAATAAAATTTTCTACAAAAGCATGTTCTGAAGGAATTTCGGGCAAGGTAATATTGTAATAGCCCGACATTGATTTCATACTGAACGGCAATATATGCACCCTGCTCTTGTAATTCTTAGTGTGCCTTTTCACCAGCAGGGCTTGTATGGGGTCGGTAGCAACAGCAATATTTGTGAACCCCATTTCCTGGGCAAGTTTTATTCCGTAGCTGATATTCTCGTGGGTATGCAGGGCTTTATCTTCAATAAAAGTATTTCCCGAAGGGATACCCATCCGGTCTGCCATCATCTTCATAATGATGCCTTCAATGTAAGGACTATGCACAGCTGAGCCGGAGAAAATAATATTTCGGGCTATGCCCTTATCATATAATTCTTGTGCCCACAACATGCGGCCTTTAAACAGCGGGTTAATTTTAGCAGTGTCGTAAGGCATACCCGGAACAATCACCACATCGAAAGGCGCGTTTTTTACACTCTCGGTAAACACTGAATAAGTATGCCGGTTAAGCATGGCGCAGGAACTGAACCCGATTACTGCAGTTGTAATAAGTAGGTAAAATGCGAGGCGCCTTGCAGCGTATGGTTTTGTTGTAGTCATTGTTGGCAATATATCTACTATAACCCCGCGAAGCCCTTTTTAGTTTACCCTTTTGTGCTTTTTTATCAGGATAGCATTAACTATTACTTCAGGATACTTTCCGCCTGTTTAGAAAATCATTTGACTGATGTTAAGCTTGCGGAGAGCAAACTAAGGCCTTCGACCTCCGGTTGGTGCCAAATATAGATAGCAGCAGGCCTATAATACCTCTGCGGAGGGGGCATATGCCTCAGGCATAGACTCATAAACATCAGTGGCTCCCTTCTTTCCTCCATCAAGAAAACTTTATAGCTCAGAACTTGTCTTCTATTTAATGGTTATAGCCCTTTTTCCTTCGTTTTAACACAAAAGATGTCTGGAAAGTCATAGTCTGGAGAATAAAAGTCATAGTCTGGAGAATAAAACTCATGGTCTGGAGAATAAAAGTGATAGTCTGGAGAATAAAAGTCTTAGTCGGGAGAATAAAAGTGATAGTCGGGAGAATAAAAGTCTTAGTCAGGAGAATAAAAGTGATAGTCAGGAGAATAAAAGTCTTAGTCAGGAGAATAAAACTCATGGTCGGGAGAATAAAAGTCATGGTCAGGAGAATTAAAGTGATGCTTCGGAGAATTAAACTTTTCTTTTCTGTTAAGAATTCCTATCTGCTAACCGTTAAGCGAAGGGAGTGTTCATATATTGCAAGTCCGCATAATAGCGGGTTATTTTTATAGCACCTAAAAACCATGTGCATGTCTTTACACCGCCTGCTTATTTGCTTCCTTGCCTGCTATGCCGGCTTTATTTTTCAAAATTCTCTAGCCGCACAATCGGCTGCCGAAATATTACAATCGCTGCAAAAGCTGAACACGGTCGGCTCGGTGTTGTTTGTGGCCGCCCACCCCGATGATGAAAACACGCGTTTGCTTTCATACCTGGCTAATGAAAGGAAACTTCGCACCGGATACCTGTCCATAACGCGTGGCGATGGCGGGCAAAACCTGATAGGCAAGGAGCAGGGCGAACTGCTGGGGCTTATCCGCACGCAGGAGTTGCTCGCAGCGCGCAGAACAGATGGTGCTGAGCAGTTCTTCACCCGCGCCAACGATTTTGGTTATTCGAAAAACCCCGAGGAAACACTTGGGTTTTGGAACAAGGATAGCACGCTGGCCGATATGGTTTGGATTATCCGCCAATTTAAGCCCGATGTAATTATTAACCGTTTTCCCACCACAGGCGAAGGCGGGCATGGGCACCATACGGCCTCGGCCATTCTTGCACTGGAAGCATTTGAAGCGGCTGCGAACCCTGCCATGTTTCCCGAGCAGTTGAAATATACACAGGTGTGGCAGGCCAAGCGTGTGTTCTGGAACACCTTCAACTTTGGCGGTAACAATACCACTTCTCCCGACCAACTGAAGGTGGATGTAGGCCTGTTTAATCCCCTCATCGGAAAAAATTACGGGGAGATAGCTTCTGAAAGCCGCTCCATGCACAAGAGCCAGGGCTTCGGCACCGCACGGCAGCGGGGCGAGATGATAGAATTCTTTAAGCAGCTAAAAGGAGAAGAAGTAAAGAATGACTTGTTTGAAGCCATTGACCAAACCTGGAAGCGTATACCCGGCTCCGAAACTATTCAGCAAACTTTAACTGAACTATTACAGAAGCATGATGCTGCCCGTCCTGCTGCTTCGGTGGCGGCATTAGTAAAGCTTTACAAACAGATTGAAGCCTTGAAGGAAACAGATGCTACAGTAGCCTACTGGAAAAAGCAGAAGCTACGCGAAACTGAGTCGCTGATACTTTCCTGTTCGGGTTTGTGGCTTGAAGCCGCTGCGCCTGATTACGCTGCTGTGCCGGGTGATAGCATCAATGTATCTGCACAAATCATTAATCGTTCGGTGGTGCCGGTTACCCTGCAGCGAGTTTCGTTTTTCGAACAAGGCGATACCGTTCCGAAACTAAACCTGAAGACAAACGAGCTTTACACCTTTAAGCAAGCACAAACACTTTCAGCTTCTGCATCATTTTCCAATCCTTATTGGCTGAATGAAAAACATAACATAGGAAGGTATGTGGTGAAAGACCCTTTAATGGCGGGTGTTCCTGAAAACAAATCTGCCGTGGGTGTTACGTTCGATATAGAAGTGCAAGGCCTTAAACTCCGCATCTTTCGAGGGTTAACCTATAAAGCTGCCGACCCTGTAAAGGGAGAAGTGTACCGTCCGTTTGAAATACTTCCGCCAGCCACGGTGAATATGTCGGAGAAGGTATATGTGTTTAATGGCTCGGTGGTTAAAAGTTTACAGCTGCGCGTAAAAGCACATACCAAAGGAGTAAAAGGCACCCTGCAGTTAGAAGCAGGCGAAGGCTGGAAAGTAGAAATAAAGAATCCTGCTTTTGCGCTCACCGAGAAAGGAGAGGAGACTACCGTAGAAGCTACTCTTACAGCCGGAAAAGAAGCAAAAGCCAGCCGCTTAAAAGCTTCGTTGAAAATTGGAGCTAACACTTACAACAAAAGCATACAGCGAATTGAATACGACCATATCCCTTATCAGTTTATACTCAGCGATGCGGAGGCGGGGCTGATAAATATTGACTTAAAGAAAACAGGAACGCACATAGCTTATATACCCGGTGCAGGTGATGAAGTGGCTGCCTGCTTAAAAGAAATCGGCTATCAGGTTACAGAACTAACGGATGATATGCTAACGCACAGCAACCTTTCGGAATACTCCGCCATTGTTTGCGGCATACGTGCTTACAACACCAACGAAAGATTACAAGTGCATTATAACAGGTTGATGGATTACGTGAAGAAAGGAGGTAACCTGATAGTTCAATACAACACCAACAACCGCATAGGTCCCTTGCTGGCAAAGATGGCACCTTATCCCTTCAACATTTCCCGCGACCGCGTTACGGATGAAACAGCAGCGGTAAAGTTTGTTCGTCCGCAGCATTCTGTTTTAAATTATCCCAATGTAATAACGGAGAAAGATTTTGAAGGATGGGTTCAGGAGCGGGGCATCTACTTTGCCACCGAAGCGGATTCCGGCTACACCACTATTCTTTCCATGAACGACCCCAAGGATAAACCCAGTGAAGGCAGTTTGATAGTGGCGCCTTACGGTAAAGGAAATTTTGTTTACACCGGTCTTGCGTTCTTCCGCCAGTTGCCCGCAGGAGTGCCCGGTGCTTATCGCTTTTTCGTTAACCTGTTAAGCCTTCCTCAAAATAAATAATGCCAAACGAAAAGCCACCGATACTTAAAACCTGGACAAACATCTACCTGTTGGTGATAGGGGTGCTGGTAGCGTTGATAATATTGCTTTACGCCTTCACTAATTTCTTTCGATGAGCAGTACCGACTGGTTAGTGCTTGGCGTTACGCTTACGGCTATTGTGGTGTATGGCATGTGGAAGAGCCGTGGTGCCAAAAACATTCAGGGCTACCTGCTGGCCGATAAAGAATTGCCCTGGTATCATGTGGGTTTATCGGTAATGGCAACACAGGCAAGTGCCATTACATTTCTTTCAGCCCCCGGCCAGGCTTATAGCGATGGTTTGCGCTTTATTCAGTTTTACTTCGGTTTGCCGCTGGCCATGGTGGTGCTGTGCATCACCTTCATCCCCATGTTCAAAAAGCTGAATGTGTACACCGCTTATGAGTATTTAGAAAAACGTTTCGACAACAAAACTCGCACACTCACTGCCTTCTTGTTTTTGCTTCAGCGGGGTTTGTCAACGGGCATTACTATTTATGCTCCGGCCATCATTCTCTCGGTTATTCTGCAAATCGATATTTCATACACCATTGTTTTTATCGGGGTGTTGGTGGTTACTTACACGGTGTATGGCGGCACCAAAGCAGTATCATACACGCAGCTGTTTCAAATGATCATCATCTTCTCGGGTTTGTTTCTGGCTGCTTACATGGTGGTGTATCTTCTTCCTGCAAATGTGGGTTTTACCGATGCCCTGCATATTGCAGGTAAGATGAATAAACTGAACGCCATTGATACCGCCTTCGATTGGAATAACCGCTACAACATCTGGTCGGGAATTATTGGCGGCTTCTTTCTGCAACTGTCATATTTCGGAACCGACCAATCACAGGTAGGGCGGTATCTTACAGGA
>JAZKEP010000104.1:9211-10390 GCA_040387015.1 Bacteroidota bacterium
AGTTCGGTGACGCAGAGCAGGCTAGGCTTAATTATGAATGGCCTGGTGAAAATACCCATGCAGTTCCTTATTCTGCTTATCGGCACTTTGGTTTTTTCCTTCTATCAGTTTTATCAGCCGCCTGTATTCTTCAACCGCGCGGAAATTGTAAAGATTGAGAACAGTCCTTATAAAGACCAGTATCGCCAGTTAGAAGCTGAATACACCACAGCACATGCTGAAAAACTAAACCGCGTAAATGAATTAGTGGAGGCCCTGCATTCCGAAGATGAGGCACAGGTGGATGAGTCGCGGGTAAAGCTGCAGGAGGCGGGCAGCAAAAGCGATGCGATTAAAAAGGATGTAGCCGCTTTGATGACTAAGAATAATCCGCGTGCAGATACCAACGACAGTAATTATGTATTCCTCAGTTTTGTCACGCAGCAACTTCCGGTGGGCATTGTAGGTTTGCTGGTGGCCATCATCTTTCTGGCAGCAATGGGTTCATCGGCCAGCGGTCTCAATTCTTTAGCTTCCACTACCGTAGTTGACTTTTATCAGCGCATGGGTAAGCAGGAGCAGGAGTCGCATGCCAAAGAGTTGGCAGTGTCGCGATGGGCAACCATAGCCTGGGGCGTGTTTTGTATTGTGGTGGCCCTTTATGCCAGCAAATTAGGCAATCTGCTGGAGGCGGTAAATATTTTGGGTTCGCTGTTTTACGGCACCATCCTCGGGGTATTCTTAGTGGCTTTTTACATGAAGAAAGTAAATGGAACCAATGTGTTTGTCGCAGCCCTTATAGCAGAGGTTTTTGTGATGTATTGCTGGTATATTGATCTTACCGCTTTCCTTTGGCTGAACGTAAGTGGATGTTTAATGGTCATGATATTATCGTGGCTCTTACAAACCTTTCGGGGTAAGCAAGTGAGCGAATAGTTTCTTCGGGAAATACCCTTCGGCTACGCTCAGGGTGACAGTGTCTACCTACATTGTATGTCAGTCTGAGCGTGGTCGAAGACTTTCTTGTGAAGTGTGCAGTTTTCCGAAGAAGACTCCTAATAAAAAAAGCGCCCCTGAAAACTCAGGGGCGCTTTTTATCATTTGAATTAGTCCGAATTATTTCGCTTCTGCAATTAGCTTCTCAGCCATTTTTACATAATCATCATTCTTCGCTTCTTTAGCAAGCACAATCACTTTTTC
>JAZKEP010000105.1:0-4010 GCA_040387015.1 Bacteroidota bacterium
GGAAAGAGTCAGCTGGTTGAAAGGGTAAGCTATTCAGTGCCCGATAATATAAAACCGGCTTTCTCTAAATCTTTCCAAAACTCAGGGTATGACTTAGCCACTACAGCGGGGTTTTCAATTTCAATATCGCCTAACAAAGCAAGTGGTGCAAAGCCCATGGCCATGCGGTGGTCATCGTAGGTTTCAATGGGTGCCGAAGGAACTTGGAAGGTGCCTCGCAGCTGGTAGAAATCATACATCTCGGCATATTCAAAGCTTACATTCAGCTTTTGCAGCTCATTCTTAAGGGCAGTTACCCGGTCTGTTTCTTTAATCTTCAGGCTCTCGATACCCGAAAAGGTGGTGAGTATATTCTTAGCTCCGAACATGGGGGCAAAAGTCTGGGCCAGGTCCGGGTTGTCGACAAAATTCAGCTTCATCATCTGCGGGTAATTAACCTGCACCTTCTTAAGCAAGGCACCCTGTTCGTTAAACTCGGTTATCACCCCAAAGCGCTTCATCCAGTCGGCCATTACACGGTCGCCCTGGCTCCAGTCATCGCGCATTCCTTCCAGAAATATCGCTGCTTCATCCGCCAAAAAGGCAATGGAATACCAATAAGAAGCAGAAGACCAATCGCCACCAACGGTATAACTTCCGGTTTCAATTTTCGAAGGACGGATTTGAATACTGTTATCCTTCCATTCGTGCGTAATGCCGAAATGTTTAAGTATTCCTAAAGTCATTTCGATATAAGGTCGCGAGGTAAGAGCGGTGGTGAAATTTAGCTTCAATCCTTTTTCAAGAAAGGGTGCTATCAGCAGCAAAGCAGTTATATACTGGCTGCTGATATTGCCTTCAATAGAGACTTCTTCTTCAATAGTGGAAAGGTTAACCGGGTGAATTTCGAGCGGGGGGAAACCCGCTTTACCCGCATAGCGAACATCAAAACCTAAATCGAGCAAGGCATTCACCAAGGGGTGAATAGGTCGCTGGCACATGCGCTCGCTGCCCGTAATAATGCGCTGCTGATTTACCGCGCAGTAATAAGCGGTAAGAAAGCGCATGCTGGTACCGGCATCTAACACGTTCACAGTTTCTTCGGTGGAAGCCAGCGCCTTAATCAGGTTTTGGGTATCGCGCGCGGTGGAATGGTTTTCTATCTGAAGTTTATTTCCCGATAGCGCATTTAAAATCAAAAGTCGGTTGCTCTCGCTTTTAGAACCGGGAATTCTGATTCGTGTATTTACCTTTTTGGTGGGATGGGAAAGTCTCATTTATGAATGCGCGTCATTTCTGAATAGTATTCCAGGGCTTGAATAATGACATGTTCTTCAACGGAGTTGTTGATGGAAAAGTTTCCTATTCCATTCAACAAGGTAAATTGATATTTCCCCGATACATTCTTTTTGTCCTGTTGCATCAATTTTAGAATGCCGGGAATACTGTTTTTATGAAACGAAGGCAAAGCAGGGAAAAGGGAAATAAGTAGAATGAAGATATGTGCAATTTTGTCGCGCTGTAACAAATTGAGGGATATAGCAATATGGTTTTCGCAAACAATACCAATAGCCACTGCTTCGCCATGCAACAGTTTTACACCCTTCTTCAAAAAGAAGGTTTCTACTGCATGGCCAACCGTATGCGCAAAGTTGAGTGCCTTACGGTTTCCTTTTTCAAACTTATCCTGCGAAACAATCTTCGATTTAATGGCCACATTCTTTTCTACCAGTGCATCCCAATTCAGCTTGCGGATGTTATACTGCCGCCCCGGCTTAATGGTGATTAATGATGCTAATTCAAAAAATGCTTTGCTATCTGCAATCAGGTAATGCTTAATTACTTCTGCCATACCCGCCTTCAATTCCCGGTCAGAAAGTGTTTTTAAAAAATCAGTGTAGATGTAAACTCCCTCAGGGTCATTAAACAATCCAATCTGATTTTTAAACCCCATGAAATCAATAGCAGTCTTGGCGCCCACACTTGCATCTACCATGGCAAGCAGCGTGGTAGGTACATTAATGAACTTAATGCCCCGCTTGTAGCATCCTGCAGCAAAGCCTCCCATATCGCCAATTACTCCACCACCTAAATTAATAAGCAAACTGTTGCGGTCGGCATTGGCATCTGTCAGCTTCTTCCAGATTGTTTCGCAGGTGCCAATGGTCTTATTCTCCTCCCCGCTCTTTATACGAATAACCGTATGCGCTTTGGGTAAGTGGGTTTTCAGTTTAGGATAGCAATGCTTAAAGGTGTTTTCATCTGCCAACAGAAAAATTTGAGTAGGCTTTGCAGATGCAACAAAGGCTGAAAGCTTGGTAAGCGAATCTTTACCGATAGAAATGTTCTTTGCAAAATTGTTTTTGATGGTAGTGGTAATTTACTGAAGACTAAGGTTTAAGAAACTCTTTAATGGTTTGTAGACATAAAGCCCGTTACATCTGCAAATGAAACGAAATCAAATGTGACAACAAACTTTTTATTCAAGCCCATCATTTCAAGATAATCGTTTGAAATCTCTTTTACTGAAAATAAAGCAACCAAGGCATTCTCTATAAATTCATCTTTATCAGTCTTCAGCACACTAAAGCCGGTGGGCTTTCCTTTTTTATTAAAGCTGAATTCAATAGTAACCATGCCATCGTATTTCTCGCGTTTATAATTCTTAGGAAAAACAGCCTGCTCTTTAATTTGCTTGGAGTAATTACCCATGAAAATGGAGAAATCTTTATCCTTTGCTTTTTGCGGCTCGTCCAGCTTTACGCGCACTTCAAACTCGGCCTGATAGCCGCGCTGGTACACCTTGAACTCCATTAGTTTGGCACTGGTCACCTTTTCACCGCTTTTAATGGCGGGGTCAAAGTCTTTTAACTGCAACAATACTTTTGTAATAATCTTCCCAACTCTTTCATCCATTACGCAGCCTGCATTCAATACGTTAATCACCTCTCCCTTCGAATTTATTATCAGGTACATCTTAACCTGTTGCACATCGAAATCCATTTTAAAAAGCCCCATCGTATCGGCACTTTTTGACATGTTCTTGAACATAACCTTTGAGCCAAACTTGTAAGTGGCTGCTACTTCAGGATGATAGCATACCGAATCACCGGACATACAGATGCCTTGTAAAGGCAGTAATAGGATAAGATAAAGTGACAGTATCTTCATACTTAGAAATTGGAGTAACTAACCGGCACCAATAACTCAAAACCTATTGGCTTCGACATGCGCAATGCAGGGCTTACATAATTTACTTTTGAAACCGCCCGAAGTGCTTCTTCCTCCAAGGCAGGGGTTAATCCTTTATAGATATGTGGATTGATAATTTTCCCTTCATCCGAAATGAAACAGCGCACAAACACAGTCCCCTTTTTCTTATTCTTCTCCTCCCCTGCAGGCAACTCTAAGTTCTTCACTAAGCCATTGAAGATGGCGTCATAACTGGGAAGCTCATCAATAAAAGAATATTCCTCCTTAGCCACCTCCACACGTCCGAAGCTGAATTCCCTGTTTATGTCAAGTTTACTTTCCCCTTCGCTGTTAACCACCCTTTTATATTTCACAGGAAAGGTAATATGCCCCGTTTGCTTTACTCCGTATACGCTTCCCGGCCTGAATTTCTCCAGCGACTGTAAGGCTTCTATCACATTTCTTTCCAGCTCAGACGAAGTAGCGTTTACCACTTTGATGTTTTTTATGCTGCCGTTGGTATCCACGTCAAACGAAAACACGGACTTACCATTAAACTGAAATCCTTCTAAACTACCTGAGTAAGTAATATGGTCGAATATGCTTGTAAACATAGCGCTGAACCCACCCGGATATTTTAGCCTGTAATCATCTTCGGAAGAGAAATAGTAATCATCAGCAGAGCAGGCAAGCGTAAAATTTAAGTTCAGCACCATGTCGCAGTTTACCGGCATTCCGTTTTTTAAAGCGGGCTTAAAATCAGGGAATAACTGCACTACTCTCATCGCTTCATTATCCAAATCAAAATGTATTCCTTTCTCTATGGTGGCATTCATCAC
>JAZKEP010000105.1:4020-7844 GCA_040387015.1 Bacteroidota bacterium
CTTACTTGACATAAGCCCTGAATATTCAACTGCTGGCACACAAAAGGATACTTTACTTTCATATCCATAAACTTGGTGAGGGTATTTACTCCTCCGGGAAATTCAGGCTGAACATCCACATCGCTGATTACTTTTAAAACGTCTGAAGATTTAGTGCTTACATTTTCTTTAATGGTAATTTTAAAAACAACAGGTATGTTTATTCTGGCTCTTACAGCTTTACCTCCATTTAATCCGGGGTTGAAGGAAGAAAGGAGAGAAATGACTCTAAGCGCTTCCCGATCTAAGGCCGGATGTACACGCTTTACAAGCTGCACGCCAGAAACTTTACCATCCTTTTCAATGATACAGGATAAATAAACCTTTCCCTGTATAGCTGAGTCAAGACAGCTCTCGGGGTAGTGAACCGTTGCTTTGATAAATTGGAAAAGAGCACTGTCTCCTCCGGGATACTGTGGCATTGTTTCGCAAAAACTGAAGACCTCAGTTGAGTCAGCGGTTTGAGCAAAAAGGAAAGATGTGTAAAAGGAAAACAGAACGAGGCTCCATATTTTCATTACATCCTGATTAATACTTTCTTTCAAAAATTATGGAGCCGATGAAAGCTTGCCGAACATCCAAATTATAAGCATAATTCTTATCGGCTTCTGTTTCTGTTTGTAGTTCTTCTATGGTTTGCACTTTGTAAATACCTTCATTCTTTAAGCGTATATCCTTACCATGTATTTTTTCTTCTTCGGTTATGGCGCGTTCATACACAGGCTCATAAGCAGATGCCCCTTCCACCATGGCAGCCTTTTTTACTTCACGAATCAATATATCCTTCTGTGGTTTCTTTTGCTGGTAAGTGGTAAGTGGCTTGGGTTGCGGCAGCGAAGCTTTCTTTTGAGCTTCTGCCTGTGCCTGCTTTCTTTTTATTTCGCGCATTATATCCTCTAAAGGATTGGTAGCGGGTGGTGAAACAGGTTTGGCAGGTGCAGGGGAAGCATCGGGTGGCAACTTAGATTGCTTGCCTTCCTGCACCTTCTTATTCATCGTGTAAATGAAGTAGAGAACTCCTGCAATGATATATATGATGACCTTAAACTCCACGTAAGCAAGTTAAGAATTTAGTTGAAGTAAACTGTTTTGATATTCACAAATTCTTTCAAGCCATGCTCCGATAGCTCTCTTCCAAAGCCACTTCTTTTTACTCCCCCAAAAGGAAGACGCGGATCACTCTTTACGATATCGTTAATAAAAACATTGCCTGCCTGCAATTCAGAAACATATTGCTCTGCCTTTTCCTTATCGCCTGTCCAGATAGAAGCACCTAAACCATAAACCGAGTTATTGGCTATAGCAATGGCCTCTGCTGCATCTTGTACCACAATAACACTCCAAACAGGCCCGAAGATTTCTTCCTTAAAGGCACGCATGCCTTCTTTCACATTAGTAAGCACAACAGGAGAAACAAAATTCCCTTCCTCGTCCGGGGCTTGCATTCCATAATAAGCAATGGCTCCCTCTTTTACGGTGTCTGCAACTTGTTTCTTAACCTTTTCAGCTAAATCTTTTCTTGCGAGAGGTCCAATTTGAGTAGCTTCATCAATAGGGTCACCCACTATTAGCTCACTAACTGCTTGTATCAATTGGAGCGTGAAGGCTTCAGCTACCTCTTTAACTACAATAAACCGCTTCGCCCCGTTGCACGACTGTCCTGCATTGATGCTACGCGATTTAATTGCACCTGCAATGGTGAAATTTAATTCAGCATCTTCTAACACAATAAATGCATCGTTTCCGCCAAGCTCCATCACACATTTCTTAATGTTTCTTCCGGCCTGCTCGGCAAGAAGACTTCCTGTAGCATCGCTTCCAGTAAAGCTCAAGCCGGCAATACGTGGGTCTGCAATAAGTTTCCCGGCATCTTCATTTCGTAAAAAGTAATTTTTAAAAACTCCATCAACCAGTCCGGCTTCAGTAAACAAATCAGCAATGGCCTGCGCACATTGAGGAACATTAGGCGCATGTTTAAGCACAGTAACATTTCCGGATATTAAAGCAGGAATAGCAAAACGAAACACCTGCCAGAACGGAAAGTTCCAGGGCATGATTGACAAGATAATACCAAGGGGTTCATAGGAGATATAGCTTAACGAGGCATTCGACTTTACTTTCTCCGCTTGTAGAAATTCTGGAGCGTTTTGGATATAGTAATCGAACGTTGTAATGGTTTTATTTAACTCATACTCCGATTCGCGAAGCGGCTTGCCCATTTCCATTGTAATGTATTCGGCAAACATGCTTTTCTTCTTCTCCATCAATTCAGCTACACGTTTCAATTGTTTACCACGCTCTTCCACCGAAAGCTTTCGCCAAAGATGAAAAGCAGTTAAAGAAACATTCAAATCAGGATAGTCATCAAAGGGAAATTCTTTGAGAAGTTGATTATTGACAGGGTATATAGACGCGTATTTCATTTTCTTCTAAGAGTTGCGAAAATGAACATTCTGATGAGATAATGGAAGCAAAAGTGTAAGACGCTTGGGTATTCAACCATAGCCAGCGCTAAATTCAATCGAAGGGTCTAACTTTCAATCTTGTTCTAGTTGAAAATTACCATAAATTCTTCAGGTCCTTCGATTCGTATTTGTGGTTGCGACTGAAATAATAAGAGCCTTCAGGTTTCTTTAACTGTAATATGTTTTTGTTTCCGCTGAATACTCTTGAGAGTAAAGCAATGGGAAACAGAAAGCCAAAGAAAACCACCGACAGAATTACTTTACTCATCACTGCACCCATCATTTCGCCAAGCTTCAACCAA
This sequence comes from Bacteroidota bacterium, assembly GCA_040387015.1. Classification (GTDB taxonomy): domain Bacteria; phylum Bacteroidota; class Bacteroidia; order Chitinophagales; family LD1; genus Bog-950. The sequence goes on from JAZKEP010000105.1 coordinate 6,827, forward strand.
GCCCACGATATTTTAGAAGTAAGGTACTTGGAAAACATACCTATTAAACCCAAACCTATGCTAAGCTTGAGAAGGTACGTATGCTGCTGTTTAGTAAGGAAATAAATAACTAAAAAGGCCACACACAAAACCAGAATGGTCTCAAGTTCTTTTTCCCGGTTTAGTTTCGTTTGCTGCATATTAAAATAAAGTATAAACAAATGGTGCTACAGCCGAGCCTCCACCAATTACTACCAGTATCCCGATAAGCAGAAGGACAATTATCATTGGCAGTAACCACCATTTTTTTCGCTCCTTCAAAAAATCCCATAAGTCTTTTAAGAATTCCATAACTGTGAGTTTATGTTTTAAATGTATAAAAAGTTTAACTGAAACGGGTTCTGCATGGCTAATTTCAATCAAGTTTAAATTCCTTTCTCCAATCTTCCTTTTCCTTCCATTCCGGTTGTGTGGCTTTACTCATTAAATAATTACCGACAACTAAGTAATCCATCTCTGTGCGCATAAAACATTTGTAGGCATCCTCCGGAGTGCAGACAGGCGGTTCGCCTCTTACATTAAAACTGGTGTTTACCATCACTCCATACCCTGTCTTTTGTTTGAATGTATCCAGCAGGTTCCAAAAACGTTCATTGGTTTCCTTGTGAATAGTTTGAATACGGGCTGAAAAATCGACATGGGTAATAGCTGGTAAATCGGAACGTTGCACATATAACCTTTCCATTAAAGGCATTGAATTGTAGCCTGCCGGCATTTTATTTCTACGCGACTCTTTCACCGGAGCAACAATGAGCATGTATGGCGAAGACGAATTCAAATCAAAGTACTCTTTACAATCCTCCGCCTTAACCGAAGGAGCAAAAGGGCGGAAACCTTCGCGGTATTTAATCTTCAGATTAAGTTTCTTTTGCATTTCAGGATTTCGTACGTCTCCTAAAATAGTTCTGTTACCCAATGCGCGAGGACCAAATTCCATCCTACCCTGAAACCATCCTACCACGTTGCCGGTATTAATTAA
>JAZKEP010000106.1:0-8519 GCA_040387015.1 Bacteroidota bacterium
CACAATCACTTTTTCGGCTGATTCGGTAGCCCCGTTCTTATCGCTCAGCTTCAGCTGAATCTTTGCTTTCTGCAGCAGCATCCAAAAAGCTTTTGGATTGTTTTCTACTGCTTTAGTGCTCCACACCAAAGCCTGTTTCAGGTCCTTATCGTTATCATAGTAATACGCAGCCGCCTGATGGTAAGGTCTGCCGTCTTTTTCCAATGCTCCATCAATGCTCTTCATAATCTTTGCATCAATATCCGCTTCTACGCCAAAAGAAACTTTTGTTTTATCCCAGTTTAGCTCAATGCTTGCTGTTTTAGGAGTGATGTTGGCTACATTGATAGTAAAGGTTTCCACCTTATCGCCAAGGGCCGATGGCTTAACAGTGAAACGCGTCAGCTCATCTTCCTTCTTATAGTTGGCTACATCGCCTCCCAGTTTCAAATCTTTGTAAATCAATATCTCCCAGGCATCTTTTCCCGGAAGGGTATACAGGGCGTATGTGCCCGCAGGAACATCCTTGCCTTCTAATTTTACGTTCTCCCCGAAAGTAAGCTGGGTAGCATTGTTAGCCCCGGTGCGCCATATTTTCCCAAACGGCACCAGGTCGCCATATACCACCCTGCCTTTTACGCTCGGGCGCGAATATTCAATACTGATTTCTGAAAGGGCAAAAGCCTGCTTAATGGTTTGAGTGGGACTTGCTGCCGGAACTTTCAGTGTTTGTGCGTTAACTGTAAGGCCGAATAGCACAAGGGCTGCAAAAGTAAAGTGCTTGAAAATAGATTTGTTCATAGTGTAAGGATTTTAATGAATGGTAAGGTTAAATACTTTTGAAGGAACGGGCAATATAGATATGCCATTTATTGCAACCATTAACATTTTGCGTTGCGCGCTGGTACGGGTGCTTAGCATCCTGCAGAAATAAAAAATGCGCTGGCCCACCACAAGCCAGCGCAAAACCTAAATCACCATGAGGTTACAATATATAATGCCGATATAAGTTTGTCAAGGGCAAACTGAATATTTTTTTGATAGCCCCGGTTTTTGGTATTCCTTTCCGTACTTATACACCGGCATGCTGTTGTAGGAAGAGAACAGCCTACCACCCAAGAAACAGTGTATGAGAGACCCTTTCCCGACTAATAACGGTACCCTTTAAATCCTTAACTTTAACGAAGCCTTCATTGTGCCTCTTGTGCTGCCGAATTTTGGCTTGAAGGGCGCTATTAGTATGAAAACTGATAGCATTTCTCAAAAAAGTGCCTTTATGTTCCTCTTTCTTTCCCTTAAGGTTCACTCTCCTTTAATCATTTTTCTATAAACAGCGCTCCCGAGTTAACCTTAGAGGCATCTGAGTCATACTTAAAAGCTCCAGAGTCAACCTTAGAGGCATCCGAGTCATACTTACTTACATCGGAGTGAACCTTAATTACATCTAAGCCAGGCTTGATGCCTCAGTATTCAGGAGTAGGAAGATTGCTGTTGCTCGTAAATTATTACAAGTTCTTATCAGGACGAACTCATATGGCTGAGCTTCTTGTCCTCAAAGCGGAAATAAAAATTAAGCCAGGCAAGAAGCGTAACCACTGCCGAAGCAATAATGGGCAGGCGAAAATCAAAGCTAACCAACACGCCTGCAATAAGTGGCGGTATTGTAAACGCCAGCGAAGCTATACTCTGCTGAATGCCGAGAATTTCACCCTGTGTGTCTTTCGAAGCTAAAGCCGAAACAATGCTGGTTTGGTTGGGCTGAGTAAGCCCCTGAAAAATAGCGATGAATGGATTGATAAGCAAAAGCAACCACCACGAATCGGGAAGAAGAATAGCAAGAAGCGTGATGGCCAAACCAAGCAGCGAAACCCGCAACACCTGCGCAGGGGAAAACCGAGTAGCCATCTTTCGGATAATGAAACCCTGTGTAAAAGCAATCCATAAGCCGATATAGCCGAATATTAGGCCGATACTCTTTTCATCAAAGTGGAATTTCTTAATGAGATAAACCTGGTTGAACTGCATGAAAAAACTAAAGCCGAAGGCTTGCAGAAAGACAGAAAGCAAAATCACCCGCATATTAACCAGGCTAAATGCTTTTTGAATGTTGTGGATTCCCGTTAACAGAGAAACCTTACCTGCAGCACTGGGTTTAAAGGTTTCGGGAAATTGTTTTTGAACGTAATAGATGTTGATGAGTGTAAGAAAGGCGGTGAACCAAAGCGGAGTGGAGTAATCAAAAAAACGGCTTACATCGCTACTCGACAGAATGCCGCCAATGAAAGGCCCGAAAATAAAACCAAGCCCGAAGGCCATTCCAATCAAACCAAAATTCTTGGCTTTCTCTTCGGGCTTCGAAATATCAGCGAGCGCTGCGGTAACAATAGAAATATTGCCTCCCATAAAACCGGGCAAGGCGCGGGCTATAAACAGCAGCCACAGAATTTGAAAGTGAATAGCAAGCGCAAACAGAACGTATCCTATAAACGTTCCTACTAATGAAATCTGAAGAATTTTCTTTCGTCCGAATTTATCCGCCAGCGTACCCAGAATAGGCGCACCGAAAAACTGAAAGAAAGGAAACGTGGCTGTAAGTATTCCATAAATAAGGTTGCGGGTTGCTTCGCTCATTTCGGCCGATAGCATGCCGTGTTTGTTTTCAATAATCAGCGGGGCAAAGACAGGAATTATAATCCCTATACCGAGCAAATCAATAAACACTGTAATAAAAACAGCGAGCAGCGGACTCAGCTTCTTCTTCTCTTGCATGGCGCTAATAAACAGAAAAACATATCAACCCTAGTCAATTCTAAAATCACCATGCCCTTTATAATACACCGAATCCTGCGCATTGTAGAAAGCATAATACATGCGGTAATTCATGTTTTTGTGAAAGGCCGAAAGCAGTCGGAAATCGTAGGCCGTCATAATAGGGCCGCCTGTAAACTGTTTGGAAGTAAAAAAGAGAGGCTCCATTTCAGTATTTACACAAACAAGTTTCATTTTGCAACCCCTTTCTGTATTGATGCCCACAACAAAAAGACCTTCACTTGGATTAGGGCAAGCGGGGGAAACCTCCACATAACCTGTCATGCTATCCATAACTAAAATGTTATCGCTGAAGTTCATCAGCGAGTTTTCGATAGTGCTCCATTCTTCATCGTAGGTCCAATCGGTGCTGTCAACCGTTCCCATGGTTGCACAATTAATATCAGTGGCTGTATGTTTCGAGAAATCTATAACCTCCACTGTTTCCTTTTTACAGGAAACAAATTGGACCAATAGAATAAATGATAGAAGGGAAGTGTAAAGTATCTTCATTTACATTTTCTGGTTCCCTGAAGAAGGGGTTGCTTTTCGCTTAACAAACCCCGATGTATAAACGGTAAGCGTAAAATGATTCATCGTTTGTCCCTGGGCCATCGGCTGAAAACCATAGCTGAAGTCGAATTGACGGATGCGTATACCCAGCCCGCAGGATAAACCCGGAACGCCTCTGCGCGTAGCCAATTTAAGCTCCTGCTGACGGAGGTGATTATAGGCTACGTTCAAGCGCACAATCTTCTTGATTGTAAACTCCACACCAACGATAACATGGCGAAAAAGTTTATCGGCAACATACTTCTTAGGTTTTGTTTCGGATGAATCGGAAAACAGATTGTCCTGTTGCTGGTCAGCAGGGTTGTCGTAGCGAATATCCCAGCGGTGCAGGTTATGAATAGTCATGTGAATACGGAACGGAACGTTTTTAAAGCCAAAGGATAAACCCGCCTGCAAATCGAAGGGAATAGGTTCGCGCACACCCTTGTTATATGTCTTAAACTGGCCACCCACATTTTTGGCAACAAGCGATGCAGTGATGTTGTGGGCTGTATCGTTCACCATCACAGCTAAGTCGGTTGCCATACCTACAGAACTGTAAGGTCCTAACTGAGAGTAGATGAACTTTGCATTGGCGCCTACCGAGAACAACCGGCCAAACTGATAACCATAGCCCGCATATAAATTCATTTCACCGGCACTGAAGGTTCCCAGCTCATTGGCAGCTTCATCGGTTTCTGTAAATTTTCCATAGGCTACATACTGCAAGCCGAAACCAAAAGTGCCGGGCACTTTTTCGAACCGCTTACCATAAGCAACATTTCCGAAATTGACACCACCCGGGTAAACCACGGTGCCAAAGGCAGCCTGTGTATTCATCCTTCTGTTCAGTGCGGCTGGATTGGCTAACTGAATATTTATATCGTGGTCGAGAATAGAAACATTGATGCCCCCTAAAGCTGTTATACGGGCATCGGGAGAAAGCGAAAGAAACTTATACGTGCTCTCTCCGCCAATCTGAGCGAAAAGAATCTGAGATAAGAATATAAATGTGGTAAAGAGATATCTACGTTTCAAGCTTCCTGAAATTTGACGCTAATAAACGCAAAGCTTGCGATATTATTATGCAACGATTATTCGCGGTAATCTATTTCATCAAGGTAACACTGCCTTTGTATAGTTTCTCCGGTTGTTCGGAGTTAGCAAAGACCACCTTAAGTGTGTAAACAAAAACAGCAGGGTTCAGCGATTGATTTTTATAGGTGCCATCCCATTTGAAGTTGATATCGTTGGACTCATATACTTTCTCACCCCAACGGTTGAATACTTTTACTTCCAGAAAACGGATGGCTTCTTTGTTGCCGAATATTTCGAAATAATTATTTGCATTATCTCCGTTCGGGGTAAACACGTTCGGAATAAATATAACGGGCCCGTTTACAAGAATTGGAATAACCACTGTATCACGACAGCCGTTTTCATCTACCGCCACTACCGTATAGCGCGTATCTACTTCAGGGCCGACAACAGCCGATTCGCAGATGGAATCAACACAAGTAATACCAACAGTAGGGGACCAGGTATAGCTTAATATATCTGCCGATGAAGTATTGTAAATGTTTACGGTAATACTTTCACCTACTAGCAATTTTGCTTTATCCGGTGCGGCATAAATGCCAATATCAGATAATACGTTCAGTGTGAGCGTTACCACACTATCGCATCCGCCACTTGAAATAAAAGTGCTGCTATAAGTTCCGGAAGTATTGTAATAGATTCCATTGAAAAGATAGCGCTCACCATGGCAAAGCGTTTGAGCAAACTGCGAAGTAAACTGATTGACCAAAGCCAGGTTAGTAGCCAGCAAACTATCACAACCCGTAGAAGCATTCAGCGTGTCATAATAGATGCCTGCAGCTTTTTGAAAAGCACCCTGAACAAAAAAGCTGTCGCCATCACAAATGCTTACACTTCGGGCTCCTGTTACAGGAAGAATAAAAGAGAGTGTAGTTGCGAGTATGGTATCGCATCCTGCAACTGCAATTACAGTATCTATATAAATCCCCGGTTGTTTCTGGAAAGCACCTCCGGCATATACACTGTCACCTGAACAAATGCTAACCTGCCTGCTTGCACTAATAAGTGGATCAAACAAAAGATTGGTGGCCAACAGACTGTCACAGCCATTCACGGCAGAAATAGTATCGTAATAAGTGCCGGCTTGTGTTTGGAAAGCCCCACCGGTAAGGAAACTTTCATTGGCACAAACATTCACCTGCCTGGTTCCCGTAAGCAGGGCGGGTTGAGTAATATCAGCCGAATCAGCAACGCTGCAATTGTTGCTGTCTGTAACCTGAACTACATAATGCCCGGCTGCGATACCTTGTAAATCTTTGGTTACATACAGGCCGTTGTTCCAACTGTAAGTGTAAGGACTTGTTCCATTAGACACATTCAAAACGTGGCTTCCATCCGTACCCAGAAAGCAGGTGACATTTGTAGCTGTAATATTCGTACTTATAGCAGCGGGTTGAGTAATTAAAATGGTATCCGCTTTGATACATCCGTTTGAATCAATAATATCTACAATGTATTGCCCTGCAGTAAGACCGCTGATGTCTTCGGTCACATAGAGCCCTCCGTTCCATGAATAAGTATAAGGAAGCATGCCTCCGCTAGGCGTTAAGTCTACACTGCCGTTGTTTCCTCCATTGCAACTTACGTTTATGAAGGTGTGTGTTGCTGTCATTGCAAGCGGCTCGGTTATACGAATGGTATCAATAATTAAGCAATAGTTTCCATCATATACATTCGCTATGTAAGTTCCTGAATCAATACCAGTCAAGGGTATATTAAATTGGGTAGTATCATGCTGCCAATAATAGATGTAAGGAGTTACCCCGCCAGTTGGGGTAATAGAAATGCTTCCGTCATTCGCTCCGGGACAACTTATATTTTGATGAACTTCATTTACGAAGAAAGGCGGAGGGATAAGATCAAGCGGAATACTATCCACAAAAACACACCCATGAGAATCTGTTACGGTAACGGTGTAGGTTCCTGCAGTTAATCCATAAATAGAATCGGTAGTTGAATTCAATGAATCATTCCAGATGTATGAATAGGGGGGGAGACCACCGGATACTCTAATGACTACCTCCCCCTGATCGCTACCGGCACATTTAAAATGGTAGCCATTGTACAGGTATGCAAACAGATTAGCAGACAAAGGAGGTAACTGAGTGAAAGTAGCAGCATCGGTTAACGAACAGTTATTTGCATCTCTGATAACAACGGTGTAAGTCCCCGATGCTAAACCGCTAATGTCTTGTGTTGTGTAGGCACCATTGTTCCATGAATAAGTATAGGCTCCGGTTCCTCCGGTTACAGTAAGATTAATGGACCCCTGGCCATCTGTGCAATACGGATCAATAATCTCCATGGTATCAGACAATGCAGTAGGCTGACTTAGCACAAAGGGTATGTACGGGGTGGCGCAATTGTTTGCATCAGTAACACTCAGCACATAGTTGCCGGCACAAAGACTACCAACCGATGGTGCAGTTCCTCCCGGCAGAACAGGCCCGTTTGAATATCTCCATTCATATACATAAGGAGGGGTACCTCCGTTTACTGCCACAGAGACACTGCCATTACAACCTCCAAAGCAAAGCGGAAGAACCGTTGAAGTTACAGGATTTAGCGCTGCAGGCTGTGTAATGGAAACGGATATGGTGATAGAACAACTGCGTGCATCCGTTACAATTACATTATAGCTGCCGGCACATAAGTTTGCAATAATGGAACTTGTGCCGCTGTAAACAGTGCTTCCACCTGCATCGCGAACAACATAGGAATAGGGAGTGATACCTCCATTTGTTACTACGGTTACCATGCCATTGCAATCGCCATTACACAAAACGGAAGTGGCAGTAGCAGTTGAGCTCATTTGGTTATTGAATACAGAAGCAGATGCTGAAACCGTACATCCCTGCTGGTCGGTTAACCGAACAGAATAAACTCCCGAGCAGAGATTATTAGCAACAGGATTTGTTTGACCGGCAAGTGGCTGGTTATTGCTGTCAAACCACTGATAAGCATAAGGTGCATTACCTCCAGTACCCGAGGCTGTAATGGTTCCGTTACAGGTTCCTCCGCAAGTATTCGCTGCAGCAACAGCAGTAGGAATAACAGGATTAGGTACTGTTACATTAGCAGTGGCATAGGAGGTACATCCGGAAGCGTTAGTTACCTGCACCCGGTAATTTCCCGAGCAAAGATTAGTTGCTGTAGCAGATGTTTGGCTAATAGCCCCACCTATGGAATCAAGCCACACAAAGTTACAAGGAGGATTAAGGCACCCCCCTGTTAGGTTAGCAGTAGCCGTACCATTGCAGATATTAGAACAAGTCGCGGGAGTTGCAGAAGCTGTAACAGGCTGCGAGCCGTTTTCGTTAATAGCTACCGAAAAAGTATCGTTACAGCCCCACACGGTAGCATCTTCCACAATAACCCGGTAGACTCCCGCACATAAGTTAGTCGCAGTCTGTGTAGTTTGCTGAGGTGTGGTCAGCCAGCGGTAAGTATAGGTTCCATGTCCTCCTGTAGGGTTAACTGTAGCGGAACCATTACATAAATTGCATCCAGCATTTACGGGTGTAACGGTTGCTGTAATTGGCGGTGGTTCGGGAATATTTACAATGGTAGTGAAAATGCAGCCGTGTGCATCGGTTCCTGTTACGGTATGATTACCCCCCGAGAGACCTGTTACGTTAGCAGTTGTTGCTCCGTTATCCCAGTAAGAAGTGTAAGGAGGTGTGCCACCTGTATAGTTTAATACAGCCGAACCACCAAACCACCCAAAGCACGGTACATTACCGGTAATAGTTGGGGTACCTATGAAAGGAAATGGGAAATCGTTGACTGTTACCGGAGATGCCGGGGTAGCAAAGCATCCGTTTCCATCTCTCACTGTCGCATTATAAGGTCCGGGACAAAGCCCTGTAGCTGTAAAATTAGTTTGAGCAGAAGGGTCATTCCATACTATTGTAAAAGGAGGAGTGCCTCCGCCTCCCATTACTGCAGTGGCGGTTCCGCTACATTGTCCGGTGCAAAGTGTAGTGCTCGAACTAAGATTAATGTTCGATGGACAGAAGATTCCGGTGATAGAATCAATTATGTTGGTACAACCTCTGTTGGTGGTCAGGTTAAGATAAGTA
>JAZKEP010000106.1:8529-10329 GCA_040387015.1 Bacteroidota bacterium
CCTTCAGCCCATACCCTGACGACGCCCCGAATACAGATAACTTGTAAGCAACACTACGTTACCTGGTATTTGGTTATAGCTTCTGCAAACTAGGATGTCATGGACATGTCGTTGCAGTATAGGGAATAGCCGGAGGACATGCCGGATAAATATACCAGGGAGTTCTGGAAGTACTCGTTGTACTATCCGGGAAAGTCCATAGCAAGCTATCAATAGGACCGTTGTATGAAACATTAAACCGGGTAGTATCGCCAGCACAGGTACCTGATGTTACTACAATCTGCGCATCGCTTTCTTCAATATAAGGATCCGTAGAACCTAAGCCGTTAGAGTTATCAAAAGGAGCGCAATTGACATATACCCTATGAATAATAGTGTCACTTCCGGTTATAGGGCAGCAGGGGGCAGAGTTGGTAACAATCATCATTACATCATAAGCTCCGCAGGTGTCGTAGGTGTGGGTTGGGTTAGGTCCGCGGCCTATGGTTCCGTCACCAAAAATCCAGGTATAAGTGTTGTTGCTTCCGGCAGGGGCAATGGTGGTATTGGTAAATGTGGTAGAGGTCCCCAGGCAGGTTGTATCTGCTGTAAAGCCTGCAATCAGCACGGGGCCTGTAGTAACCACATTCACCGTTCGGGTTATATGACAGGTGGTGGTAAAGAGGTTAAGAAATCCGTGGCAATAAGCCACTACGGTCATGGTTACGGTGTAAACTCCCGGTTGCGCGTAAGTATGGCAGGGGTTAGGTGCCGAGGTGCTGGGTGTTCCATCGCCAAAATTGAAGCTAACGCTTACCAGTTCATCACAGTCGCTGATATAATTGCCGCAAACCTGCCAGCATCCGCACCAGGGAGAGTAAACCACCTCGAACCTGGTACCGGTGCAGCCATTTGCTGTGGCAGTTTCAATACTGAATACATTACAAAGTAAGAGCAAGAACAGGACTCTTTGTATTACAGCTTTCATGATATGGTTACGTAATTATGTTTCCGGCTATCTTTAATTCCCTACATCCTTCACACGGGCTTCGCGTCTATGTTCAACAATATTATTCACATCAGGCTTTTTCATGTTGGGCGGCAGAATACCCTGCTCCACTTTCTTCATGGCAGCTCCTTCTATCTTGCGACCAACCGGCTGAAAACTTCCTACCGTAATCTTTGCCTCTTTACCGAAAGTGCCAGAGTTGCCATCCTTATCTGTCTTCATAAACAGCACATCAAAACCTTCGCTTCCTGTACTGGATGTGGAGCCGACTGTTATTATATCCTGTCCCGACAGCGCAATTTTTGAAGGATATTCTTCACTGGCACCTCCATAGGTTTTTGCCCATTGCAGATTTCCCTGCTTATCCGTTTTAAATGTCAGCAGATCCGTTGATCCGCTTCCGATACTGTGGGTCATTCCGGTAGCTATAAATCCTCCATCGGCAGTCTGCACAACATCCGCCACCGACTCAAAGCGCGGGGCGCCAAAGGTCTTGGCCCACAATACATTACCGCTGGCATCAAGGCTCATTAAAAACATATCAATATTAGTGGCACTTACATTCGTATTTCCTGCCACCATAAAACCGCCTTCCGCTTTTTCAATCACCACATAACCCATGGCAATACTATTACCTTGATACTCGCGCGCCCATTGCAACGTTCCGTTGGGTTTTACTTTGGCCAGTAATATATTTCTTACATCTGCCATATCAACCTGTTTGGCAGGCCGGTCAATCTTTTTATCGGTGCGGCCTTTACTGGCAATGTTTCCTGCTGCCAGGTAAGAGCCATCGCGGGTTACTATTACCG
>JAZKEP010000107.1:0-3192 GCA_040387015.1 Bacteroidota bacterium
CTAATTGGAAATTACGCGCGTAACTTCTACGGCAGGGGTTACGGCTTGGCAAGTGCTGCCGTAAGACCTACGCTGATAGTTCCAGATTCTGCATTGCTTCCGTAGGTTTTACGTTAGGGCTTGCTGATTCGCAATTGCAGCCGTAGGAGTTACGATAGCACTTGCCATTCCGGAAGTGCTTCCGTAAGAGTTACGGAGGCACTTACCAATTGGTAAGTGTTAAGAATGTTAATTTTTTGGAGAATAAAACCGCTATATTCTGGAAATAGTAAGCTTTTTAACGAAAAAAGGCGCAACAGATGTGCGCCTTTGATATTTGGATTTAAATCCCCTTGAAGGGATTTAAGGATGTTTAGTCTAACGTTTTTCCTGTTTTACGGGAAACTCTAACAGTTTTACCTTTTTCTTCTTTTCTGCCAATACGCGTTGCTTTTCCATCGCTTATCAACTGAACGTTCGAAATATGGATTGAACCCGGAGTTTTGATGATACCACCCTGAGGTGCTTTTGCATTTGGCTTGGTGTGTTTGCTGTTAAGATTTACGCCATCAACAAATACACGGCTCTTTTGACGATCAACATCTATTACGCGACCTTTCTTGCCTTTGTCATCTCCGGCAATCACTATCACTTCGTCATTCTTTTTTACATGAAATTTCATAAACTATCTTTTGTATTTCCTGTTAACTATTAACTTTCTTATAATACTTCCGGGGCCAATGATATAATCTTCATAAATTGCTTATCGCGAAGTTCGCGAGCAACTGGTCCGAAGATACGGGTTCCTCTTGGTTCATCCTGCGCGTTCAACAATACAACTGCATTGTCGTCAAAACGAATATAAGAACCGTCTTTTCTTCTGGTAGCTTTTGTAGTTCTTACCACAACTGCTGTAGAAACCGTTCCTTTCTTAGCTCCACCGGTAGGAATTGCTTTCTTGATAGAAACAATTACTTTATCACCGATATGCGCATATCTTCTTTTGGTTCCTCCTAATACACGGATAACAAGCACTTCTTTTGCTCCGCTATTGTCAGCCACATTGGCTCTTGATTCCTGCTGTAACATTTTTCAAAAATTAAAAGTGAAAAGTGAAAAATACAAATGAAAGAAACTCTCGTTTGTAGATTTAACCTGGGTAATTTGTAATTATTTCGCTCTTGCCAATACTTCTACTACTCTCCAACGCTTAGTTTTGCTCAAAGGGCGGGTTTCAGATATTTTTACGGTATCACCAGCCTTGGCATCATTCTTTTCATCATGCGCCTTAAATGTTTGGGTAGTTTTAAGGAACTTACCATAGATAGGGTGTTTCACCTTTCTTTCGATAGAAACGGTAACTGTTTTATCCATTTTATCGCTGGTTACTAAACCAACTCTTTCCTTTCTTAGATTTCTTTCCATGATTTACGCTTTTTTTTCTGCTTTCTTACGTGCTGTTAATTCAGTAAGTAAACGAGCCACATCTTTTCTTTTAGCGCGAATGCTTACAGGGTTATCTAAAGGAGTAACAGCGTGGTTGAACTCAAGTCTTTTCAACTCAGCATTGTCGGTAGCAATTTTTGCAACCAGGTCCTCGGTTACATACTGCTTAATATCTTCCTGATTTAATTTCTTATTTACTCCCATTTTGAATGGTTAATAGTTATTGGTTAATAGTTAATCGAAACTTACCCCTCAACAGAATCTCTTCTGGTAATGAATTTTGTTTTTACTCCCATTTTGTGTGCTGCCAGCAACATCGCTTCAGCAGCTACTTCGCGTGATACACCATCTACTTCAAATATGATTCTGCCTGCCTGAATTGGCGCTTCCCATCCTTCCGGATTTCCTTTTCCTTTACCCATACGAACCTCTAAAGGCTTTTTGGTAATAGGCTTGTCAGGAAATATACGAATCCAAACTTTTCCTTCACGCTTCATAAAACGGGTGAAAGCTACACGGGCAGCTTCAATCTGTTTATTGCTGATTTTGCCGCTTTCCAATGATTTAAGCGCGTAGGTTCCGAAAGAAATTTCAGTTCCTCTTTGAGTTGTTTCAGATACTCTACCCTTTTGGGTTTTTCTCCACTTCGTCCGTTTAGGTAATAACATGATTTTTGAATATTTACTTCAACTAAAAACTATTTCTTATCTCTCTTTTCTGCGGTCACCACGCTCAGGACGATCATTTCTAACGCCCATTCTTCCCTTAGGCTGGCGTTTTTCTTCCGGTTGTTCGTTGGTAAAAGCACCTGTAAGGTCTTTCTTTCCGTAAACTTCTCCACGGCAAACCCATACTTTAATACCAATTTTGCCATACACTGTATGTGCTTCAGAAATTGCAAAATCAATATCCGCTCTCCAAGTGTGAAGTGGTGTTCTTCCTTGCTTGTGTTCTTCAGTACGAGCCATTTCAGCTCCTCCGATACGTCCGCTAACTCTTATCTTTATTCCTTCAGCACCCATACGCATACCCGAAGCAATTGCCATTTTCACAGCTCTACGGTAGTTGATACGTGCTTCCAATTGCTTAGCAATGGTTTCACCCACAATAGCAGCCTCTAATTCCGGTCTGCGGATTTCTACAATATTTATCTGAACTTCTTTTCCTGTAAGTTTCTTTAATTCTTCTTTGATACGGTCAACTTCCGTTCCTCCTCTTCCGATAATAATACCCGGACGGCTGGTGTGAATGCTGACAGTAACTCTCTTCATAGTCCGTTCAATAACGATGCGGGAGATACCACCTTTCTGAATACGCACTTTTAAGTATTGACGTATTCTCTCGTCTTCAACGAGTTTAGCTGCGCTGTCTTTATCAGCGAACCAGTTGCTTTCCCATCCTCTTACTATACCGAGGCGATTGGATATTGGACTTGTTTTCGAACCCATCTATTTGATTGATTTTTACGTTATTTTTTGAAAAACGGAGTGCAAAGATAGATTTTGAATACAGAGTTGCAAATCTTTGTATGAATATTTTTTGGAAGCACAATTGACACAAGGTTTTCGGAGGAAATGGAACTAATTCCAATGCCTGTTGCAAAGATAAAGGCGTTGTTACGAAGTAGTTCTAAACTTTTCTATTCTGTCAAACACCCAAGCCGACCCATAACTGGTGGCTACATAGAAGAAGGTAAGTGGGAGGAAACAGAACAATCCCCGCTTAAACGAGCTGTACATAAGTGACCAGATTGGAGAGGCCTGCACC
>JAZKEP010000108.1:0-3560 GCA_040387015.1 Bacteroidota bacterium
TATAGCAACCATTCTTGTATTTGGCAGCCAGTCGAAATCGGGCAATATCAGTTCTTCAATTTGCGCCACCGACATTTTACCACGATTCCCCTCCGTTAACCGAATTGAAACACCTGAATGAAAAGCCCATCCTCCTGTTTCATAATTGTAGATGTGACATATTTTGTCGCAGATAATTTCGTCCAGGGGCTGGGTATGTGCTTTTATAGCAATCTGATTGGTCATAGTGCCCGAAGGACAAAACAACCCGGCTTCCATACCAAACATGCCTGCTAATTTCTCCTCTAATTTCTTTACGGTTGGGTCTTCACCAAAAACATCATCCCCCAGTTCCGCATTCACCATCGCCTCCTTCATGGCAGAGGATGGTTTGGTAACGGTATCGCTTCTTAAATCAATTATCATATCGTGAGCATTTAACGGTTAAGCAGTTGGTTGACGAAAAACATAAACAACCGCGGCTCAAAAATTATAGGAAAAACAAATCCAAACACTGACCCTGTAAAGTGAGCAATGTGACCTACGTTATCGGTACCGCGTTTTGCCATGTAAACGCAGTAAGCTAAATACAGCGGGCCAAAAATAATAGCCGGGATAGAAGGCAGGAAGAAAATAGAGATTCCTCCGAATGGATTGAGAAGAATATAGGAAAAGATTACAGCCGAAACTCCTCCACTTGCACCAAGGCTACGATACTGCGGATTATTCTTCTGCTGAAAAAGATTGAGAATATCAGCCGTTGCTACAGCACCGAAATACATCATGAGGAAAAGAAAATGCCCCTTGCCTTCAAATATGTTTTCAAAAGAACCTTCGATATAAGAACCGAAGCTGAACAGCGCAAACATATTAAACAGCAAGTGTCCCCAATCAGCATGAATAAAGCTGCATGAAATCAAGCGGTGCCACTCATTATTTCTCCAAATTCTATACGGGTAGAAAATGAGGTTTTCTATGACTTTATGATTGCTGAAGCCTATGAAAGAAATGACAGAAGTAACAATCAGAATAAAGAAAGTAATGTTCATGTGCGCTAAGGTATAAGGATGGTTGAGAGTTTATTTGCTGAGAGAATATTGTCACTCATGATGGTAGGGTTCATTATTTATGATGGTGAAGGCCCGATAGAGTTGTTCAAGAAAAATGGCGCGAATTATTTGATGAGAGAAAGTAAGTTTTGATAAACTAAGTTTAGCGTTCGCACGTTTATAAACGCTATCGCTAAATCCGTAAGCCCCTCCCACTACAAAAAACACATTCTTAAGAGATTGGTTAAAGAGACCTTGCAGATAGCTCGAAAACTGTAGCGAGGTATACTCTTTGCCTTTATCATCAAGAAGAACGACAAAATCAGCAGGGGAAATCTTCTTTAGTATCCATTCGCCTTCAAGCTCCTTCAGCTTTGACTTATCCGTATTTTTCGCATTCGAGTTTTCGATAATCACCTCTTCCATCTTCATATAATGGTTGATGCGTTTGATATAATCTGTGGTGATAGCTTTTATTTCTACCGAAGATGTTTTACCCACTAACAACAGTGTGATTTTCATACTTTAACTTGTAATTGACGATGGCGAAGTTATTTTAGCAACCAATAATTCAACTAATAAAAGAATGAAGCAAAGTAAGCAAGTATTTTTTCTGATGACATTGATACTATTGCTGATGAGTAGCGGATGCAAGGATAAATCAGCTTTGTTGGCGAAAACATGGATGGTCAACGATTTGCAATATACCACTGAAGTACCGAAAGAAATGCAGCCTACTATTGATAAATCAGTGGCTGAGATGCGTAACTCATTTCGACTGACTTACAATCCGGATGGAACTTACAAGACTCAAATGAACGACCAGTTGCTGGAGGGCAAATGGAAAATGAATTGGAACTCAACCATAATTACTTCTACAACTGACAAAGGTGCCACCAAAGATTTTAAAGTTCTCGAGTTAACAGAAAGCTCCTTTAAGTTTGAAGCGGATGAAGGCGGAGAGAAAGTGATATTTGTAATGATTCCTGCAAAGTAATTTAAACATGAAAAAGATTCGTTTAACAGCCTGCATTGCTCTCTCGTTTTTGCTTATTGCCAGTTGCGAAAATAAAGCCAAAGAGAAACTAACCGGAGTATGGAAACTGGAGATAATGGATATCAATAATACACCTCTTCAGGGGAGTTCCTTCGGGAGGTGGCTTTGGGAGTTTAATGAAGAAGGTGGTTATCTTATTAATGTAGACGGAGCCGTTGAAAAAGGCACTTATAAAGTAGATAAAGATAAACTCACCCTGAAATCAATCACTCAAAAGGAGCGTCCCGACCAGGTATTTACCATCGCAAAACTTGATTCCGCTAATATGAACTTAGTATCGGCTACCGATAAAAATACCACCTCCCTTACTTTTATTAAAATGGAGAGTGAAGATGTGGCAGAGAAGGACTAATCCTTTTCATCGAACTCATTCTTGTATCCTGCAATTTTAATTTCGCGGATACTGGTGTCAACCTTATCCTTCAATTGCTTTTTGAACGAGACTAACTTATCGGATATTGTTTTATCTGCTGAGCCGATTATCTGAGCGGCAAGAATACCTGCATTACGGGCTCCATCCAAAGCCACAGTTGCCACCGGAACTCCCGAAGGCATTTGAAGAATGGAAAGAACAGAGTCCCATCCATCAATAGAGTTGCTTGATTTAATAGGAACACCAATTACAGGAAGCGTAGTAACCGAAGCAACCATACCGGGAAGGTGCGCTGCACCTCCGGCTCCCGCAATAACTACTTTCAACCCTCTCTCTTTTGCTGTGGTAGCGTATTCCATCAAACGCTGAGGAGTGCGGTGAGCGGAAACAACGGTCAATTCAAATTCAATTCCAAAGTCTTTAAGTACTTCGGCAGAACCCTGCATTACTTTTAAATCACTTTCGCTGCCCATTATAATTCCGACTAATACCTGACTCATATAAATATGTTTGATGCAAAGCTAAAATAATGAGGGAACGTTGGGATGCTGGATAACCGGAAAGAGGCTTCTTACGCAATCACTTTCAATTTCTTCTTAATCAACTCGGCTTTACTAAGTAGCTCCTTTTTGTCTTCACCCAGGATGGTTACATGCCCCATCTTTCTTCCGGGCTTTGTTTCTTCTTTACCGTAGATATGAACGTAAACATCTTTCAACTTCTCTACTTCCTCCAATCCATCATATTTTACAGCACCCGAATGGTTTGGCTCGCCAATAAGATTCAACATTAAAGAAGGCTTGATGGTTGAAGTATCTCCCAGCGGCAGATTTTGCAAAACACGCATCTGCATATCGTATTGAGAGCTGATATTCCCTTCTATACTTTGGTGCCCGCTATTATGCGCGCGGGGAGCGGTTTCGTTTACGAGTATGTTCCCTTCTTTGTCTAAAAACATTTCTACCGCAAACATGCCCGGACTATCCAAGGCATTCATCACTTCGGTAGCCAGTTCCTGCGCCAGTTCACTCTGTTCTTCAGATAGCTCGGCAGGTGAAATAAGGTAGTCCACTAAGTTATAACGCGGGTCAAAAACCATTTC
>JAZKEP010000109.1:0-6314 GCA_040387015.1 Bacteroidota bacterium
CCATTTCGGGGAAAAATATTTTACGCTGCCTAAAGACAATTTTTGTACCACTCGATAAGATGTTATGCGTTTCAAATTAGATTTGCGCCACAATTTTTAAGATGAAATCAGCTTCCACCAAATTTCTAATCACCGTTTTTGTAGTCACTGTTCTTTGCGTAGTGTTTCAGATAGTATGGAACCAACAGGCGCCCGAAAAATTTCGCCTGGCAAACGGATTTGTGCTGTTGGGAATTTTCTCGCTTTCAATTACAGGGATACATCTTTTCCTGCTTCATTCAGCAAAAGGTGAGGGGCCGGCATTTATCCGAAAGTATTTAGCAAGTGCCGTGCTCAAGTTTATGTTCTACATATTCCTGCTGGTGGTGTTTCTTCTCTTTTCTAGCGATAATAAAACCGCCCTTATTCTTCACTTCCTTTTTTACTATGCGGTATTTACAGTTTTGGAAGTTAGTTTCCTGTACCTCGAGTTGGGCAAGCTGAAGAAGTAATTAGTGCCCGCAGACCTTACTCTGCAGCCGGTTTCTTTTTGCGCACAGGGTGCTTAGACATACGCACCACCACATCAAATCCCCAGGTGGAAAGCTCCTCTCTATTGTCGGCAGCCTTTACTAAAAGTAGCCTTTTGACAGAATCAACAAGGTTGTAAAGCGTTTTTGGCGAATTGATGGTCTGCCCCTTGTTGATACCCGTAAGCGTGCGCCACTCATCCATCAGCGACTGCGCCTCGGCATAATACTCCAGTGCCTTCGTGCGCTTTTCATGCGCCTCGTTCATCAACTGTTCATACAGGGCCATGTCCACAAGCGTGTTGCCGTTAAAAGGGCTGGAGGCCCCCAAAGTGGTATGCTTATTCCATATATGTTTAACTAACTCAGTCATTTTACGTGGGTTGGCAGTGGGAATTGGAATGCGTGCAGAGGTACGGCCCATAGAAGATGTGTTTGGAAAGCAAAGCTAATTTACTTTTCTAAACAACTAAAATTATTTTTTGAAGAATTAATTTGATTGTATAAGAAACCACTTTCGTATCTTAAGAAATTAATTTCATTTTCTAAAAAATATAATCATCTTCTTAAACAGTAAAGTTTATTTCTTAAACAACTAATTAATTTGTTCAGAAAGGTTTTAAACTTTTATGAACAAGTAATTAACCTTTTCTATAAGAACTCTTCCTCCGAAGATTTTTACATCAACTATGAAGAAAAAATGGGGTTTCCCGTGAATTATGAGACATGCTACGCCTTAATTGCCTTTTAAACCTTAGTAGAAATAAGTAGCCCGGTTATTAAAACCTTATCACCATGCCTGATTCTTACAACTTTCATAGGGTTTATAAGGTTGATTTCAGGATAGTCAAATTGATTCTACTAAGGTTAAAAGCAAAAATGCGATAGGCATAAGATTAGTGCAGAATCTAAGTTTTGCTTAATTAGATGCCAATAATTCTCTCTTGTAACAGATTCTGTGCAAAGAAACACCCCTGGAACTTTTTTACAGCCAATCATTTTCGTAATTCCTATATGTTTCTATTTTTGCACCGCTTTTTGAAAAACGGCCATGATTTTACACAAATTTTCCCTCTTAAAATACACTTTTTCGGTCGCTTTTTTTGCTCTTGCTTTCAGCTTTAATGCGCTAGCTCAGCATGAAGAAACACATGCAACGGAGGCAACAGAACATGTTGCTGAAGGTCATGATGCAGGCCCTGAAAAATTTGATGCCGGTAAAATGATTATCGAGCACATCAGCGATGCGCACGACTGGCACATTATGGATGTTGGCGGACACCCCGTTTCAATTCCGCTTCCTGTTATCCTTTATTCTAACAAGGGCTTGGATCTGTTCATGTCCTCTAAGTTTGAGCATGGCCATGCAGTGCATAACGGCTTTAAGCTAGAGAAACAGAATATAGTGGCTGTAAACGAAGCGGGCGAAGTAGATGCGGAGGCAACCAACAGCATCATTGACTTATCTATTACTAAAAATGTAGCTACGCTGATGTTCAGTGTTGCCTGCTTACTTTGGATATTCTTATCCATTGCAGGTGCTTACAAAAAGAATCCGAACAAAGCTCCCAGCGGATTACAGTCCTTCATGGAGCCGCTTATCCTTTTCATTCGCGATGAGGTAGCCAAGCCGAGCATTGGCCCTAAATACGAGAAATTTGTTCCTTACCTGCTCACCGTTTTCTTCCTTATTCTGTTTAATAACTTACTAGGCCTGGTTCCTATCATTCCGGGTGGCGCCAACCTTACAGGGAATATTGCATTTACCATGGTGCTTGCAGTTATCACATTTGTAATCACTTCCATCAACGGCACAAAGCATTACTGGCATCATATTTTTGCCATGCCGGGTGTGCCTAAAGCGGTGTTGCTTATCCTTACGCCTATCGAAATTCTGGGTGTGTTTCTTCGCCCCTTTGTATTAATGATACGATTGTTCGCGAACATGACAGCCGGCCACATCATTGCGCTTTCTTTCTTCGCCCTCATTTTCATTTTTGGTCAAATGAGTGCCGGAGCAGGTTTTGGAGTAAGCATAGTATCAGTGGCATTTACCGTTTTTATGGGTTGCTTAGAATTATTGGTAGCGTTTTTACAGGCCTATGTTTTTGTGTTGTTAAGCGCCATGTATTTTGGCAGCGCTGTAGAAGAGCCGCATCACGAGGCACATCATTAAATTATTTAAACTTTATTTTTTCACTTTAAAATCAAAAACAACATGCTTAATCCAGTATTCTTGGCAGAAGGAATTTCAAACGCTTACGGTATTGCAGCTTTAGGTGCAGGCGTAGCGGCTCTAGGAGCAGGTGTTGGTATTGGTCAAATCGGTAAAGGTGCGCTCGAGTCAATTGCTCGTCAACCTGAAGCGGTTAATGACATCCGTGCCAGCATGATTTTGACTGCAGCACTTGTAGAAGGTGCAGCTTTCTTCGCAATGGTCGTGGGTCTCTTGGTAGTGTTCAAGTAGCCAAAACTTTTCGGGTAGCAAAAGCGGTTGGCTTAGTTACCCGATTTTTTTTCTCTTGCACTTTGAACTTTTGATTTTTTGAACTTTGAACTTTATATAACATGGAATTAATAAAACCCGCGATAGGACTTGTTTTCTGGATGCTTGTAACATTCAGCATTTTGGCTTTCATCCTTGCCAAGTTTGCCTGGAAACCTATTCTGGCAATGATTAAAGAACGCGAACAAACTATTGAGAATTCATTGAATGAAGCGAACAAGGCACGGGCCGAAATGAGCCACCTGGTAGCTAAGAACGAAGAGCTTTTAAACCAGGCAAAAGAGGAAAGAAACAAAATCCTGCACGAAGCAAAAGAAGCTGCGGAGAAGATAAAGGCCGACTTATTAGATAAAGCCCAGAAAGAAGCAGAAAGCAAAATTCAATCTGCGGTGCGTGAAATTGAAATTCAGAAGAAAGCAGCCATCGTTGAGGTAAAAAACTCTGTTGGTTTAATGGCGCTTGAAATTGCTGAGAAAGTTATTCGCAAGGAATTGAAGAACAGCAACGAGCAGGTAGAGTATGTAAATAAATTGGCGAAGGAATCGAATTTAAATTAATGTGAGAATGTGAGAATTTCAGAATGTGATAATTCAAAATACATTCTCGAATTCTCGAATTCTCGAATTCTCAAATTGAATTGATGAGTTATAGAATAGCCACCCGATACGCGAAGTCGCTCATAGAGCTTGCCCAGGAAAACGGCAAGCTGGATGAGGTGTTTAAGGACATGAAGTCTATTGACGGCATTTTCGAAGCCAGCAGCGATTTAAAGGCAATGTTCAGAAGTCCGATTATTACTTCCGATAAAAAAATGAACATCGTTAAAGCCTTGTTCGAAGGAAAAATAAGCGACTTGCTTTATCGTTTCCTTACTCTTATGATAAAGAAAGGAAGAGAATCTCATTTCCATTCAATGGTAGAGAGTTTCATTATTCAATACAATGTTATAAAAGAGATTACTCCGGTAAAAATCACTTCGGCTGTAAAGCTCGATGCCGGTTTGGTTCAAAGTATTTTGAGCAACCTGAAGAAACAAGAGAATTTAAAAGAAGTTGAACTGGAAGAGATAATTGACGCAGATATGATTGGCGGCTTTATCCTTCAGTATGGCGATAAAATGATTGACAGCAGTGTGAGCAACAGACTTGCTTCGCTACGCAATGTAATTGAGGATGATACTTACGTTAAAAAATACTTCTAAATTGATGAAAAAGATTCCTCTTTTATTCTTCGCGTTTATCCTTGCACTGGCTGGTTGCCGACCGGATAACAATACGCAGCCATCGCACTGTAGCAACAATGTTCAGGACCAAAATGAAACCGGTGTTGATTGCGGTGGTAGCTGTTCAGCGTGTAGCTCTCCTTCAGACTATTATTTCAAATTTACATTGGGTGGTACGCAGTATTTGTTTGATAACGATCTTTTTCAATTGGGTAGTACCGAAAATTATGAGTTCGGTGGTTATGTGCCTGGTACTGACCTTTCGCAGAACGGAGGCTTTAAACTCTGGTACAGTGACAGCGCCCGCGCAGCAGATATTCTTCAGCTGGCCGGTGATACTTTTTATTTTGAACGCAGTGGTGATCCGTTTGCCGACATCCGTTGGAATACCGGTGGCTTTGCTCCTTATAATTATGCAGATGAAACAAGCAACCATAGCTATTATGTGGCTATCTCCAGCGTAACCTTTCTACGCAGAGAGACCGGTTTCTGGGATCTTGATGTTTATGCAGTAAGAGGAACCTTCAGGGCAAGAATGTTAAACGGCTCTACGGACGATCCGATAGGCGATGCGACCAATGGTGAATTCAACATGCAGTGCAGCGCATTTCATTTTAATTAGACTTATACTTAAATCACAAATCATAAACTATAAAACATGGCAGATGTAAAACCGGATGAAATTTCATCCATCCTCCGCGAGCAGCTTTCAGGCTTCAAAACAGCCGCGCAGTTAGAGGAAGTAGGAACCGTATTACAAGTGGGTGACGGTATTGCCCGCGTGTATGGATTAACCAATGCCCGTGCGGGTGAGTTGGTGGAGTTCGCCAGTGGTGTAAAAGCAATTGTATTGAACCTGGAAGAAGATAACGTGGGTGTGGTATTGATGGGACCTTCCGATAAAATTAAAGAAGGCGACACAGTAAAAAGAACAGGTGTTATCGCTTCTATTAAAGTAGGAGAAGGAATGGTAGGCCGCGTGGTAAACACGCTTGGTGAGCCAATTGATGGTAAAGGACCGGTTGAAGGAACTTTATATGAAATGCCATTGGAAAGAAAAGCTCCGGGTGTTCTTTTCCGCCAGCCGGTGAATGAGCCGCTGCAAACAGGTATCAAAGCGATTGATGCGATGATTCCTATCGGCCGTGGACAGCGTGAGTTGATTATCGGTGACCGTCAGGTAGGTAAAACTGCTGTGGCCATTGATACCATCATCAACCAAAAAGAATTCTTTGAGAAAGGCGAACCTGTTTATTGCATTTATGTTGCTTGCGGTCAGAAATCATCTACCGTAGCGCGTGTTGCTAAAACATTGGAAGAAAACGGTGCAATGGCTTACACCACTATCGTTTCTGCTTCGGCTGCTGACCCTGCTCCTTTGCAGTTCTATGCTCCATTCGCAGGTTGCGCTATCGGTGAGTTTTTCCGCGACACCGGTCGTCCGGCTTTGATTGTGTATGATGATTTATCGAAACAAGCTGTTGCTTACCGCGAGGTTTCTCTTCTTCTTAAGCGCCCTCCGGGTCGTGAGGCTTACCCTGGCGATGTATTCTACTTACACAGCCGTTTGTTAGAGCGTGCTGCCAAAATCAACAGCAACCAGGATGTTGCTTCGCAAATGAATGATGTTCCTGAATCTATCCGCCCTTTAATTAAAGGTGGTGGTTCATTAACCGCTCTTCCTATTATCGAAACACAAGCGGGTGACGTATCGGCTTATATCCCTACCAACGTAATTTCTATTACCGATGGTCAGATATTCCTTGAGTCGAATTTGTTCAACTCGGGTATCCGTCCTGCAATCAACGTAGGTATCTCGGTAAGCCGTGTGGGTGGTAACGCTCAGATTAAATCCATGAAGAAAGTGGCGGGAACTTTGAAACTTGACCAGGCGCAATATCGCGAGTTGGAAGCGTTCTCAAAATTCGGTTCTGATTTGGATGCTGCTACAAAAGCAGTTTTGGATAAAGGAGCCCGTAACGTTGAGATTCTTAAACAAGCACAGTTCTCTCCGTTCACGGTTGAGAAACAAGTGGCAATTCTTTTCATTGGAACTAAGAACCTTGCATCGAAAGTG
>JAZKEP010000110.1:0-2728 GCA_040387015.1 Bacteroidota bacterium
GGGCCCTTTTGCCGGAGGAATACAAGGCAACGTAACGCAGGGGGGCGCACCTGTAGCGGCCACCGTAACAGTAAACGGTTTGCCGGGCGGTGTAAGCACCGACCCATCGGGTAATTATAATTTAAACGATATACCTGTAGGTTCGCAAACAGTAAGGGCTACGTTGGTTTCCGATCCGCTTGTTTTTCAGGAACAAAGCATTACCGTTATAGCGGGGGTTACTACTACTGTGAATTTTATGTTTCCGTAGGTGAAAAGAGATTTGAAAATGTTTTCTTTAACGCCTATATAAAACAAGTATGAAAAAACTTCTGTTTACATCGGCCCTTACTTTAAGTATAGCATTAACTTTCGCTCAATGGACCCCGCGCACTATTGTAGGCACCAATGACCCAACAGCATGGTTTGTAGATGCACATCCAATATCGCAAAGCACCTGGCTTGTTGCGGGGTTGAATCATGAAATTGCAAGAACCACAAACTTTGGGCTTAGCTGGACCCTGATAGATACAGGGTTTATGAATGCCCCGGGGTTTGAAGATATTGACTTTGTGGATGCCAATACGGGTTACATCGTTGGATCAACTATAGCTAAAACCATTGATGGAGGATTATCATTTACTTATCTCGACACAAACCTGTTGACTTATTTTAGGGCGGTAAAGTGTGTTTCGGCAAACGAGATATGGGTTGTTGGCGAGGGCACGCATAATATTTTAAAGTCGGTTGATGGCGGGCAAACATGGATACCAAAATTGTCAGTTGGTCATCCCTTATTTCAAATAGGCTTTTTTACCGCCACTGATGCTATTGTTGTAGGGCAAAGCGGCAGAATAAAAACGAGTTCCGATGGGGGACAAAGTTGGACGCCTGTAACCACTACTTTTACTGATTATATTTTTGATGTGGAGGTAGTAAATTCAACAACCTGCTTTATACCTTATGGTCCGAAAATTTATAAGTCAACGGATAAAGGACAGTCCTGGTCGCCATGTAACATTTACTCAAGCGTTACCTACCCCAGCTTCAGTAAAATTGACTTTGCCACAGCCAACATTGGTTATGCTTTAGCAGGTTCTAAAATTTTTAAAACAATTGACGGGGGAATCACTTGGTATTACCAGGCCAATCTCGGTTATGCATCAAATAATATTAGCTTTTGGGATGAACTCAACGGTATGGTAAGCGGAAATTTATCAAGGGTTTATACTACGGGCAATGGAGGCGGGGCTATAGCTACCGGTGTTGATGAACTGCCTGTTGAAAATACTTCTGTTTATCCCAACCCTGCCACTAATCAACTAAGCATCAATCTTGGCGGTATGCAGGCAGAGCAGGTAAACATTTATAATATAGATGGCAAACTTGTAAGCCTAACCATGCAGCCACAAAACAACAGCGTTGACATAAGCGAACTTGCCAAAGGGGTTTATATAGCAGAGATAAAACTGGGCGATGCCGCGCAGCGGGTAAGGTGGGTGAAGATGTAAGTGGTTAGTGGTTTTATTTCTTCCAACTAAACGCCTCGGTGTTCTTTTCATCAAACAAGTGCGGGTAGTGTATCTTCAGTTCTTCCACAAACAGCTCGAAAGGAAAATCATCAAACTGTCCGTATTCGTGTAAATACTTCATGTATTTTCTGCCGCCATCGTCTTCGTGAAAGATAGAGTCGTGCTCTCCGTCAAAATCAAGGCAATTAACCCCGAACTTGTCGCATAAACTTTTGTTGAAGGCAGGCGTACACTTTACCCAACGCCCATCTATCCAAAACTCGTTGTAGCCATGAAACACAAACTTATCGGTGCGTAGCATGTCAATAAATTTTTGAGTGGAAAGATGATTCTGAACGATAGAAAAACCTAGGCGCGAAGGAATGTTGTGGACTCTTGCTGCCGCACAGAGCAATAAAGATTTCTCTATACAATAACCTCGGCCTCTTTCTAATGTTTTAGATGCCGAAATCTCTTCAGGTATAAGAATAAGATTATAGGGGTCGTAAAGAATTTCATCGCGCACGGCATAATACAAATCCACTACCTTTTCCTGATCCGTTTTAGCGGATGAAGTTTTCGTGTGTGCGTATTCAATTACTTTCGGATGGTCGGAATCTATAAAGGCTGTGGGCCGCAGGTATTTTTCAAAGTTCACTTGATACAAATATTGGTCTATGATTATTCAGCTTTCTTCTTATTACATTCTTTCATATGCTCACCACCCTTCTCCTTACAGCATCCGCTTCCCTCCATCTTCATTCCACCGTGGTTCATATCACCTTTCATGCCATGGCACATTTCCATACATTCATCCTTACTCATAATACAGCGTCCGCGTTCTTTATAGATGGCATCGCAGGCTTCTTTACCCATCATTTTTTCACACGCCTCCTTATCCATGATACAGCTATCGCCTTCCATTTTGCAGCCTTTCATATGGCACATCTCTTCACCCATACCATGACAGCGCCCTGCTCCACCATCTCTAATAATGATTTTTTTCTCCATCCTGCATTCCCCGCCTTCAGCACATTTTCCGTGATGACCACCACGAAAACTTCCCATACAGGAAACGCCAATGGATATAACGGAAGCTACAATTACCAACCACGCCAGCACGCTGAACAAGCTGCTGAGATATTCTTTTTTTACTTTAATGAGCAGATAAACTCCAGCGGCAAAAGCAAGAATGGATAATGGGAGGGCAACCATGGGTTTTGATTTAGGGCAGCAAA
>JAZKEP010000111.1:0-1902 GCA_040387015.1 Bacteroidota bacterium
TGTTTTAATTAAATGCGGATAGCAAACTTAAACGGTAAGTTGAGAACTTCAAACACGGTAGAGGTATTATAAACAGAAAGTCCGCACGTTACGCGCGGACTTTCAACACACTAACAAAGTGCCTGAGAACCAGGCTTGGAGAGAACTTTATTTACAGAGGTAAAAATCAATTTCATATAACACTACAAAGATACAGCTTACAAACGCGCTGTTTTACATTTGCGTGCCCTTTTACATAAAATTTAAGAGATTGTAACAAGCCGTAAGAATTGGCCTTTTATCATCCTTTTTCCTCCGCCTTTATTTTAACAGGCCTTTGAAAACTTTCTTCCAGCGATATAAGGGTTTCGGTGCGGCTGATACCCTCTATCTTCTGAATTTTATCGTGCAGCACTTCGCGCAGGTGCTGTGTGTCGCGGCAAACAATTTTAAGGAACAAAGAATAATTGCCCGTGGTGTAATTACACGAAACCACTTCATCAATCTTTTTTAGCTGAGTAACTACTTTGTCATACATATCGCTTCGAACCAGGTAAACCCCTATAAAGGCAGTTACATCCATACCCATTCTGGTAAGGTCTATTTGCAACTGCGGATGTTTCACGATACCCAGCTTTTCCATTTTGTTCATGCGCACATGCACCGTGCCGGGGCTTACAAACAGCTTTTTACCTATTTCTGTGTAAGGTGTAAAGGCATTTTCCATCAGGATATTCAAAATCTGTATGTCGGTGTTATCAATTTCGTAATTGAGCGCCATATTTTCAGGATTGTTTACTAATTTATCAGCTAATATAGATTTTTATTGCATGAACTGTAAATATTTATCCATAATTATTGAATTACTTGCAAAGAAGTAACCTTGTTGTTATATTTGCCGTATAGTTCTTTACAATACATTGTTGGGTGATGAAATTTGGCAGACATGCCCTCCTGTCTCGGGGGTGAGGAGAATCTGATAAACGTAGAATACATTAAAAGGGGGATTGACCACCAAAATTGTTCTATGGCTAAAGACCTTGTGTAGGTTCGACTCCTGCTCCAACAGCTGAAATGGTGGTTTGTTCTCCCGGTAAAACGGGGGAACACCGCTGTTCGGATTGAAAAATCCATACTATCCTAAAATTTATTCTCCCCGCAAAACTTCAAATTAAAATTTCTACAGGGTATAAAGGCTTCGGCTTCGCTCAGCCTGACATTTACAGCAAAGTCTCTAAGGCTTCGGCTCCGCTCAGCTTGACATTTCAGAAGGTTTTATCCTGATGTATAAGAAGGCTGTTATCCTGAGCAAAGTCGAAGGATCCCTTCTACTCCAAATTCAGGAACGTAAACGTATAGCTGCCGGGCACCATGCCTATGTTTTGCACGCGCACCACTTGTTTGGTGGGGCTATAGCCGATAAGGGCTTTTAAAATCATGTGCCGGAAAATGGACTAAAGCTGACCATTTCGGATTCAAAATGAGGTTGGAAAAAGGTGTCACGAACCATTTTGCTTTCAAAATGGGGTTTGACAGATCTGTCACAAGTCATTTTATTTTCAAAATGAGGTTTGACAGGTCTGTCACAGGTCATTTTACTTTCAAAATGAGGTTTGACAGGTCTGTCACAAGTCATTTTACTTTCAAAATGAGGTTTGACAGGTCTGTCACAGGCCATTTTATTTTCAAAATAAGGTTTGTCAGGCCTGCGGAATGCATTTTGGTTTCGAAATGCATGCTGACAGACCTGCGAAATGCGTTTTGATTTCAAAACAGGGTATGACAGAGCTGCCATAGCCGTTTTATTTTCAAAATGAGGTTTGACAGGCCTGCGGAATGCATTTTGGTTTCGAAATACATGCTGACAGGCCTGCGAAATGCGTTTTGATTTCAAAACAGGGTGTGACAGAGCTGCCGAAGCCG
>JAZKEP010000111.1:1966-11496 GCA_040387015.1 Bacteroidota bacterium
AAATGTTACAGCCGATATATTGAAATGAATGGTTCTCATGTTGCTTTGTGCAGTATTGCGAATGCAGATATGAGGGGCCCTGAAAGAGATAGGGTTAGCTAGAATGCCAACCCCACGGGCTTAAATATTTCTGAAATTGGTTCAAAATTTCAGCTTATGAAAAAGGAAGAACGTCTCCACAGCGAATTTCTAATCCACCTGAAAGAAGTGATGGAGGAAGAGCACATTTATCTGGGAAAGTTGTCGGCCAACACCAACATTGACAAGGCCAACCTGAGCCGTATTGTAAGTGGCGAAACCAGCCCCCGTATTGGCAGCGTTGCCAACATTGTTGATGGCTTGGGACGCAAGCTGGTGACCGTTAAAAAGTAGCAGCATTCAAGCACTCCGCTTTGTTTGCTCCGTCTCTCAGCAGTGTTGAGGAGCAGGAAGGTTTTGGGTAATTATGAATACAAAAAGCGCATGTTTGAACGGGTTTGGAGGGATGAAGCTTGCGTGTATATTTGAGTTATAGCCATGCTAAAAAAGATAACCATACAATATTTAATCGGTGTAGGACTTGCACTTTTTACAATACCAGTTGTTGAAGGGGTACTTGCAGTTCTTCCAGACATTGGTTGGCACTTCATGACAGTTATTTATATTACAATTTTCGTTTTTCAAATTACCTTTTACTACCTGACAACTAATTATAAGTTCGGATGGACAGTTTTAAGTTTTATAGTGAATTTCATTCTCTGGACTTTTGAGCAAGTAGTTATTGAGAAGAATTTTCACGACTCATTTATTTACAAAGGCGACAATTTCAAAATTGGTGCCTTAATACTTGGCGGACTGCTTTGGGTGACAAATAAAATTCTTATTGACAAACTTATTGACCTCAATAAATCTATTCACACACAGACAAATAAGATTAATGTATAACGACAAAACCATAACAGGAAGAAGCACTGGCTATAACAGCACCTACCCAAAAGGCGGGGTTCGTGTTCCAAAGCCAGTTTTGTGGTTAATGGTAGTTTAGTTTTTCAAATCAAGTTTTGCAGTTGACGAATTGGTAAGGCAACGCTTTCTTGCACCGACACGTTTTACTTTCAGACAAATTTGTTTCGTGCGACAACTTCTTCTTCTCCTTTTCTTGACAATTCAAATGTCATCTTGCAGAAAGTGCGACACTTACTGCGGAGCAGACAAACCACTTGACGACATTCCTTGGCTAAGGCAGATAAAGGAAACCGCAACCAACAAAACCCAAATCTATAAAGAAAGCTACAACTATGGACGAGAGGGCTTCTTCATAGTTTCGTGTGCTGACACAAACTGCAACTATCCTCTTTCTTCACTAATGACTTGCACGGGTGACGTTCTTTGTTCGTATGGTGGTGTAGTTGGAATAATCTGTTATGACTCTATTTACCAGACAACAACTAAAGAGTTAATCTACTCCTCTTACTGACAGACAAACACTCTCTTCGACCCTAGTCCGCGAAGGATCTCATGAGCGATGCCTAATGCCGGGCATGGACCCTGCGCGGTCAAACTTCTTATTATATTAGCAGAAGAACTATGGTTAACTAAATAACACTACAATGAAAAAGAATAAAATAATTCCAAACTTATGGTTTGACGGCAGCGCAAAGGAAGCCGCAGAATACTATGTGTCGGTTTTTCCTGAAGGAAAAATCTTGAACACTACTTTTTATCCTAAGACGGAAGCCGAAGGTCTGGCTGATTTTCAAAAGGACTTTGCAGGCAAGGTTCTTACAGTTGAATTTGAAATATTGGAGATGCGGTTTATTGGTATCAACGCAGGACCTTTGTTTAAATTCAATGAGTCGGTTTCGTTTATGATACCCTGCAAAGACCAGGCAGAGATAGACTACTATTGGAATACGTTAACCGCCAATGGCGGTGAAGAAAGTGTTTGCGGTTGGCTGAAAGACAAATACGGTTTAAGTTGGCAGGTGTGCCCTGAAAATTGGGAAGAACTTAACAAGAAGCCGGGGGCCTTCCGAAAAATGATGGGGATGAAGAAACTTATTATTGCAGATTTCTAAAAAGAATAAATTTCAAAACTTGTTTAGTATTCATTAATTCGTTCTTCGAATTTCATTCTACTGTGATACTAAGAACAACCTCCTTTATCATATCCCTGCTGTATTATAGTTCGCTGAACGCACAGGTTACAAGTGGCTCAGTGGATAGTCCTGTTGCAGAGTTTAAAATTGACTCAACTATAGAATTATCCCGTTTTAAAAAAGATAATGAGTATGTAAGCAATTATGGTGCACGTCCACACTTCTACATCAACGATCCGGAAAAGAAATTTCTGAATTGTAAGCAGGTAACTTATGTCGGTGTAGTTTTCAGTTATATGAAACTGGTAAGCGAACGTGATTTACCCAAAGCCGGCATTATAAAAGAGAAGTACCTGCCGGTGGTTGCCTACAACATTAACCACTACGAAAACATGCCTAAATACCGTTACAATTTTTTCAAGGGCAAAGAAACTATTGATAGTATGGATTTATCTGTCACTAGCTATAAAGCTGTTGATGCTGAATCGTGGGTAACTATACAGGATTACAAAATAGAGCCCGGTAAAATACCCGCCATTATCAGGCACTTACAGTTTCCTCAAAAGGAGGGAATAGGAGCCATTTTTGTTCTTGAAACATGTTCAAAAACCGATGGTGCAGTTTCGGGATACTGGGTGATTCTTGATTTTGCCGACAGAAAAACTTTGTTGATGGATTACATTATATACAGCAAGGTTCATGTGCAATCGGATGCTATCTTAAGCGGCTGGCCTGGTTATTGGGTAGCCGCTATTCATAGTGCAGGGGTTTACGAACCCGTTAGCTTTCAAAAATATCTGGAACTGGAAAAGAAAGGACAGTTTGAAATGATAAGTAACTGATGGGTTACTTTCTTTATTTCTACTTTTGGAAAAATTTCTTCGATGGGCAGCTATGTTAACAATAACCTTTTAAAAGATGAGCAGGTGATGTACGAAACCAAGTATCACTGGAAAATCTTCTTCACCCTTTCAGGTCTTTTTACCCTTTTTGTTGTTCCTGCTTTAAAAAGGTGGAGCGATGAATTTGTGATTACCAACAGGCGTGTAATTATTAAAACAGGAATTTTTGCCCGCAGCACTTTCGAAATGAACCTTAACAAAATTGAAAGTGTAAATGTTGACCAAAGCATTTTCGGCAGAATGTTTGGCTACGGCACTATTACTATAATAGGAACAGGGGGCACTAAGGAATCGTTTACAGATATAGCAAGGGCCGTGGAATTCAGGAAAAACTTTCAGGAGGTTTCATCTTAAATTACAATGAGCAAGAAGAAAAATAAGGAGAAGACAACTCCCGGTTTCGACC
The DNA here is from genome assembly GCA_040387015.1 of Bacteroidota bacterium. Lineage (GTDB taxonomy): Bacteria > Bacteroidota > Bacteroidia > Chitinophagales > LD1 > Bog-950. The sequence continues at coordinate 5,353 of JAZKEP010000111.1, forward strand.
CTGAGCTGTTGAAGATGTACATGATGGGCGGGGCCAACCCGGGCTTTAGCAACAAGGTGGAAAATTCGGAAGACGTAATTGACCTGCACCTTGAACAAAGGGAGGTAGGCAAAGGAAAAATTGCGCCCGAAGATGCCCTGTTCCATCAATTAGATGAATTTGAAAAAGCCATGGACAAAGCCATAGCTGCAGGCAAACTGGAGTTTCGGGTGGTACACGGACTGGGGAAAGGAAAACTAAAGCAGGAAATTTACAAGCTGCTCGATAAACATCCCGAGGTAAAGAGTTACAAGAATGAGTATCACAGCCGCTATGGATATGGCAGCACCATCATCTTCTTTTATTAATCTTCAGACCCGTTTGCATTGGCAATTTTTATTTTTCGATCAAAACTCTATATTTGCCGTCCCAAAAAACAAATGTTATGAAAAAGGATATTCATCCAAGCAACTATAGAACTGTAATCTTCAGAGATATTTCACAGGATAAACAATGGCTGGGCAAGAGCACTGCCAATACCAAAGAAATGGGCAAATGGGAAGACGGTAGCGAATACCCTTTAATTAAGCTTGAAATTTCGAGCGAGAGCCATCCGTTCTTTACCGGTAAAATGAAACTGGTAGATACTGCAGGACGTATTGACAAGTTCAAAAAGCGCTACGCTAAAAAAACAACGGAAGAAAAACCCGCTGAATAATAAAGCAAATGCCTCCGACACATCGGAGGCATTTTCATTTAATCTCCCCTCAAATCAACCTCTTTGGTTTGAGTCATCTGCTTCAGCAATCTAACTTGCAAGAACTTTCTATTTTTAGCCGCATGAATCTTATCCTGTTCGATTGCCATAAAAGCCACGAGAACCTGCTGCCGCTTACCTTCACACGACCGGTTGCCGATTTAAGGGTTGGCATTTTAACTATTCGTGAGAAATGGGAAAAGCTGCTTCAACAAAAATCCTTTTCACTCACCGAAGCTTACCTGTCGGAAAAATTCCCTCCCTCCATTGACTCCTCTCCCGCCCTTTACATAAATGGCGCTGTTCTTCCTGATGAGAAATTGGTTTCAACCATTCAGAAATTAGGGGCGCTTCAGTCGCTGTATGCAAACGGAAACCTGATTGCTTTCAAAACCGAGAAGCATCATTTGAACTATGAGAATTTCGAAGCCATTGCCAAAGGCTTCGCTCCTATTGAATACACCGAAAGTTTTCTTCGCATCAACCATACGTGGGATCTGTTTAAGTTGAATGGCGATGCTCTGAAGGCAGATTTTGAACTGGTAACGAAAGGAAAAAAATCGCAGCCGCTTAGTGATAGCAATAAGCTGATAGGCCCCGCTGATAGCTTGTTTATTGAAGAAGGAGCCAAAGTAGAAGCAAGCGTATTGAATACCCATACAGGAGTAATTTACATTGGTAAAAATGCCGAGGTAATGGAAAACTGCGCCATCCGCGGGCCTTTTGCCTTATGCGAACATGCCGTGGTAAAAATGTCGGCAAAGATTTACGGTGCCACTACACTCGGCCCCGGATGTAAAGTGGGTGGCGAGTTGAACAATGTAATTTTTCAGGCTAACAGCAACAAAGCGCATGATGGTTTCCTGGGTAACTCCATCATTGGCGAATGGTGTAACCTGGGGGCAGACACCAACAACAGTAATCTGAAGAATAATTATTCTCCGGTAGAGGTGTTCAGCTACCGCGAGGGCAAAGCGGTTGAAACAGAGCTTACCTTTTGCGGCTTAGTAATGGGTGACCATTCTAAAACAGGCATCAATACCATGTTCAATACCGGAGCTGTAATGGGTGTAAGCGCTAATGTTTTCGGCAGTGATTTTCCGCCTAAGTTTATTCCTTCTTTCAGTTGGGGAGGGTCCCGCTGGCTTCGCACCTTTGCTTTAGATAAATCACTGGAAGTGGCCGAACGCATGATGGAGCGCAGAAATATTAAACTGGACGAAGCTGATATAAAAATTCTGACAACAATTTTTGAACGAGAGGCAAAATACCGCAAAGACTAAATGAAGAAGAGAACAAAAATTATTGCCGCTAACTGGAAAATGAACCTGGATATTGAAGAAGCCGCAGGATGGCTGAGTCAGGTGGCCCCTGCTGTGGAAAATTCACACTGTGAGGTGCTGGTTTTTCCTTCGTTTGTGATGTTGGGTGATTTGATGGATATGTATGAAGGCGACAAAATAATGTTTGGCGCTCAAAATTGTTCGCATAAAGAAAGTGGCGCGTACACCGGTGAGGTTTCTCCCGCCCAGTTATCAAGTGTGGGTGTAGACTATGTTATTATCGGTCACTCTGAGCGTAGAGAATACTTTAACGAAACAAATGAGGTGTTGAGAGAGAAACTTCAGGTGGCTCTCAAGCATGAACTTACCCCCGTTTTTTGTTGCGGTGAGCCGCTGCAGGTTCGCAATGAAAACCAGCAGCAGGAGTATGTGAAGAAACAACTGGAAGAAAGTCTGCTCAACTTTCCGGCTGCTGCCATAGCAGAAATAATTATTGCTTATGAACCTGTTTGGGCTATTGGTACTGGCAAAAATGCCACATCTGCACAGGCGCAAGAGATGCATGCGTTTATCCGCAGTCAGATTGCAGCTAAATATTCAAATGATCTGGCGCAACAAACCAGGATTATTTACGGAGGAAGCTGCAAGCCCGATAACGCTAAGGAACTTTTCAGTTGTGCCGATGTTGACGGAGGCTTAATTGGCAGTGCTTCGCTTAAGGCTGCTGATTTCCTTGCAATCATTCGGGCTGCTGTATAATTTTTTTCCTACCGCATCGGGTAGTTGCTTATTTTGCATACATGCAGTACACACTCTACGACTTTCACACTAGTGATGAAATTGAACGAAGCTGGCTCATCTCAATTCTTACCGATTATGGATTTGAAGGTTTTGAAGAAACGTCCGACTCGTTAAAAGCTTATATCCCTGCAGGGAAGATATCCGACATGCAGATTAAAGAAATACTGTATGATAACGAATTGCATCATGTGAAGTATTCCCCTTCGCATATATCCGATATAAACTGGAATGAGGAATGGGAAAAGAATTTTGAGCCTGTATCAATTGCCAACCGTTTGGGTATTCGTGCGCCTTTTCACGATGCTTTTAAAACAGAATTTGAAATTATCATTGAACCTAAAATGAGTTTCGGCACAGGGCATCATGCTACCACTGCTTCTATGGCAGAATTAATGATGAAAGAAAATTTCGAAAACAAAAGCGTGCTCGATTTCGGAAGCGGCACTGGGGTGCTTGCCATTTTTGCGGAGAAACTGAAAGCTGAAAAAATTATTGCCATCGATAACGAAGAATGGGCTTATAACAATTGTTTAGAAAATATAGAACGAAACAAGAGCGTTAAAATAGAAACTATGCTCGGTGACGACTCCCATGTATTCAACGAACGCTTCGATATTATTTTGGCAAACATCAACCGTAACGTTATTTTAAAAAACCTAGTAAAGTGGAAAAGTTTGCTCGGTAAAAAAGGAATATTGATGGTAAGCGGAATATTATTGAGTGACGAAAAAGATATTCTAAGCGAAGCCCAAAAAAACGGGCTGCTTGCAAAAGATGCTTTGCGAAACAATGGTTGGGTGGCTATATCCTTTCAACTTTCATAAAGAAAAATTAACCGGATGCAAAAATTAGTATCAGCAATTATACTGTTCTGTTTTTCGTTACATGTAAGCGGACAAACGGTAATGACTTTTAATAAAGAACAAGCTGCTTTTTTGAAAGACCTGAATTTTTTCATGACTGCAAGCAAAATGGAGCAGGCAGTAAATGCTGTATCTGCCTTCGAGAAGATGGCAAAAGAAGGAAAAATCCCCTCGGGCTGGTATGAAAGAATGGCTAAAACCTGCAATGTAATGACCGAGCGCAGCATGTCGGCAACCTCTCATTTCGTTCCCTATTTAAATGCTGTTATGGCTGCTGCAAAAAGCGTACAAACCGATGCACAGTTTCTTTCCTGGTCGCAATTTATTGATGACATTATTGATGCACAAAGAAAAGGAGACAACACCGGCTTTGTAAAAGCAATGGATTTTTCAGAGGGCTTCTTTGAACAAGGTGCCTTACACATCACTCCCGGAAAAACGTGGAAAGTAGATAGCCGTGATTATAAATTTGATAGCGAGGGCTTGCGTCCCCATGTAAGTTTTGCTGCTACCAATTTGTTCGGTGTTCTCAAAAACGATTCGGTAGCGATACGTCAAACCTCAGGTGATTATTATCCGCTCGAATTAAAATGGGAAGGAAAATCGGGACGTGTTGACTGGAGTCGGGCCGGCTTAGATCCGAATAAAGTTTTTTGCACCTTCAAGAATTATTCAATCAACACTTTAAACTATAACTACACCGTTGATACAGTTACCTTCACCAACACAGAATATTTCAAAACACCTTTACGAGGGAAACTGACGGATAAAATGGTTTCCAGTATCGACTCATCTTCTATGAGTTATCCGCGTTTCGAATCGTATGATTTAGGAATTGTCGTGAAAGATATTGCGCCCAATGTTTCCTATGTAGGCGGATTTAGTATGAATGGCAATAGAGTATTAGGATATGGAACTGCTGATGAAAAAGCATCGCTTGATTTTTATAGCCGAGATGGAAAAACAAAAATTCTTTCTGCGAAATCAGCTAACATCAGCATCAAGAGAGGAATTGAGTTAGGCGCTGATAAAGCGGAAGTATCCATTTACTTTGGAAGCGACTCAATCTTTCATCCTCAATTGAGTGTGGTTTATAAAATACCGAAGCGTGAAATGCGATTACTGCGCGGTGAAACAGGAATCGGGAAATCTAAATTCACCGATTCGTATCATAAGCACGAGTTTCAGACTGATGCTATCTTCTGGAATATGGATTCATCCATTCTTAACCTGAAGATACTATCGGGTGTGGGACAAAAACCCGGAATTTATGAATCGGAAAATTACTTTAATAAGGAACTGATACGGCAGGTACAGGGTTACACCAACTACGAACCGCTGTCTATCATGAAAAAATTAGTGGAACAGCAAGGAGGCTCCCGCGATTTGAATGCTGTTGAAATAGCAAGGGCCATAAATCCGAATCTGAAAGAAGGAGAAGTAAAGTCGCTGTTTTACCAGTTAGTTGAGAGCGGATTCATTCTATACAACGAAGAATTGGGAATTGTTACGGTTAAGGACAAGACCATGAACTATGTTCTCGCCAATGTAAAGAAGATTGACTATGATGTAATTAGAATAAAATCAATACCTAAAACGGGAAATGATTACATAGACATACAAAATAACAATATTGATTTGAATGGAGTGTTTGAAGTGCCGATAAGTGACACCGCCTATGTTTTCTTTCGTCCAAAGAACAATGCTATCAGTCTGCAAAAAGACCGTAACATGGAATTTGACGGATTGATTTATGCAGGGCGCACAGACCTCACCGGCCAGAAATATAAATTCAACTACAAGCCGTTCACTGTTGACCTTACTAAAGTTGACACCATGGTTCTTTACATTCCTGATAGCGCCAATACTATTGATCCAAATGGCAATCCTGTGTTGGTGCAAATGAAGTCACGCATTGAGAATATAACCGGGTTACTGGAAATAGATGCCCCTATTAATAAAGCAGGCAGAACACGTTTGTTGCAGTTTCCTAAGCTTCAGAGTAAGGAAAAGTCGAGTATTTATTATGATGACCCTGCTATAGCTAAAGGTGCCTACACCCGCAAAAACTTCTCCTTTGAGTTGGAACCTTTTCGTCTGGACAGTATGGGAGTTTTCAGTCCCGGCATGGTAAATTGGCCTGGTAAACTTGCTTCGGGAGGAATTTTCCCTGACATTCAGGATAAGATATCCATTCAAAAAGATTTATCTCTTGGATTCAAGGCTGAAACTCCCCCCGATGGTTACCCGCTTTATAACGGAAAAGGAAGATACTATGGCAAGTTTGAATTGAACTACAGTGGCTTGCAGGGCGATGCGCGTATTACGCATAGCACTGCAGATTTTGTTACACATGATGTTCACCTGTATCCTGATTCTATGCGCGCCACCACCGATACCTTTACTATTACCAAAACTTTTGAAGGAGTTAAAACTCCTGCTGTGGTCGGCACATCAGATA
>JAZKEP010000112.1:0-2139 GCA_040387015.1 Bacteroidota bacterium
TGGTGAACAAATATACGTTGTGGAACGAAGCTGTTACCTACTCCATTATGCCCTACCAAACTAAAGTTTGGTGCAACAAGAAAACCTATACCTTCGAATAAATCCAACTGAATTTACTCCTTTACCAAGCGCTTAACCGACTTAGCACCACTGGCTAAATCTGTGATCTCAGCGATATATACGCCCGGGGCAAGGTCCTTTGTTGAATATGACATTTGCTGATGGAAGCTATTACCGGTAACTTCCTCACCAATCAAAGTAAGGATACGCAAAGAGCAATAAGCGGATTTATCCGTTACAAAAGTTACTACATCCTTAGTGGGGTTTGGATACATGCTGAACAAATTCTCAGCGGTTAAATTATTGATACCTGTGCTGGTGGTGGTGCAGTCAAAAACTTCAAGTTGGTCAGTATTTGATCCGCTGCAACCTATAGAATCTGTATAGGTATAAGTTATGGTATAAACTCCCAAACCGCTTTGAGTAAATGTACTGCCGCTGGTTACACCCACCCCTGAATAAATTCCTCCGGAAGGAAGACCTCCTGATAAATTAACAGGTGGCGAATTCAAACAGAAGCTATCTAAGGCAAGCGTAAACGTAACTATCGGTTGAGGGTTAATATTTACTCTAATCAAATCAGAAGCTGTGGGGCAACCAAAACGTGCTACAATAGCTCTGTATTGTCCAGTGGAATCAGCCGTGTAAGTGCGGGTAGTTTCACCGGTAATGGCGGTGCCATAGTTTGTCCACGAGTAAGTATAAGAGGCATTTTGAGGAGCCGTTAAAGTAACTGTGCCGCTGCCGCAGATGTTAAGCGCCCCGCTGGCAGTAACTACCGGCTTTGGAGGGAAGGTATGCACCGCCACTAAAAGAGTATCGGCACCTGATGAACAACCCGCCACCGCTGTATCTGTAAAGGTTACCACATACAAACCCGAATCTTTCACCAACGCATTAAATCTGTTACCGGTATTAAAGGCAATACCGTTCCTAAACCACTTCGTGGATAAAAAAGATAAAGAATCAAGCTGTAATCTTACCGAATCACCCAGGCAAAAATCAACATCTCCGAGAGCAGTTAACTGCACATTGGGTGCGGCAAATTGCTGGCGTATAGTGAAAGAACCTAACGGTATACCATTCACCGGTGGGCTGGAGGCTATCACTCTAATTTTATAACCGCTACCGGGCGTTACCGCAGGTGCCGGGTAAGTTACAGTATCGCCTGTTTGAGCTTGAATGGTATCAAGAACTGTAGGGCTTGCAAAGCTTCCTGCTGCGTTTGACAGTTGAATCGTAAATATATTGTCGGAGAAGAAAGGATCAGAAGTAATATAGCCGATGGTCATTGTTTGGCCCGGGCAAAAAGAAGTGGGAGAAACCTGTGTGATAATACTTGGGATGGGACAGTTGACAATCTCTACTTGGTCTGAAGCAGTGTTGCCGCAACCTAAACTATCTGAGTAAGTATAGTAAACAGTGTGTGTTCCAAGACCTGAAAGATCGGGATCAAATACATTGGCGGATACATAATTGTTAGAGTCAGAATAGAAGCCGCCTGCCGGAAGACCGCCTGTTAAAGTGAAGGCCGGGGCCAGAAGACAAAAGCTATTGGGCTGAAGGTTGAAAGTAACTACAGGAATGCCGCTTATACGAATGTTTGTAAAAGCAGTATCAATATAACCCGGGTTGCTCGCGCTTACACGTATACGGTAAGCGGAACCCGCAGTTACCAGCGGTGCAGCAACAAAGTAGTTACCTCCCGATTGATTATTAATAGTATCCAGAACCGTAGAACTGGTAAAACTTCCTGCTGCATTTGATAACTCAATAGTGAATATGTTATCGTAAACAAAGGTATCGGAAGTAACAAACGAAACCTCTATCATCTCACCGGTGCAGAAAGTGGAGTCAGGTACCAGGGTGGTGAGTGTGGTGGATTGGCCAAAGCTGATTAAGCTGCTGAGAAACAATAGGCATAATAAGGTAGATTTTAACTTCATAGGTTTGGTTTGTTTTGTAAGGATGCAATAGTATAAATTTTTTGCCGTTGTTGGAGCGTCAATTCAACAAAAGCGCACTGTAAACGAGACCACAAAAACGTAATACATGGTTATAATGTACGATGATTTTAAA
>JAZKEP010000112.1:2149-2959 GCA_040387015.1 Bacteroidota bacterium
CATTGAAAAAGACTAAACTCGAAAACCCTTTTACTCAGTTACACCCAACTCAAAGAATAGATGCCTGTCCTTCGTTGAGCGTTTATTGAATTTAGAGTAGCTGAATAGAATTGCGTTTTGCAATGATTTAATTTGCTTTATTTCCTCTTCCTGCATATAGGGGGGTTTCATAATATTCAATATTTTTGGCCCCTTATTTTAAACCGTCCGTATGATTCAAAAATCACCTCTGAACCGCCTTTTTGTTGTTAGTGCCCTTCTGGTTCTGTTACTAACAAATATTCGCGAGGCCCGCGCTTCGCACGCTATGGGAGCCGACCTGAGCTATGAATGTATAGACCCAGCTACCAATACCTACAAAGTAGTGCTGCGCTTTTATCGCGATTGCTTTGGTATCAGCCAGCCGGCCACTATCACACTTAACTACTCTTCACCCAGCTGCGGCCAAAGTGGTTCGGTTACTTTAAACCCCGAAGCATGCCAGCCCAACACCAACGGTGGTTCACCTTGCGAGGTTTCACCTCTTTGCAATGCTTCCATTCTTCAATCCACCTGCAATGGCGGAACTTTGCCGGGTGTGCAGGCTTTTACTTACACCGCCACCATTACCCTTCCGCAAAACTGCCCCGACTGGACTTTCCGGTTTAACGAATGTTGCCGCAATGACCTAATTACTAATTTGGTAAGCCCCAGCAGCGAGGATATATACATAGAGGCTACTTTGAATAATACACTGGGAGGCTGCAACAGTTCACCGGTTTTTACTACCCTGCCGGTACCATTCATCTGTGCTAACCAACCTTTCTCCTA
>JAZKEP010000112.1:2969-9956 GCA_040387015.1 Bacteroidota bacterium
CGGAGCAGTAGATGCCGATGGCGACTCGCTGGTATATTCGCTTATTACTCCTATTGGCACGGGCGGAGCGTCCATTCTTTACAATGGAGGATTCAGTAACTCTTTGCCGCTTTCTACCTCAACAGGCACCTTCCCTTTTAATACAGCTACAGGTCAAATGACCTTTACTCCCAATGGCATTCAGGTAGCGGTAATAACAGTATTGGTGCAGGAATACCGAAACGGAGTGCTGATAGGTTCGACCATGCGCGATATTCAGATAGTGGTTTTGAATCTGGCAGGATGTGCTAACCCGGTTCCTACATTTACCGGTGCTATTTCTTCTACCGTTCAAAATGGCTTTTATCAAAGTCCCTCGCTGGTGCAGGTTTGTCCGGGTAATCAATTACGCTTTTCCACTTTAGCAATTGAGCAATCAGGCGATTCTATCTATGTGCAATCAAACGTTGCCCAATCTATTGCAGGGGCACAATTTACCACCAGTTATTTTTCGCAGGATTCAGTTTTTGGAGTATTTCAATGGACTCCTACCGCATTAGATACCGGTGAACACACATTTATTGTTACCCTTAAAAACGATAATTGCCCGCTGTCGAGTAATCAGGCTTATGCCATTACCATTCAGGTTCTTGCAGGCACTTTTGCGGGGCCCGATTTATCTTATTGTCCTGCCGGTGGTCCTGTTCAGTTACAGGCCTACGGAGGAACTTCTTTTACCTGGTCGCCTTCTGCCGGGCTTGATAATCCCAATGCAGGTAACCCGCTGGCTTCTCCTTCGCAAACTACCACCTATATTGTAACCAGCAACCTAAGTTCCAGTTGCAGGAATACAGATACAGTAATGGTTCATCGCGTTCCTGATTTTACCTATACCTTAACTCAATCAGAGGACACCATCTGCCGCTTTGAATATGTACAGCTTAATGCCTTTCCTGATTCAACTTACAGCGCTTACACATACCAATGGAACCCTACCCAAAAACTGAATTCAGGAACGATTGCAGACCCTATTGCACAACCCGATTACACCACAGACTATACCGTTGCAATTACTTCCGATACCGGATGCACCATCCGTGATTCTACCCTGCGAATAGTGGTACAAGGACAAGGACCTTTGGTGAACATAACAGCAGATAAATACAAAGTGTGTGTGGGCGATACCATTCTTTTGAATGCCGATATCTCAACCCTGCCCTGTGGTTTAAATGTGGCACCCTGCCAGGGAAACTTTGTATTGAAAACAGTAGGTACCGGAGTTTCAAACGGCAATACCCCTTACAATGGTTTGTATGAAGACTCAAGAATGCAGGTGCTTTTCAGGGCCAGCGAGCTTCAGGGATTAGGAATGCAGGCGGGAACTATTACCGACATTGCTTTTGACATTTCACAGAAATCGAGTTCACTACCTTATTCCAATTTCACGATACGCATGGGCTGCACCGAACTGGATGAGCTTACCGGATTTGTGCCCGGACTGAGCGTAACCATGGTTGACACTGCTTTCACCCCAAGCGGTACGGGTTACAATAACCACAATTTCAATACTCCCTATGACTGGGATGGACAATCGAACCTGATCGTTGAAATCTGTTTTGATAATGCGTCTTCCAGTCTTCCCGACCGCGTTAATGCTACCAACACAGGCTATAGCTCGGTGGTATTTGCAAGAACTGACCGCAGTTCGGGATGTAACCTTAACGCCCCTGCGGTTGTGCTGCTTACCGACCAATTGCGACCTAATGTGCAGTTTGTTTATTGCAACGCCCCGGCCAAAACTGTTACCTACGCCTGGTCGCCTACGAACAATATGTTCGACCGCGACTCGCTTAATCCAACCATTATACTTAACGAAAGCACTACTTATTATTTAACAGCAAATGACGGTTCGTGTGGAGGTGGTGGTTCTGTTATACTCAACATTGATACTTCTTTTGGAATAAGTGCAGGGCCCGATGTTCCTTTTTGTGCAGGTGTTCCGGTGCAAATAAACACGCAGGTTACCGGTATTCCGCCCAATGGCGGAAGCTTAAACTGTGGCACCAACAGCACCCCCTGCAATATCAGCCCTGTGATAAATACTTTCTCTCCGCCCAATGCATCCTCTTCCAGCATAACTCCTTTTCAGGGACTTTTCTTTTCGCCCTTGTATGAAGATCAGCGCACCCAGGTACTCTACCGTGCTTCTGATTTGCTGGCGGCAGGGTTTAGAAGCGGCACCATCAATCAGATAGGATTGAGAATTACCGCCAAGGGTTCGGCTTTTCCTTTCCAGAATTTTAATGTAAAGATGGGATGCACCGGTAAATCTGAATTGAGTGATACGGCCTGGGAACCAACCTCACTGGTTTATCCTGCACCGCTTCTCGGCTTTGCAAGTGTAGCAGGATGGAATGACTTTGCCCTGCAAAATACCTTTGATTGGGATGGTGTTTCGAATTTGGTAATAGAAATCTGTTGGGACCAGCCCGATGGTTTCCCTTCTTCCGGGCAGGATGCTATTTCAGCAGCAACGGTAAACTACAATAGCTTCCACTCGGGTACAGCCGCTACTGCTTTAGGCTGCAGCTTGCCGGCAAGCATGGCGCAAATGTATCAGGTGATTCCCGAAATGCGTGTGCGCATGTGTTCTTCGCCTACGCTTCCTGTAACTTATCAATGGACTCCTTCAGGCGGCTTATCGAGCGATACGGCAGCCCGCCCTTTTGCATCACCAAGCCAACCTACTACCTATTACCTTACGGGATATTTTGGCGGCACCTGCCCTAAGTATGACACGGTGGTAGTAACCCCTCAAAATTTTTCTTATTCGCTTAGTAACGATACAAACATCTGCATCGGTAGCTCTACATTGCTTTCTGCCACAGGAGGAAATATTTATGTATGGCAACCCGCCACTTATTTAAGTTGTAATGATTGCCCTCAAACCGTTTCTACTCCCGATACCAGTATCACTTATTATGTTCAGATAACCGATACCGCTACGGGTTGTTTAGTGAATGACTCAATAGTGGTAACGGTTCAGGCATTTGAGGCTACCGCGCTGTTCGACAGTGTGCGGGTTGACCAGGGAGAGCCGGTAACACTGGGAGCGGTTGTTAGCGGAGGTAACGGAGCTCATCTTTATAACTGGGCACCTACCGATTATCTGGATAATGCAACTGCTGCTGCCCCGGTTTCTACCCCGCTGGCAGATATCATCTATACTTTGACTGTAACCAGCGGCCCCTGTGAGGATACAACTTCGCTGCGCGTTTATGTAAACATTATCGAAAGCCCGGTGGTGGTGCCCAATGCATTTACACCCAATGGCGATGGAAAGAATGATGTATTCTATCCTGTTTTTGCGAGCGCTATTGCCACCGTTAAAAGTTTCAGCATTTATAATCGCTATGGCGAGTTAATGCATAACAGCGCTTCCGGCTGGGATGGAAAATTTAAAGGCACACTGCAACCGGCAGGCACTTTTGTTTATTACCTGGTAATTGCACGGCCTTTTAAGGATGATGAAAAACTGCAGGGCTCAGTGACCTTGCTTCATTAAAGCGGGAGTTTAGTCCCCCGCTTTGATACTATGCGGAGGAAAAGGCAGCACCATAAGGGGCGGGTTATTGCCAAAATAGCCGAATTAACGCCATTGGCAAAATCTTCTACTTCGTTTAAGGGTAGTTTGTGGTAGTTTAAAGGCACGCGGAGTGTTAAAGCTGCCATGGCAAATGGGTTTATAGTCCAAAAAAGGAAGAATTACATACAAAAATCACCTTAAAACATCGCCCGGTACCGGTTGATCTTCACCTCGTACCAGTTGACCTTCACTTCGTACCGGGTGGCCTTCGCCTCGTACCGGGTGGCCTCCGCTTCGTACCAAGTGGACTCTGCCCCGTACCAGGCGACCTTTATCTGCCGGAAAACGGCCTATACCTCAGCCCAGGAAGGTGTTTATGTATGATGATTAATGGGTGGCGTGTACGTTGTGTAGTCTGAGTAAACAAACTACAACAACGGGTAAAAATTAAAATTTCCCAAGCGGCTTAAGTGTATAGCCCTTGAAATAACTTTTGCTGTTCCAGGTCTTCTGTCTTTTTTAATAAAAACCACAAACTATTCCTGCCCGCTTTGGAGTTGTGGCTAACATGGTACAAATTCGCCCCCTGAACAAAATTTATGAGTTATACAACTGACGATATTCTCAATGCGCTGCGCCACGTTGATGATCCGGATATTAAAAAGGATTTAGTAACGCTGAACATGATCAGCAACATTCAGATAAAAAGGTAAGTTTCAAACTTACACTTACTACTCCTGCCTGTCCGCTCAAAGAAAAAATCAAGAACGACTGCATCCATGCCATCCATGAATATGTAAGCAACGATTTAGAAGTGGAGATTGAAATTACCGCCAACGTTACTTCGCTTCGTAAAGAGAACGTAAATGTTCTGCCAAGCGTGAAGAACATTATCTGTGTGGCTTCGGGCAAAGGCGGTGTAGGTAAATCAACCGTGGCCGTGAACCTGGCACTTAGTTTAGCAAGAACGGGGGCCAGCGTTGGCTTGATAGATGCCGATATTCACGGACCCAGTATTCCCATGATGCTGGGAGCGAAAGGGAAGAAGCCGGAGATACGCACCATTAAAGAAAAGCACTACATGGTTCCGCTCGAAGCAGAAGGAATTAAAATTCTGAGTATCGGTTTAATGGTGGATGACCGCCAGGCCATTGTTTGGCGGGGACCGATGGTTACTTCCGCACTCAGGCAGTTTGTTACCGATTGTATCTGGGGCAAGTTAGATTACATGGTGGTGGATATGCCACCGGGCACGGGTGATGTTCACATCACGGTGGCTCAAACATTGAATGTAACAGGAGCCATCATCGTTACCACTCCGCAGGAAGTGGCCTTGGCCGATGCGCGCAAAGCGGTTGCAATGTTTCGCTTAGACAGCATCAATGTTCCCGTTTTGGGTGTGGTAGAAAACATGGCTTACTTCACTCCTGAAGAATTACCAGACAACAAATATTTCATCTTCGGCAAAGACGGAGGCAAAAGATTATCGGAGGAGTATGAAATTCCTTTTCTCGGGCAGATTCCTATAATTCAGGGAATACGTGAAGGTGGAGACACCGGAAAGCCTGCGAGTGTTTATAGCAGAGAGAACAAAGTGATTGCAAATGCCTTTGATGAAGTAGCTGCAAACGTGGCGAGACAGGTGGCAATAAAAAATGCTAACTTGCAGCCTCAAGATACCGATACGGTTTTATCATGACGCTTACACACTCAAAAGAACTACTTAAAAAAGTCGAAGCCTCGCTCGACACTATGCGCCCCTACTTAAATGATGACGGTGGCAATGTGGAGATAGTTGAGATAACGGACGATATGATGGTTCATGTAAAGCTGGTAGGCGCCTGCAGCACCTGTCCTCAAAGTTTTATGACTATGAAGGCCGGTATTGAAGATGCTGTTAAACGTGCAGTGCCGGAAATAAAAGGTGTAGTGGCCGTAAATCTGAATCAAGAAGAAACGGCACTTCAGTTTAAGCTGTAAATCAGCCTTAAGGCATCGAGCTCCCTCAGAAATTCGTTGCTCAGTTCAATTGCTTTTAAAGACGAGTTTACCCCAACCACAATTCCTTCTTCTTCATCTTTAAACTTTACACGCAGTTTTGTTTTGCCTGGATATTTGGTAAGCACCGATTGAATTTCGTCAATCATCTGATCGTTTACATCAAAGGAAGAAACTTCAAGCGTGAGAAATTTGGTGAGCTTACTGCGAATGTCGGACAGTAAATCAATCTTTATAATCTTAAACTCAAATTCTGTTTCGCTATTCCAGCGCGGTTGATACCGCCCTGTAACATGAAGCATAGCGTTAGGTGTTTCAGTAAAAGTTTTGAAAGCCATGTAATCTTTACCGAATAAGGCAAAGCCGTAAGTGCCTTTGAAATCTTCTAATGTAAACCTGCAATATTGGTTTCCGTTTTTTGAAAATTTGGTTTCGGTAGTGGTAACGATACCCGCAATTTTTACTTCTTTGTTTTTATACTGTTCTACCTCGTTCAACCTACAGGTAGTGAAAGTTTCAATCTCCAATCTGTAATCATCCAACGGATGTCCGCTGATGTAGATGCCTGTTACTTCCTTTTCCTTTTTCAGCTTTTCCAACAAACTCCATTCATCGCTTCCAAAAGAACTGGGTTCGCTAAGATCAACGCCTCCCTGCATTTCACCAAACAAAGAGTTCTGTTGAGAAGCGGATGTGTTTTGCACATTGCTTCCATAGCGGACTGCTTTTTCCAACAAGCTCAAGCCATCTTTTTTGTCAGGCAAAAAGTACTGGCCTCGATGATAACCTTCAAATGAATCAAAAGCACCTGCATAGCCTAATGCCTCCAGATTCTTTTTATTCACCGCCCTGGCACTTGCCCTGCGGGTTAAATCGTAAATACTTTTGTAAGCACCGTTAGCTTTCCGTTCAGCAACAATTGCCTCAACAGCCGCTTCGCCTACTCCTTTGATGGCTGAAAGCGCGTACCGGATTTCACCAACTTTATTTACTGCAAATTTTACATCGCTTTCGTTAATGTCAGGCCCTTTTACCTGTATGCCCATGCGCCTGCACTCTTCCATGAAAAAGGTAATCTTATCAATGTTGCCCTGGTTATTCGTCATCAGGGCACTCATAAATTCAGCAGGATAGTTGGCTTTTAAATAAGCAGTTTGAAAGGCAACAAATGCATAGCAGGTGGAGTGCGATTTATTGAAAGCATACTGCGCGAAAGCTTCCCAGTCCGTCCATATTTTCTCTAATTTCTTTGCATCCAGACCTTTCGCTTTTGCCCCATCCATGAATTTGCCTTTCATTTTATCGAGGGTCTTCCTGTCCTTCTTTCCCATCGCTTTGCGCAGATAATCGGCATCGCCTTTGGTAAAGTCGCCAAGTTTTTGCGAAAGCAACATCACCTGCTCCTGGTATACGGTAATACCATA
>JAZKEP010000113.1:0-3662 GCA_040387015.1 Bacteroidota bacterium
TCTATGGATATCGTTTAATAGATTGATCAATCTATTAATATTTAATTTTTTGTTTCACTGAAAGCAGTCGTAAATTGGTCAACCTGCTTTTTGTTTCTTCCCCAATCTACCATTTCAGTTCCGGTACTTTCGCTTTTGATGGTAGCGGTATTTTCTTCCAGCTTAAGGGTTATTTTATAACTGAAAGATTTCCACGACATTTTGGTGTAAGCGATAAAACCGTTTGGGCTGGTGTGGCTTAATTTCCATTCTAATTGCCGGGCGGTCTGAATGGCAATGGCTAAAAATTGATGGGAGGTAAGTTCGTTATACGGAAGTTCCTCCTGGTGCTGCGGTGTAAATCCTACTGCCATAACAATATGTGGGTTTGATAATTCCTTTTGTGTGATGTTGGTGTTTCACCAGCAGCAAAGTGTTTGTCAAATCTATCCTCTTCCCTCACCTTTCCAAAAAAAATAATTTGTGTTGGCTCTAATTTTTATTCACTGCTTTCATAACCTCCAACTCAATTTGCCGGAACATAATTTCAAATACCTGTACATGATTTACATAGTGCTCATAAACTTTATCCTGCAAAGGTATAGTCATGCCCACAAGTACCATCAAATCGCATCCCCAAGGGTCGGTATCCCTTTCTGTAATAGTGTATCCTGCTTTTTCCGCCATTTCGGCAAAGGCGGTTAAAGGCGAATGCGGATTAAACACATCATCCGTCTCCTCCTCCATATCAAAAAAGTTAAACTCCAAAACCGCTTCATCGTCTTTTATAAAAAAAGAGACCCCGCAGAAAAGCTGCAGGCATTTCTTTTGGGGAATATGAAGAGTAAAAACAAAACCGGGCGATATAAATGCTGCCTTAAAATCAAGAAACACCTCGGGTGCCATCGTTACTGTAAAACCACCTATGGCAGCCGATAAAATTTCGGGAGGAAGGAGCTTACCCTTGAATTTCAACTGACAATATAAATCATCTTCCTCGCAAGGTAATATTTCAAACACTTCGTTTGCAGGGGGTATCGGGGGCAGGATAAATTCGATCATAACGGATAGGTGTTTTATCAAAAATAAGAAGATGTCGGCACTTTCTCTGTGTCTTTTGCCACGGTTATAATCGTTCTTTCTTCCGAACACAGGGTTGGGCGGCACATATTTTGTTCCCTTCCGTGAAGTGAAAAAAATTAAAGGTGTCATATTCGATATTGATGGTACGCTTGCCGACTCGGTGCCCTTGGTGGTCACCAGTTTTCAGCGTGCTTTGGGTCCTTACCTCAAGCAGCCGGTTTCCGACCAACAAATAATGGACACATTCGGCCCCACTGAGGAAGCTACTATTCGCACGTTCGCCCCTGCCTATGTCGAAGAAAGTCTCCGAAAATTTCACACGCATTACCGCAAACTGCACCCCTCCATGTGTCCCAAAACCTTCCGAGGAATAATACCGCTGCTTCATCAACTGCAATCGCGAAAAATTAAATTGGCCATCGTAACGGGTAAGGGTTTAAAAAGCGCGCTCATTACCCTCGCTCAGTTACGCATCGATAAATATTTTGATTATGTGGAAACAGGCTCCCCCGCTGAGCCGATTAAAGAAATTTCACTGGCAACCGTATTAAAAAAATGGAAGGGAATCAAAAAAAAGGAGGTACTATATGTGGGTGATGCGCCCGGTGATGTAAAAGCAAGCCTGCTGATGGGAGTGGTTGCCGTGCTGGCCAAATGGGCGCCCGAATACCAGCCACCCAAACCGCTGCGCCACCAACCCGATTATACCTTTACCAGCGTAAAAGATTTCAGCACCTGGCTCATCAAAAACAGTTGAGCAGGCCATCAGCTCGTGGTGGCAACCTATTTGTGTACCGTAACAAACAAAAATCATGAAGGAGAAAGAAACACCGGTAATGCTGACAGCCGACATTATTATTGAATATAAGGACGGTAGCATTGCACTGGTAAAAAGGAAAAACCCGCCATTCAAAGGCCAATGGGGTTTGCCGGGGGGCAAATTAGATGGCAACGAAACAATTGAACAAACCGCCATACGCGAAGCCAAAGAAGAAACCGGGCTCGATATAAAACTCACTGGCATAATCGGGGTATATTCAAACCCCGGCCGCGACCCGCGCGGGCGCTATGTATCGGTCGTGTTCAAAGCCGTAGTGCTTGGCGGTGAGCCCCTGGCCGGTGATGATGCCGAAGCATTTATTACCACGCGCAATTACCTCAACTATGCTTTGGCATTCGACCATAACAGCATACTTACCGACTATCTCCGTCAAAAAAACCAACTGCCAAACCTGGGCACCGCTGCGCGATAGTTTGCACCCTCATTACCGCTCCTTTACTCCGCCACATCCCCCTAACCCCGAGAGTTATAGAATTCTCCCATCGTCTCATGCTCCCATTTTCCATCATAGTCCGCGCAGCGTCTCGCGCTTCGGGGACCTTGCGCTTAAAAATATAAGCGCAGGGTCCATGCCACGCATTAGGTATTACATACGAGAACCTTCTCGTGCTAAGTCATAGACTTCTTGCTATTATTCCAAGTCATCTTTCGGCAGACTTGGAAGAGCAGGGGTTGGAGTTGTAGTTCTACTAAAGTTTATTCAAAATGATATTTTTGTGAAACACCGTCATATATGTCAGTTGAATTTCCTGAAAAGACTCCACTGGGGGCCGACATTCAAGTGAATGCCAAGCAATGGGTACTTAATTATACATGGCACAAAGGCAAGTCGGTAAGCGGAAGCACCTTGGGCAATACGCCCATTGATTTCGATTATTTTATAGTTCGCACCGGTGAACAGAGTTGGAAATATTACCTGCCGCTTAAAATGAACTTTGTAAACCGCCTGGCGTTTGAAACATTCAATGTGTTTATTGTAAATGGTTGTTATGAGGATGCACTCTATTCCATCGATTTCCTGTCGGGTATTATGGAAGCTGCCCTTAATCGCCATCGCAAGCAGTTAGAAATTTATGCACGTAAGCATAACATATCTAATCTGCCGCCTAAAGGAGTGTTCGAGCTGCGTATGGCAGAACATGCGCGGGAAATTTTTCTGGACGCTTTTGCCAGAAGAAAAGACCCTGACCCTAACGAACTTAAGATAGTGTGGACGCACGATCCTAACAATGAATACCATCAATTTGTTTTCGAAACTACTTTTTCTATACTGGATAAACTGCTGAACCATCCCGATTTTGATTACGATCATAACCGCTTAAAGCTTATTAAATTTGGCGGAGGCGCCTACCTGATGTATCTTAAACATAAATGCCTGGGCACCTGGGAAGATGAAGACGACAAATTCACTTTGCGGGATATGGTTTTTCTTTCGCTGTATGTAGAAATGTGTCTGCAGTGTGCTGCGGGTCAGATTTGGAACCGTTTGCATCCCCTTTTAAAAGCAGAAGGATTCAGCGAAGAGGATTACCTTGACTTTTTAAAGTGGGGTAAAAACTTCTTCGTCTCTGCCCGGGATTCCATTCAGCAAAAAATTCAAGTCGAAAACTACCACACCATCCCTCTTTGGGATGATATATTCGATTAGGGGCCATACGAACCGGAAGAACCGGAGTATAGTGCAGATTACAGTTATTACTTTTTTTGAGGAGGCATAAAGAGTTGCACCCCCTTTGTTATATCCTCATAGTATTGCTCA
>JAZKEP010000114.1:0-8834 GCA_040387015.1 Bacteroidota bacterium
GAATTCCTGAACCATTTGGAGTGTAGAATCAGTAGAGTAATCATCAATCAATATTACTTCAAACAAATTTTTCGGGTAGTTCTGTTTAAAAATACTCTCTAAGCATTCCCTTATGTTTTCGCTTTCGTTACGAACTGGTACGATTATCGACACAAAAGGTATTACCCTTCCATCCTTTATTTCACCTGCGTCATGTTTTTTAAGGCACAGCCATCCTGTAAAAAAATACATTACCATGATTAGGTAGAGAACCGAAAAGATGACGGCAACAATTAGCAACGGACTGAAGTTCATATTGACAGGGCGCGAATATGCAGTGCGGACACTAAATCCCGCAAGATAAATACTAACACCTGAAATGAGAACGTATCAAACTTTTATATAGCGGGGTGTCTCAAGCCGTTTTAAATTCAAGAGGAGTTTTTCCCGTTTTCTGCCGAAAGAAATTGGTGAAGTGAGCCGCATCTGTAAAATGAAGGTGGTAGGCTATCTGCTTAATGGGCTTATTGCTAAATTTAAGTAAACGTTTGGCTTCAATCACAATACGTGAGTGAATAAACTCAAGCATAGTAACACCTGTATGATTTTTACAAAGTTCATTCACTTGCTTTGTAGATAGATTAAGTAAATCAGCAAATTCTTTTACAGAATGCATCTTTCTAAAATTATGTTCCACTGCCTGCCTCAACCGGATATAATCAATTGAGCTAATACTATTATTCGAAACTTGAGAAAGTTGAAGTGTTCCTGAACATTTGCTTATGAAAACGGAAAGCAAATCAAGCAGCACATTATCTCTGTTGGAATGCTTACGATCATATTCATATTTTATCAGTTGAAGTAAAGAGCTGAAAAAGTCTTTTTGCTCTTTACTAATGTCGAAAGCAATAGCTTCTCCTGCATCCATAAAACGGAACAAACTCATTAATAATTTAGTGGTTTCATCGCGCATCAAAAAAAATTCTTCTGTAAACATAATGGCGTAAGCAAGAAATTTTTTGCCTCCGTTCAGCGCGTGAATTTGTCCTGGTAAAACGATATGAATACTTCCTGATTGGGTGGCTATCTCTTTAAAATCTATAACATGTCTCCCTTTACCTTTCAGGAAAATGAAAACTGTCCAGTAACCATGCCGATGTTCAACATCAGGCACCTCAAAACTTTTTTCAATAATGGTTACAAATCGAAAATTGATATCAGGTGAAGAAGAAAAGCGATGAACAGGAGTAGTAGTTTCTATTGGACTGTTTATCGCTTTCATATGTGATAAAGGTAAATTACTTAGCGATTACAAATTTTTTCGTTCCCATAAAATCTCGCTAATGGTTGCACAATAACTGCCTACAACAAACCCCGAAAGATTCACGAAAGTGCTTCCCCCAGCAAAAGAAATCTGCGATACAACTTCTCCCAAAACATTGGTAATAAAAAGTTGCTCTTCACAATATCCGGTATTATTAGTTTTTACAAACAATTCATTTTGTACCGGGTTAGGGAAGATAGAAAACTCATTCTCTTTTTTTAAATGCTCAACACCGCTGGCTACTCCTGCGTCAAAAATCCAAAGTTCTCTTCCTGCACTATTGAAATTAGCTGGCACAATTACTTTATCGCCCCACATTTTAAAATCGAATACATCAGCCATGCCACAACTTAAAATCACATTAAAAGGATGGAAAGTGTTTGCTCCTTCGGGCTGTACAGCAGTCATGTTATTTAACGCTTCATCACTCACAAAAAATACCTGGTTGTTGGTAATACTATCATAAGCAGCAAAGAAAACTTTACCAGCGCTTCCGACTAACATGCCCGAGTTATTCCAGATATAGGAAGGTATTATATAACCATTCAGCGTAGTTGTAGTGTGTAACAAAGTGTTTAACTCAACGCGGTGAATCTGTTGTTGGTTTTCGCCTAAAAAGTAGACACTATTGTTAGAAAAGGTGACACTACTCAACCAACTGAAATTTGCGTTTTGAACCAGTTCTTGCACAATCGAATTGTTAGATGCTATTCTAAATACGTTAGCAGAGGTAGCGGTTGAAGCTGTAAAATAAAGCGCTCCATTAAACAGAGTAAGCTGAGATGGATATGAGTTTCCTGTTTGAGACAGAGAAATTTTTTGCAACTGGCCATTTACATGTCCATCAAACGCGAACAAATCATTTCCTTCTCCGGAAGAACTAGCCACCAGATAAATTTTGCCATTGAATGAAACCATTTCAGAGACGCTCGTAATATTTAATAGAGAGGCTGGAAGGTTCAACATTTTCTGGGTTCCCATAACAGTGCCATCAGTACTCCATATTTCCTGCTGCCAGGAGGCGTTTGGTAGAAGAAAATATACCTTATTATTCAACTCACAGTAGCCAAAACCCTGCGCATATTGAGTAATGGCTTTTAGCGAATCTGTTCCTGCAGTTGTCCCGTCTGTAATCATCAACTGAGTTTCGGAGCAAAAAATAATGCGGTTACCGGATATAGAAATATTTTGAGGGGCAAGGGCACCGTTCCAGGTTTGATGCATTTCGGCAACCTTTCCTGTTCCGTTGGCGGTACCATCGCTGCACCACAAATCGAAGTCAGTACCATTATCTGATGCCATAAACAATATCCTGTTACCTAGTTTAACCAGGTTGCCAATGTAGCCATTACCGGTTGGGTTAATTTCTTTTACCAACGTAAGTCCGTTTTGAGTCCCATCGGTTGACCAAAGTTCATCATTATCAAATGTATTTCGCGCGCTGAAATAAAGCCTTCCATTCAGCTCGGTGAAGCCATTTAACTCGCCAGCCCCATAAATGTTTTTACTGCTGTCAGCCCAGATATATGTTTCGGAACCATGTTGAGGATTGATTTCGATCATTGAAAAAGTTCCGTTTGCCTGAGCGAGACAAGTGGTGATGAAAGTTGCAATAGTGAGTAGTGTTTTCATAGTATCTTGTTTTATGGTAACAAATATCACTCTTGTTAAAACGGCTGTGTTGTAGATTTAGGCAGAAGTGTTGTAAGGCAATATTGTTTACCCTAAGGCAATTAATGTTTTCGTATTAGTAGTCTTTCAAAATTAGCCTATTACGCAAGGGAATAAAATTTTTCGCATAATGTGTTCCCTAACCTTATATTCGCACCCCAACCGTCAGGCGCACGACAAATCTGACCTCTAAACATGCCTAAGAATCCTGCTATCAAGCACACTCTCATCATCGGCTCGGGACCCATTGTTATCGGACAAGCTTGTGAGTTTGACTACTCGGGTTCACAAGCAGCAAGAAGTTTGCGTGAAGAAGGAATTGAAGTAACGCTTCTGAATTCCAACCCTGCAACTATTATGACTGACCCCGTAGTAGCGGACAATGTTTATTTAGAGCCTATCTCTATTGAAAGCGTGGTGAAGATTCTGGAGGAACAAAAAAGCCGTGGACATGTAATTGACTCGGTGTTGCCAACTATGGGCGGGCAAACCGCACTGAACCTTTATATGGAGGCGAATGAGTTGGGTATTTGGGATAAATTCGGGGTGCAGGTGCTGGGTGCCGATTCAAAAGCAATTACGAAAACCGAAGATCGCGAAGAATACCGCAAGTGGATGATTGAACTCGGTATTGGCGTAGCACCGGGCATAACCTGCAACTCTTTTCTTGAAGGAAAGGAAGCCGCCCAGAAAACCGGTTTCCCTTTGGTAATTCGTCCTTCGTTTACGCTTGGCGGCTCGGGTGGTTCTTTTGTTCATACTAAGGAAGAGTTTGATGAAAAGCTAAAGCGCGGTTTGGAAGCATCGCCTATGCACGAGGTATTGGTTGAGAAGGCTGTGTTGGGTTGGAAAGAATTTGAGTTGGAAGTAATGAAAGACAATGTGGGAAATTTTGTGGTGATATGCACCGTAGAAAATTTCGACCCAATGGGTATTCACACCGGTGATTCGATTACTGTAGCACCGGCAATGACATTGAGCGACACTGCATACCAGCGTATGCGAGATTACAGCAAGAAAATGATTTGCGATTTACCGGGCTTTGCAGGCGGCTGTAATATTCAGTTTTCGATAGATCCGGTTACAGAAGATATTATTTCGATAGAAATGAATCCTCGTGTATCGCGCTCATCTGCGCTGGCAAGTAAAGCTACCGGTTACCCGATTGCGAAGATTGCAGCGAAGCTGGCGATTGGTTACAATCTCGATGAACTGAAAAACCAAATCACTAAAACTACTTCTGCATTTTTTGAACCCGCATTGGATTACACCATTGTAAAAATACCGCGCTGGAACTTTGACAAGTTTGCGGGCTGCGATGATTCGCTGGGCTTGCAAATGAAAGCAGTGGGCGAAGTAATGGGCATAGGCAGAAGTTTTCAGGAAGCACTACAGAAAGCTTGTCAGTCATTGGAGAATAACAGAATTGGTTTGGGTGCCGATGGCAAAACTTGGGTGAGTCCTGATGATATGCTGCAGGGGATTAAAGTTGCTTCATGGGATAGAATCTTCCGCATTTACGATGCGCTGAAACTGGGTGTACCCATGAAATCTATTCAGGATATTACAAGAATAGACCCTTGGTTCCTCAACCAAATTATGGAGTTGGTCGAAACCGAGAAAGCAACACGCAAGAAAGATTTGAAAGATATTGGTTCCGATGAAATGATGGAGTTGAAGCAGAAAGGTTATTCCGATTTGCAGATAGCCTTCCTTACTAAAACTACTGAGGACGAAGTTTACTACTACCGCACCAAAGATTTAGGCATCCGCAGAATTTACAAACTGGTGGATACCTGCGCGGCAGAGTTCGAAGCAAAAACGCCTTACTATTATTCATCTTTCGAAAAAGCTTCTGTTACCAATACGGTTTTAGAAACCAACGAGAGCAAAGTTTCGGCAAAGAAAAAAGTGATTGTGCTCGGCTCGGGTCCTAACCGAATTGGTCAGGGTATTGAGTTCGATTACTGTTGTGTGCACGGAGTTCTCGCAATAAAGGAAGCGGGATTCGAAGCCATTATGATGAACTGTAATCCCGAAACGGTTTCTACCGACCCGGATATTGCCGACAAACTTTATTTCGAGCCGGTGTTCTGGGAGCATCTACGCGAATTGATTGAACACGAAAAACCGGAAGGTGTTATTGTGCAGTTAGGCGGACAAACAGCTCTCAAGCTTTCGAAGAACTTGCACGATAACGGAATTAAAATTATCGGCTCATCATACGATGCTATGGATATTGCCGAAGACCGCGAGCGCTTTAGCGATATGCTGAAAGAACTCGAAATTCCTTATCCTGACTATGGTGCAGCAAAAGATGCAGAGCAGGCGCTGGAAGTAGTGCAACGAAACGGCTATCCGGTGCTGGTGCGCCCCAGTTATGTATTGGGCGGGCAGCGTATGCGTATTGTAATTGACGATGAAGATTTGACTAAGAGCGTGGTAAGCATCCTCAAGTTCTTCCCCGAAAACAATATTTTGATTGATCATTTCCTTGACCGTGCCGAAGAAGCCGAAGTAGATGCTATTTACGATGGCGAGCAGGTGGAGATTATGGGTGTAATGGAACACATTGAACCTGCGGGCATACATAGTGGCGACAGCAATGCGGTGTTGCCACCGTATAACCTTAGCGAAAATGTGCAGCGCCAGATGCGCGACTACACACGCAAAATTGCCATAGCGCTAAATATTCGCGGGCTTATCAATATTCAGTTTGCTATTAAGAACGAGAAAGTGTATGTGATAGAAGCGAACCCGCGCGCCAGCCGCACCACTCCGTTTATCTGCAAGGCATATAACGTGCCTTACCTTAACTACGCTACCAAGGTAATGCTGGGTGTAAACAAAATTGCCGACTTTACTTACCACAAGCGCTTAGTTGGCTTTGCCATTAAAGAACCGGTGTTCAGTTTTGATAAGTTTCCCGGAGTAAGCCGCGAGCTGGGCCCCGAAATGAAAAGCACCGGTGAAGCCATCCGCTTTATTAAAGACCTCTACGACCCTTACTTCCGCGATTTGTATAAGAAGAAGAGTATGATGTTGAGTAGGTAGAGGCATTTAGAGATTTTATGCCTCCTTATAAGAAGAAGCGTAAGTTGGATAGAAGGACAGGGATAGATGAAAATGATTTATTGCTGTATTTAGATTTTACTTTGTTTGCTATAATTTTCTTTTTGCCGCCTAGTTTTAAGAGGCTTGATTCTTACTTACAGCATAATCAACCTGCATTAGCCGATGCGCTGATAATAGCTATAATTCTTGCCCCTTTACTAATCATTATTTATAGCATCATCAAGTCCGATTTTTCGGGATACATCCGATTAGCTATTCGAGTGGTTTATCTTAAAAATAGTTTATGACTGGGTATAGATAATTTCCACAGACGCGTGCCCCTCCTAGCCTTCATCCCCCATGCCCCCTAACAATTCATATAAGCTTACAAAGCCGCCTACGGCTCTTACTTCCGCGATTTGTATAAATAGAAAAGTAAGATACCGTGTCATGCATTTGCATGAGCGGCCATCTAACCTTAGATGGGGTGTTATGCAAATGCATGGGTGGCTATCTAACCTTAGATGGGGTGCCGTGCAAATGCATGATGGCATTAGAGCCGGAAGGATAAACTTACTTTCGGCATCGTTTTGAGTATAGTCCGTAAACTGTATGTGAAATTATTATCAAGAGGGGAGGGTGAAATAAAATGAGCTTCCTTTCCCGTATTCCGATTCGACCCAAATATTTCCACCATGCATTTCTACAATCTTTTTGCAATGGGCCAATCCAATCCCATTTCCACCGTACTCATGTTGGCCATGAAGACGTTGAAAAATGACAAAAATACGATCGAAGTATTCGCTCTCAATGCCTATTCCGTTATCATTCACAGCAAATTTCCAGAAGCCTCCGTTCTGTTCAGCAGTAATTTTTATCACCGGTAGTTCATTCTCTTTTCTAAACTTGATGGCATTAGAAATCAAGTTCTGAAACAGAAATTTCAGGTCGCCAATATGGCCTGTGGCTTGTGGCAAAACGGGATGAATAACGGTAGCTTTCGATTCGGAAATAAGCGCATGCATCGAGGTGTTTACATCTTTCACAATTTCCGAGATGTTTAATTTTTCCGATTTAAAATTCCGTCCTATGCGTGAGTAAACCAATAAATCTTGAATCAATTTTTTTAAACGATGAGTAGCCGTAATAGCATGACTCATGTAAAGACGCGCATTTTCATCAAAGTGGTGACTGTATTGCCTGTCAAGCAATTCAACATAGCTTGCAATATTTCGCAGCGGCTCCTGCAAATCATGCGATGCCACATAAGCAAACTGTTCTAGGTCGCGGTTTCGCAATTGCAGCGACTGATTGCTCTTCTTAAGATCTTCTTCCACCAGCCTGGTGGTATTAAGTAGGTAAAATTTATTCAGCATTAGCCATATAAAAGTTATCAGCACCATAGCCCCTGAAATGATTTCTAAGGATAAAGAATCCATGATAATCACCGGCTTTATTATTTCAAAACGTACAATACAGAAAGGAACTATGGAACTTAAACAGCAAAATGCAATGAGCAGATAATTTTTAAAATCATAGAGCAAAAAAGGCAGCGTAAAAAACACAAAGTATAAAAAGTGCATACCCGCATCTTTACCAAGCATTATGGCATAGATGCCCAGTATGAGATTCATGGAAATAACCATGAGTGTACGCGAAAGAAAATAGCGCTTTCGGTGGGTGAGATAAAGATAGAAACAGAATAAGAAGAAAAAGCTATATAGTAAAATAGCCAGAGCCCCTAAACCAAGAAAATAGAAAAGAATGGCGTATGGAGGTATAAGGGTAAGAGTAGTTAGGTTAATGCTGTTTGCGAGTAGTATATGCTTTTTTAGTTTTTCAGGAGTGTCTTTATCAATACCTGTATAGCTGAGCCATACGTAAAAATTAATAACGGGAATATCTTTCCATTTCATATAATGTGGTGATTTATTAATGACCAATATTTGATTTTGTAAGCCTGCATATGTTTAAACAGATACTTGGCATACGGCACTGCTTTGAAAAAGTTAAAAGCGCAAACGCCAGTTGGAAGAAAAAACAAGCATTTTGCCCTTCCGGACAAGGTACTGGCTATATACTACACGTTCTAATGTGTAGAAGAATTTAAAAGTTTGAATATTGATTAGAGATAATACTTGCCGCTGTTCTCCTTCAAATGCTTTTCGGCATTCATGTAATCGGGCATCACCTGCTCCACTACTTTCCAATAGCGGGGCGAATGATCGTGGTGAATAAGATGAGCTAACTCGTGAATGAGAACATAATCAATCACCCGTGGTGGGGCGAACATCAACCGCAGAGAAATAACAATGTTGCCATGATGCGAACAATGCCCCCAGAAACTGGAAGCATATTTCATCTTCACATTTTTCACATCCTTTTTAAAGTGGCGGTTATTCAACTCATGAATACGTTCTGATACTATTGGCTGGAAGAATTTGCACAGGCATTTTGCAACAAGATATGAACTTGCGTTGGCTTCCACTTCGCGGGTTAGTCCCTTGGCCAGCGACAGGACAATATTATTGCGAAATATTTTTGCTGAAGATTTACCCAGGTCGTGATACATAATAGAAATCACAAACTCATACTCACCCACCTTCAGCACTTCGCCATTTACATAGCTTCGCTGGGGCAGGCTTTCCATCAATTCCGGTTTATCGCCTAACTTTTCTTTCGCCCATTTCAGCAACGTATCTACATGTTTGCGCTGTTCTTCTTTATTCTGTCGCTGCGAAATGCGAATGAGGATGCCGTTCTTATTCACGGTAACGCGATTGTTAAATCGCGCTTCAAAGCGAAG
>JAZKEP010000114.1:8844-18919 GCA_040387015.1 Bacteroidota bacterium
ACTTTCTCTCCCCTTACCTCAATTTCAAAATCCCGCTCCAATGAAAACTCTTCTTCGAGTTTGGGTTGTGATTTGGGTGTAACAAGATTTTCAAATAAGGATAAAAGCATGTGGCCGCTAAAATCTAAAGAAGATTGATTCGGCAGGCATCAATTTTTCAACAAAGATGTATTAGTTGGAATTTAGAATTTAGCATTTAGGTTTGCTCCATTATTGCAACTTACAAAATATTATATTTTTGACTGCGTCAATACAAACCAAATACAGAACATGAACATAACAATGGAAGAGCCGGAAACGCCAAATGCAGAACCGGATAAATTAATAGAGAAGTTTGCAGGAGGAATGAAGTTTGATAACAAGTTTCTGGAGCAACGTAAAGTGTTTTTGTGGGGGCCTGTGCATGATGACTCAGCCGAAAAAGTGGTGAACCGACTTTTGTTCCTGGAAGCAACTGATCCTGGAAAGGATATTTTCTTTTATATCAATAGTCCGGGCGGTGTGGTTACTTCGGGTATGGTTGTTTACGATGCCATGCAGATGATTTCTTCTCCGGTTCATACAATTTGTATAGGACTTGCAGCTTCCATGGGCTCCATTCTTTTAAGCGGTGGCAAAAAGGGTAAACGCCTTATCTGGCCAAGCGGACGGGTGATGATTCATCAGCCATCTTTGGGTGGTATGTATGGTCAGGCAACTGATATTGAAATTACAGCTACCGAAATTCTGAAGATAAAGAAGTTGAGTGCAGAAATTCTCGCGAAGAACTGTGGCAAAACTTATGAGCAGGTAATGAAAGATTTCGATCGCGACCACTGGATGAGCTCCAAGGAAGCGGTGGAATATGGTATCGTAGATGGAATTGCCGATAAAATAAGTTAATGGTGATTTATGACTCGCACTGACCAGAATGTTGAAACTGCCCGTTTGCAGAAAGACATAGTAACACGTCTCGGCTTAGATCCTCAGAACCTCATCTTCAATTACAAACAGAAGAACGAAACAGTTCGTTTGGATTTGGTAACGGTTAATCCGAAACACGACCAATCCTTTTTGTTTCACTCCATCACAGGTACCGATAAAATTGATGCTCTGAAAAAGATGCTGGAGTATATTGACCAGCATTATCATAACGAAAGCAGTTTAACTATTCAGTGGATTAAAGTAGGAGAGAATAAATTGCATACTTCCTATTTCCGGGCCCAAAATATGTATGAAGCACTTGATAAATTCTACTACGGACGCGATATGGGTTCTTATAAGATTTTCAGTATTACCCTAAATCCTGTTAGCTAGGATTTCAGTTTTTCATTATTCTCATGCCTCTCTGAATCTCTGTTCGTTTTCTTTTCTAAATTTTTTTGAAGTGCTGTGGTTAAATCAACTCCTGTTTGGTTTGCCAGGCAAATGAGAACAAACAATACATCTGCTAATTCATCGTCCAGTTCTTTTTGTTTGTCGCTTTCTTTGAAAGATTGCTCTCCGTATTTGCGGGCAATTATACGCGCCACTTCACCAACCTCTTCAGTAAGCATTGCCATATTAGTGAGTTCGCTGAAATAACGAACACCCGTTGTTTTTATCCAGTTGTCGACTGTGGTTTGCGCTTCTTCTATTGTCATGTGTCAGGATTTTGGCTTCTTCTTTTCCATTTCTTCTGCTATTCGTTTCGCATCGTAAGAGTCCATCTTTTTTAAATGCTCAACCACACTTTGATGGCTTTCAGCATCTCTGTTCTGTGACAACTTGCTGGAAGCCTCTATCCGTTCTACTTTAATTTCAAATCCAACTACTCCCCGTAAATCTTTTTCTAAGGTAGGAGGTGGAATTTCATTATAGCCTTGTGGCTTTTCGGCATGAGCGGTTTCATATCGCGTCATCAACTTTTGAAGCATGGCTTCTAATTTCTCATCTTCCACTAAAGTTGCTTTGCCATACAGATGGACGGCTTTATAATTCCAGGTGGGAACATTGCGATGATTATACCACGAAGGAGAAACATACGTATGAGGCCCCATGAAAATGGCAAGCACATCGTTCATCGTTTCAAAATTTTTCCACTGCGGATTAGCGCGGGCAATATGTCCCTGTAAAATCCATTGTTCGCCTTGGTTCGTAACTAACTCTAAAGGAATATGAGTAGCCCAGGGAAGATTATCTTTGATGGAAATGAGAGTGGCAAAACTAAATTCGCGAATGAGTTGTTCTATTTCACTTTTATCGTTTTCCTGAAAATGCTTTGGGATATACATGTAAGGACTTTGAGTTGATGTCGTCTGAATTCAAAACTAATATTATGAAGCAAAAGTTACTTCTCGTTTTTGGCCTTTTTATTTTCATGGAGCTTTTTGCTCAGTCGCCAAGAACAGTTTTGATTGAACACTTCACTAATACACGCTGCAGTATCTGCGCTTCACGTAATCCGGGGTTTTACTCTGTGCTTTCCAACTATCCCCAGGTGTTGCATATTGCTTATCACCCCAGCGCACCTTATTCTCAGTGTTATTTTTCGCTACAAAACACTTCGGAGAATGACGCCCGTACCAATTACTATAATACTTATGGTTCCACCCCTGATTATTTTTTGAATGGCAAGCTACTTCCATCGGCTAACCCCGCTATTAATAACACTACACTTGACACGGCAATCAATCAAACTAGCCCAATAGAAATACGAGCAACCGAAGAGCTAATTGGAAGTGATT
Source organism: Bacteroidota bacterium (assembly GCA_040387015.1). Taxonomy (GTDB): domain Bacteria; phylum Bacteroidota; class Bacteroidia; order Chitinophagales; family LD1; genus Bog-950. Next base: position 11,550 of record JAZKEP010000114.1, read on the forward strand.
CTGTAAAAGTAGTGGTGGTGGTAAAAACTACAGAGGTTACATCTGTTTCAACTGTGCGAATGTTTGCCGGTGTTGCCGAAGAGCCTGTGAATTACAATGCTCAAAATGGCGAAACGGTTCATCATGATGTATTCAGGAAAGCTTTGACCGCTGCTGTAGGAAATCAGTTTGCTTTGCCTGCTTTGAATGACAGCGTGGCATTTGAGTTTACTTACGCCATTAGAAACGATTGGAACGTAAGCAATATTTATACACTTGTTCTGGTTCAGCGGGAAGATACAAAAGGAGTATTGAACGCGGCTAAATCGGTTAGACAGATCTCAACTTCAGTATTTGATGTTAGGGAAGAAAGTTTTTCAGTTTATCCAAATCCCTTTAATGCTCAACTAACACTTGACCATGCTGAGTTACCGAACGGACAACGAATTGAAATTTCTGATGTGTTAGGAAGAAAATTTTTCGAGACTGTCTCAACAAGCAACCCGATTGTTATCAAAACAACGGGGTGGGCACCGGGAGTTTATTTTATTAGAACCGGCAGTCATACGGAGAGGGTTATAAAGGAATAATTACTCCTTACTCTTGCTATCTATATTTATAGTTACTGGCCCATCGTTTATTAGTGCAACTTTCATAGCTGCGCCAAATTCACCACTGCCGATTGGCTTTCCTAAATCTTTTTCAACCAGCTTCATGAACTTTTCGTAGAGTGGAATTGCCACTTCCGCTTTTGCTGCCCTTATGAAAGATGGTCGGTTTCCTTTCGTGGTTAAAGCATGAAGCGTGAATTGAGAAACGACAATAATTTCACCCCCAAGATCTTTTACTGACAAATTCATCAAGCCGTTTTCATCGTTAAAAATTCTGAGGCTCACAATCTTTCCGCTCATCCATTCTAAATCTTCATTAGTGTCGGTTTCTTCAAAACCGGCTAACACAAGCAACCCCAAGCCAATTTTCGATTTTACATTTCCTTCAATAGTTACCGAAGCCTCTGAAACCCGTTGAATAGTTGCTCTCATTATTCCCAGTGCTTATAATTCGCTCGATAGTCAGTCAAAATCCCCAGATAGTTCACATACCTTTCTTCCGAAATCGTTCCCTCATGGTAGGCCTTTCTTACTCCGCAGTCCGGCTCATTTTCATGAACACAATTATTGAACTTACAATCCTTCAAGGCTTCGCGCATTTCAATATAGTAATGAGAAATTTCTTCGGGCTTAAAATCCATGATACCGAATTCGCGCACCCCCGGAGTGTCAATCACACTTCCTCCAAAATCTAAAGGATGCATTTCGGCAAAGGTGGTGGTATGCATCCCCTTACCCGTGATACGTGAAATATTTTCTGTTCTCAAATCGAGCGTTGGCTGAACAGCGTTCATCAAGGTAGATTTACCAACCCCTGAATGACCTGCGATGAGGGAAGTTTTATCTTTCATTAAGGCTTTTACTTCGTCAATTTGCTCACGTTTCAAAGCCGATACAAACAGCGTTTTATAGCCTATACCTTTATAAATTTCTGAAACAAAGTCTTGCTTCTTCTCCCCTTTTGCATCCAATAAATCCTGTTTATTGAAAATAATGACAGTTGGAATATGATAGGCTTCGGCCGTCAAAAGAAAGCGGTCAATAAACCCGGTAGAAGTACGTGGGTTACCCATGGTAACAATCAGCAAACACTGGTCAATATTGGCGGCAAGAATCTGACGCGCACCTTTGCGTTTTGGAGAGGAGCGAACAATGTAGTTTTCACGCTCTTCAATTTCATCAATCACCCAGCTATTTTCCGAATCTTCTGTGCTGACCGAAACTTTGTCGCCCACCGCCACCGGGTTAGTGTCTTTTGTTTCATCTAAGCGGAAGATACCTTTCAGTCGCGCTTTAATAATGTCACCGCTTTCGGTTTTTACTTCATACCAGCTTCCGGTTGATTTTATGACTACTCCTTTCATTCTTTCACTTTATTGGCTGCATGAACCGACAGAGAAATTTCCATGAGCAATGCAGGATCTTTCTCCAGAATATTTCCTACTATAATTACATCCGCTCCTGCCTTACAGATCTCTTCTGCCTGTTCGGCAGAACGAATGCCTCCGCCAACTATCAAGGGAACGGAAATATTGCTTTTTACCGCTTCTATCATTTCTCCGCTCACAGGATTTGTGGCCCCACTTCCGGCTTCTAAATAAATCAGTTTCATTCCCAGCATTTCTCCTGCAATGGCAGTAGCCACGGCAATATCCGCTTTATCGCTCGGGATAGGAATAGTTTGCGTGATATAAGAAGTGGAGGAAACTCTTCCCCCGTCAATCAGCAAGTAGCCTGTTGGAACCACCTCGATTTTTGATTCCCTTATTACAGGTGCGGCAACCACCTGCTGACCAATTAGGTATTCTGCATTGCGTCCGGAAATTAAGCTTAGCAATAAAATGGCATCTGCTTTTTTGCTTACCTGGTAGTTATTGCCGGGAAAAAGGATGACAGGGATTTGTGAATTTTCCTTAATAAACGTTACAGTTTGTTCAAAGGAATTTCCAAGCAACAGGCTTCCTCCTATGAAAAAGTAATCAACCCGCGCGTTCTGTGCCAGTTGAATTAGCTTATGTAAGCTCTCTTTGCCCTGCTTATCGGGGTCTATAAGCACGGCAAGCTTCTTTCTAGCGGTATTGGTCAGATTTTGATAAATCATTGTTGTTTAAACTTTAAAAAAACATCATTTTAAGGTCATAATGGTTAAACACGCGCCCAAAATAGAAGACATAAATGTTGGTTCGAAATTTCCTAATTTTAGGCGTATATATTTCATCAAATCTTTTTCCACACAACGGATTCGCGCCAATACTACGTTTCAAAACATAAGCACTTCGTTTGCACATTTGGTGTGGAAAAGTGGGAATCGAATATCTTAAACTGAAAGATAAATTCGTTCACGTTTTCAAAAAAACCTAACCCTTACGCGATTTAAAACATCTACAAACATAAATTTTATGGCAAGAAAGAACGAGAAGAAAGGATTGAAGTTTGATCGCCTCTACACCAAAGAGGCCGTGTCACCGTTCGATTTATTTGAGTATGACCTCCGGTCATCTGTTATCCGCAACCCGAAAGGCGATGCGGTATTCGAAATGTATAATGTGGAAGTGCCCAAAGGATGGAGCCAAGTGGCTACTGATATCCTTGCGCAAAAATATTTCCGCAAAGCCGGAGTGCCACAGCCGGATGGAACACTTGGCGGTGAACGCTCTATTAAACAGGTAGCACATCGTTTAGCTGACTGCTGGAAAAGCTGGGGCGAGCGTTATGGCTATTTTGCTTCTGCAAATGATGCAACTGTATTCTATGATGAATTAGTTTATTCGTTGCTTGACCAAATGGCGGCTCCGAATTCTCCGCAATGGTTCAATACCGGGCTTTACACTGCCTATGGTATTAAAGGTAAACCGCAAGGCCACTACTTTGTAAACCCTGATACAGGGGTTTTGGAAGAATCTACTTCTGCTTACGAAAGACCACAGCCACACGCTTGTTTCATTCTTTCTGTGGATGATGACTTGGTTAACAGCGGTGGAATTATGGATTTGTGGACTCGTGAGGCAAGAATTTTCAAATATGGTTCGGGAGTAGGAACTAACTTCTCTAACATTAGAGGAGAAGGCGAAAAACTTTCAGGCGGTGGAACATCCAGCGGTTTGATGAGTTTCCTTAAAATAGGTGATGCTGCAGCCGGTGCTATTAAAAGCGGAGGAACTACCAGACGTGCTGCTAAAATGGTTTGCTTGGATTTAGACCATCCTGAAATTCTTGATTTCATTGACTGGAAAAGCAAAGAAGAAGATAAAGTAGCTGCGCTGATTGCTGCCGGTTACGATTCGCACTACGAAGGCGAAGCTTACAAAACAGTAGCAGGTCAAAATTCTAACAACTCAGTTCGTATTCCTAATTCTTTCTTCCATACATTAGAAAAAGGTGAAAACTGGAACTTGCTGGGTCGCAGTAACAAGAAGGTAATGAAATCAATTCCTTCTAATGAACTATGGGATAAAATTGCAATGGCGGCATGGCGTTGTGCTGACCCCGGTGTTCAGTATGATACTACTATTAACGAGTGGCATACTTGCCCTGAAGACGGATCTATCCGCGCTTCGAACCCTTGCAGCGAGTATATGTTCTTAGATAACACAGCTTGTAATCTTGCATCCTTTAACCTTCGCAAATTCTTCAACGATAAAACGCTTGAGTTTAATGTGGTAGGTTTTGAGCACATGAGCCGCGTTTGGACTACCGTGCTTGAAATTTCTGTTCTTATGGCGCAGTTCCCTTCAAAAGAAGTGGCACAGCTTTCTTACGAGTTCAGAACGTTGGGATTGGGTTATGCTAACCTGGGTTCGGTTTTAATGGTAAGCGGCATTCCTTACGACAGCGATAAAGCGCGCGCTATTGGTGGTGCTATTACCGCTATTATGACCGGTATTGCTTACAAAACTTCTGCTGAAATGGCGGCTTCACTTGGCGCGTTTCCAGCTTACGAAAGAAATAAAGCACACATGCTTCGCGTAATGCGCAACCACCGTTTGGCAGCTTACAACGCTGACTCAACAGCATACGAAAACATTGAAATTAAGCCACAAGGTATTGACCCTAAATTCTGCCCTAATTATTTATTGAAGGCTGCTACCACAGCATGGGATGATGCTTTGCAGTTAGGCGAAAAATACGGCTACCGCAACGCGCAGTCAACTGTAATTGCGCCAACAGGAACAATCGGTTTATTGATGGATTGCGATACTACAGGTGTTGAACCTGATTTCGCTCTGGTAAAATTCAAGAAACTTTCGGGTGGTGGATATTTCAAAATTGTAAATGAGTGTGTGCCTGCTGCCTTGGCAAATTTGGGATACGCTGAAAATGAAATTGATGCTATTGTAAAGTATGCAAAAGGAAATGCAACTCTCGTTGGTTGCCCGCATATTAATGGTGATACACTTCGTGCAAAAGGATTTACTTCTTCCGATATAGAAAAAATTGAAGGCGGTTTAACTGCTGCTTTTGATATCACGTTTGCTTTCAACGTTTGGAGTTTAGGAGAAGAAACGTTGCAGCGTCTTGGTTTCACTTCGCAGCAATACAACGGTGCTAATTTCAATTTGCTTCGCGAATTGGGTTACAGCAAAACAGAGATTGAAGCCGCTAACGAATTTGTATGCGGAACAATGACGGTAGAAGGTGCCCCTCTTTTGAAAGACGAACATCTTCCTGTTTTTGATTGCGCTAACAAATGCGGAACGAAGGGACAACGCTTTATTCATGCACACGGTCACATTCGTATGATGGGTGCAGTTCAACCTTTCATCAGCGGAGCGATTTCTAAAACAATCAACTTACCGAACGAAGCAACGGTAGGAGATATTAAGAACTGCTACGAACTTTCTTGGAAGCTCGGTTTGAAAGCCAACGCACTTTACCGTGACGGATGTAAACTTTCTCAGCCTCTTTCAAACAAGAAAGACGAAGAGAAAGAAGACAAAAAAGAAACAACAACTACTGCAACAGCAGCAGCACCGGCACCACAGGAATTCAGCAAATTAACTCCTGAGCAGGTTTTAGAAGCAGCGCGTGTGCTGATGCAGGAATCAACCGATACGAACTTTATGCGTGAGTTAGTGCGCATTGTAGAGCGCAAGAAACTGCCTCACAAACGCAGAGGGTTTACTCAAAAAGCAAAGATTGGCGGACAGACAGTTTTCGTTCGCACGGGTGAATATGATGACCACACCATGGGAGAAATATTTGTGGACATGCACAAAGAAGGTGCTTCGTTCCGCTCGCTTATGAACTGCTTTGCAATTTCGGTTTCTATCGGTTTGCAATACGGTGTGCCTCTTGAAGAGTTTGTAAACAAGTTTACGTTTACGCGCTTTGAACCAAGCGGCATGGTGGACCACCCGAACATCAAGAATGCATCTTCGGTAGTAGATTACATTTTCCGTTTGCTTGCGTTTGAATACCTGGGCCGCACCGATTTAGTGCATGTAACCCCAAGCGAGTTGAGTATGCGCGAGCGTAACCCGCTTGACTTAACCAGCGATATTTCGGAGGAGCCGATTAAAACAAATGCTACGCTACCTGAATTAAAGGATACTCCAAAGCCGGTGAAGAAAGAAGCAACTGAAATGAAAGTTGAGAAGAAACTGACCCTGGCAAATAACTCTATGGAGTCTTTCAATAAAATTGCCAGCGAAATGATGGGCGATGCACCACCGTGCAGCGTATGCGGAAACATTACCCTTCGCAGCGGAACCTGCTACAAATGCTTGAACTGCGGCAACTCGATGGGTTGCTCGTAAATGTGAGAATTAGCGAATTAGCGAATTCGAGAATGAATACAAAATACAGCGGGAGTTACCCACGCGTAGCTTCCCGCACCTAACAAAAAAGCCCCCCGATAAATATCAGGGGGCTTTTCTTTTTTATGCTTCGACTACGCTCAACTTGACAAAAAATTATTCCTCTTCCAGCTTATCGAAAGTTATTTTATAATGACCTAACACCATACCAATGTTTTGCACCATTAAATAAGGCGTAGAACCTCCTAAACCAAGTTGCGCAACAAACTCATCTATCTTTTTATTCAGGCTTTGCCCCGGCTCAAGGTCAACAAAAAGGGTGGTTGGCGTGGGCACGCCATCGGCAGTGGCGGAAGAATAAAAGCGCAGGCCGCTTAAAGTTACCAGTATAACAATGGTGCTTAGCGGGGTGCCGGCAATATCGCTGATATCAATATTAATAAACCCCGGTGAAGGCACATTGCCTTCGAGCAATGCAGTGCCTGCCGGTTGGCTACCAATGCCGGTGCGAATAGGCAGCAATTGAGGGTTAAAGAAATCGTCATACTTATCGGTGTTGTCAATATTATCTGCCGCTACCAGCAAAAAGTTTTTGGTAAGCTGCACCGTCAGCGCTTTGCGGTCAACATGCTTGCCGGTAATTACATTATCAATATTGCTGAAAGCATTGTTTTGGGCCAGATGAGCGGTTTTGAAAGCGGTTCTCAAATCTGCAATAGCAGTTACTTCGTCCGGAAAATCGGCTGTAAGATGAGTGCCCGCTGCCCCTACAATACGGTCGAGTTTAATTTCGAGTGCTGCATCGCTGCAATTTTGATATTCAGTTAATCCCTGCGGATAAAACTCCTGATAAGTAGGGCTTTCAAGGCCAAATTTGAATTTTACCAAACCTTCCAGGCTGGTTACTTTGTGTTCGGCAGCAGTGCGCGAATTATTTTTGGCAATAGTAAGACCTTCGCGAATAGCTACCTGCGTTGCCTGGCTGCTCATTTTGCCATAATAGGCGGTGTACTTAATAGTAGTG
>JAZKEP010000115.1:0-2906 GCA_040387015.1 Bacteroidota bacterium
GGTAGGGTATGCGGGAATTTGAAAAGCAGACCCTACGTAAAACAATTGCAGCGCAGACCCTGCCCTAAAGGGGGCTGGGCTTTTTAGAAAGCGTAAGGCGTAGACCGCTAACTCCCGCTATGCAGACCCGCTAACTCCCTAAAGGGAGAACCAATATGCACTAGAGACACTCGGCTGTTCTTGCGTGGACCCCTTTAGGGTAGGGTATGCGGGAAATTTGAAAAGCAGACCCACTAACTTCCCAAAGGGAGAACCAATAAGCACTTGAGATACTCGGCTGTTCTTGCGTGGCCCCCTTTAGGGTAGGGTATGCGTAGGCCCTGCCCTAAAGGGGGCCATGCTTTTTAGCAGCCAATTCACATTCCAGAATAATGCTTTTAATTTTTTCTGTTACACTTTGTGTTTCTTCCAATATCTGTTGATTAGAAAAGCGCAATACCTTTATTTTAAACTGCTGCATATCAGAATCACGAAATGTATCGTATTGCTTTTGTTCCTTGTCTTCATGAATACCTCCATCCGCTTCAATTACTAATTTTAAGGAGTGCGAATAGAAGTCAGCAATGTAATTAGCTATGGGATGTTGTCGTCTGAAATTAAATGGCTTGAATGGCTCTGACTTTAAAACCTCTTCTAATTTGCTCTCTGCCGCTGTCGGAGTTAGACGCATCTCCTGAGCTAACCTAAACAGCTTATAGGATGCTCCGTAATACATGGGCAGTGAATAATAAATATTCATGATCCCAAATTTAAAAATGAATATCTATTCCGGCTGTTCTTGTTTGGCCCCCTTTAGGGTAGGGTATGCGTAGAGTTTGCAGCGCAGACCCACTAACTTCCTAAAGGGAGAACCGCTACGCAGTAAATACATTGAGGCTGTTTTGCGTGGCCCCCTTTAGGGCAGGGTATGCGTAGAACATACCGCGCAGAACCACTAACTCCCTAAAGGGAGAACCGCTACGCAGTAAATACATTGAGGCTGTTTTGCGTGGACCCCTTTAGGGTAGGGTATGCGTAGAACTTGCCGCGCAGACCCACTAACTCCCTAAAGGGAGAACCACTAAGCACTAGAGACACTCCGGCTGGGCTTGCATGGCCCCTTTAGGGTAGGGTATGCAGGGAATTTGCTGCGCAAACCCACTAACTGCTTAAAGGGAGAACCACTAAGCACTAGAGACACTCGGCTGTTCTTGCGTGGCCCCCTTTAGGGCAGGGTATGCGGGGAATTTGCAAAGCAGACCCACTAGCTCCCTAAAGGGAGAACCGCTACGCAGTAAATACACTTCGGCTGTTATTGCGAGGCCCCTTTAGGGCAGGGTATGCGTAGAACTTACCGCGCAGACCCGAGCATTATCTCGGATCGTCTGCAAGGCCTGCTTCAATTTTTTCTTCGGCTAATTGGCGGTCCCCTGCTTCCGGTTCTATGGGTTCACCATTATCATGGTTAGAAATAAGTAAGCAGATGCTAATAGGGAAATGGTCAGACCCTATGTTCTTTTCAACCTTCATATTCACCAGGCCGAAATGAGAACTTACAAAAAAGTGATCGAGCGGCCATCGCAAAAAAGGATACCGCGCATGAAAAGTACTGTACAAGCCTCGCCCTCTGCGGGGGTCCAGTAAACTGCTGGTTTTTAGAAACAGCTCCGTTGTATAGCTCCACGCCACGTCATTCAAATCACCTATCACCAGGCAGGGACCTTTCTCTTTTTTAGCCATTTTCCCAACCATCAGTATTTCAGCATCACGGTCGGTGCTATAAGTATTTTCCTGAGGTGTGGGTGGCGAGGGATGGAGACCGAAAACCTTCACCCGGTGCTTATCAAATTCTACCTCCGCTATCAGCGAGGGAATTTCCTTGTCTATCAAATAATTTACCTGCTGCTTGCTTATTGGCAGCCTGCTGTAAAACAACAAGCCATACGTATTGCCTTGTGGCACTTCAATGTAATAGGGGAAATCATTGCGTAGTTTTTTTACTCCCTGCAGCCAACCATCATCGGTTTCGAGCAAAAAGACAATATCGGGCTTTCGCTCCTCCACCAAAGCTAAAAGACGATCGTAATTGCGGTTATCCTGAAATACGTTGGATACCAAAATATTGAAGGTGGGCCGGTCGCCACTTAAGCTTACTTTGCTAATCATCTGCTTACCTAATGGGCTAAAATGAAGTATAAGCCATACAAGGTGAAGCAGGCAGGCTACTAAGATGCCAAAAATGAGGTAATCATACCATTCAGCTCCCCTATAGAGAGGATATGCCCAGCAAAAACAAACTAATAGGCCCAAAGAAAACTTTTGAAGCCGCGGGTAGTCAAATATCCTTACAACCCAGATGTCCTTTTTCCATAGCGGGAGCAACACGGTTATAATAAGTATAATAGAAGAACTATATAGAAGAAGGTAACTTACTGCCATGTGAAAAGCTTCGCTTAAATAGAATGATATGCCTGTATTGATGATAGCGTTCTTTTTTCGTCCGCTTAAATGATACATCAGAAAGGAGGCCAAATTTGTAAGAAGATTTGCCTCTCCATTATCCGCGGGGGTCCGCACTTGCTATCCAAAGATCACCCACCTTTTATTTTCAAAAGCTTGCAAGTCTTCAGAAGGAAGACTTGCAAGAGCCCTTATTCTCACGCTACATTGATTATAAATCAAAGGATACGGGAATGTGGAAGTAAACTCGAACTGCCCGCCCCTGCAACCGGCCCGGCTTGAATTTGGGCAGCATTTTCACCACTCGTAAGGCCTCCTTATCCAGGGCGGGACTTACCCCAACCGACACTCTTCCGTCAGCCACCGAACCATCCTCTTTTACCACAAAAACCACGAGCACTTTCCCCTCTATGCCTTTGATGCGTTCCGCTTCAGGATAGCTGAGATAGAACTTAATAAAACTTTCC
>JAZKEP010000115.1:2916-4383 GCA_040387015.1 Bacteroidota bacterium
ATCTGATTAGATAAATACTCGTATAAAGCTTTGTCTCCACCGGGAAATTCGGGCCTTTGGTCCACAAATTCATATACAGGTGTATCCACAATCGGCACCTCCTTTACCACTGGTGGGGGCGTCTCGCGAACCACCAACTTAACGGTGGTATCGCCCACGTTTGTCACTGTAGTGATATCCTGCTCCAATATTTCATCCACCCAGGCCAGGTATTCATCTACATCAACTTCGGGTGTTTTTTTTACAACCATTTCTGTAAAGCGCACCGATGGACGAACCGGTGGGGGCGGAATAGGAGGAGGTGGTGGCGCAGGAGGAGGAGGAAGATTAACTTTTACCCGGGAACTGAGATTCACGGGGGTAATCTTCTCTTTTTCCTCAGGCGTTTGGCCCAGCGAATTCCAATCTATAGTTAGCGCTAATACGAGCATAACAAAGCTCAGCATCGAAGCCGTAAGGCCAATAATTATATGTTGGGTAACAGCCTTTTTGTTCTGATAACTGCCGTAAGCTTTATTGCGGTTCTCGAAAACAATGTCATCCATCGACCAATCCCTATAATCCTTCACCTTTTCCATTGAAAATATATTACGAAAAATCAGACCATGTACCATAAATAAGAACGGAAACACGGAATAAATGACACCTCGGCCGTTCTTGCGTTGCCCCCTTTAGGGCAGGGTCTGCGTAGAATTTGCCGCACAGACCTACTAACTCCCTAAAGGAAGAACCGCTAGGCACGAGAGACACTCAGGCCGTTCTTGCGTGGCCCCCTTTAGGGCAGGGTATGCGTAGAATTTGCCACCCCAGACCCACTAACTCCATAAAGGAAGAACTGCTACGCAGTCAAGACACTACCATAAACTAACACAAGGCGGGCACTGTCACCCTGAGCGTACTCGAAGGGCACAAAATCACATAGTGTCTACTCATGTTAAAACACGATTATTTATCTGTTCATAATTGCTTTTGCCATTGCTTGTTAGGCGCAAAAGCCTTGGTATCTTGCAATGCAGAATGCATACACATACTATTTCTGAGGGTGCAGAAATGTGTTACAGATTAATTTCAGAGCGTAGTTAATACAATTGTCATGGCAGAACGCAAGCGGAAGAACGAAACACAGGAGACAGAAAGCGTACCAATGCTGAAGGAAATTCACAACCTGCGCAAGGCCCGTGAAAATCTAAAGACCCTCGATAGCCGGCTGAATCATATTTTCAATACCCTCGATAATTCATTTTGGGGAGTGGATATGGTTGACTTTAAAATGCTCTATGCTTCGCCTGCCAACGAAAAAATTTACGGCTATACCGAAAATGAATTTTTATTAAAACCTTCTCTGTGGTATCAGGTAATCTTCCCCGAAGACAGGCATATCGGCAAACAGGTGATGCTCGAAATTGCCAAGGGTGTTCCGCTTACGGTGGAGTATCGCATTATTCATAAAAGCGGAGAAACGCGCTG
>JAZKEP010000115.1:4393-13030 GCA_040387015.1 Bacteroidota bacterium
GGCGATACGCCGAAAATCGAATTGCCGCTAAAGGCGCCTTTCCCCTACTTTGGATGATACAGGAAAATTAATATTGGTGGATGGCATTACCCTGGATATTACCGAACGCAAAAAAGCAGATGAATTGCTGGCGCAAAGCGAAGCGCGGCTTAAAGAGAACGAACAGCGGTTGCTGGCAGCCCAGAAGGTAGCGCGCATGGGCGATTTTACATTCAATTTTAGCAGCAATGTCTGGAATTGCTCAGCCGAGCTGGATGTTATTACCGGTTTGAATGCCACCGACATTCTGAGTTTTGATAAATGGGTTGGCTTGATTAGCGATGATGTGCGCGAAGAAATTATAAACAAAATATATCCGCTTATTCAGGAAGGTACACTTCCTTCGGGCCACTATCTCGACTGTAAAATAAAGCGTGCTTACGATGGCGAAGAACGGTGGGTGTCTATTGTAGGCGAAATAGAACTGAATGAGTCGGGTAAACCTTTACAATTGAAAGGTACCGTGCAGGATATAACCGAGCGGAAAAAAGCGGAAGCAGAAATTTTAAAGCTGAATGAATCGCTGGAACGAAAAGTAGAAGAGCGCACGGTAGAGCTTAAGCAGTTGAATGCGGAGTTAGAAGCTTTTAGCTATACCGTTTCGCATGATTTACAAAACCCGATTCGTTCGCTGGCGGGTTTCTCCCGAATATTGCTGAACGATTACAGTAAAATACTGGATGAGGATGGCAGGGAGCATCTGCGCAACATAGAGGCAAGTGCTAAACGAATGAGTTCTTTAATTCGCGACCTGCTCAATTTTGCTAAACTTGGAAAGGTAACAACCGCTAAAGCTAATGTGGACATGAATTCCATTGCACAGGCAGCTGTAGCCGAAATAAAACCTTCTGCCGAGAATCTGAAAACTGAAATTGTACTGCATGAACTCGATTGTGCGCGTTGCGATGCAGGGCTCATCAGGCAGGTATGGAATAACCTTATAGGCAATGCCGTAAAATACTCCTCCAAAAAGGATCGTCCTTTGGTAGAAATAGGAATGCAGCAGATAAATGGTGAAAATGCTTACTACATCCGCGATAATGGTGCGGGCTTTGATATGGAAAATTCCGGCAAACTGTTTAAAGCATTCGAACGTTTGCATAAGCATGAATTTGAAGGAACAGGAATAGGTCTTTCAATTGTAGAGCGCATTATTACAAAGCATGGCGGCAGCGTGTGGGCCGAAAGTAAACCGGAGCAGGGCGCAGTATTCTATTTTACCCTACCTTCAAAAGGCAGCGCAGCCTGAGCATGTAATTATTTTTTGTAATTTGACTTGACTCGTTTCATGTGTGCCGTTATATTACACGTATGCTTGTTACAATTACTTTCCTTTTAGTATCCGTTCTTGTTGATTTGATTGAAACGGAAGAAACCTATACACAAATCACTACAACCCCGGTGGGGGTATGTTAGCAATCTCACTACTTTAGCTTTTAGTTTAATTTCATTTTCAGCCTTTTATTTCAAAGGCAAATTCTGTATTAAAATAGGGTAAAAAATATATGCGTGTATTAAAATTCGGGGGCACATCGGTGGCCAATGCTGAAAATATCGGCAAAGTAGTATCCATTGTTTCACAAGCGCTTGCCAATGATAAATTAATGGTAGTGGTTTCAGCCCTTGGCGGCACTACCGATGTACTAATAGACATGGGAAAGCTGGCAGCAGCAGGCGATGAAAAATATAAAGAGAAATTATCAGCAGTAGAACAGAGGCATTTACAAACTGCTAAGGATTTGATTCCTGTAGCAAGGCAGAGCGCCATACTGAGTGAGATAAAAAAGCAGATAAACGAGCTGGAAGCCATCTGCGAAGGTGTGTTTCTTCTGCGGGAGTTATCGGCCAGAACCCTCGACCGCATTGTAAGTTTCGGAGAGTTAATGTCTTCTGTTATCCTTTCGCACAAGCTCGCATCGCTCGACATGGCGCATGAATGGAAAGATTCCAGGGAACTAATTACTACTGATTCCGATTTTGGCTTTGCTGCAGTCGATTTTGAAACTACCAACAAAACCATCAAGGCATTTGTAAAGTCAAAACCTTCTTCCCTTTATATTTTCCCCGGCTTTATTGCTGCCGATGAAAACGGTATTACCACCACCCTCGGAAGAGGTGGTTCTGATTACACGGCATCTATTTACGCAGCGGCAATAGATGCTGCAGCTTTAGAAATATGGACCGATGTAAGCGGTATGATGACCGCTGACCCGCGCTTAGTTCAAAACGTAAAAGTAATTCCGCATATCTCCTATCAGGAAGCGATGGAGCTTTGCCACTTTGGTGCAAAGGTTATCTATCCGCCCACCATTCAGCCTGTAATGAGTAAGGGGATTCAGCTCTGGGTAAAAAACACGTTTGCGCCTGAGGATGAAGGAACGCTGATTGAAAATAAAACAAACCAGGGTGGTAACGTGGTAAGAGGAATTTCCAGTATCGGAAAAATCTCCATGCTGTTGCTGGAAGGTAGCGGTATGATTGGAATACCCGGTTTCTCAAAGCGCTTGTTCGATGCCCTTTCAAAAGAAAAGATCAATGTGATTTTAATTACACAGAGTTCTTCCGAGCATTCTATCTGTGTGGCAGTGGATGAAGCCAATGCAGTTAAAGCAAAGAAAACAGTAGATGAAGAATTCTCGCATGAAATTGCAGTGAAAAGATTGGAGCCGCTGAGTATGGAGAATGGTCTTTCTATTGTGGCGTTGGTAGGTGATAATATGAAGAACCACCCCGGTATAAGCGGTAGAATGTTTAGCGCCCTCGGTAGAAACGGGGTGAACATCCGGGCAATTGCGCAAGGCTCATCCGAAAAAAATATCTCGGTAGTAATCAATAGTGTGGATGTAAAGAAAGCCATCAACGTATTGCATGAAGATTTTTTTGAAACCGTATTCAAGCAGGTCAACCTGTTTTTAGTAGGTGCGGGTAACGTAGGTAAACGACTGGTAGATCAAATTAAGCAGCAGCAGGCTTACCTGCAGAAACATCTTCGCTTAAATCTTCGCGTGGTGGCTATTGCCAATAGCAAACGGGTGGCGCTAAATGAAGAGGGAATTGATTTAAACAAATGGGAGGATGAATTAAAGAATGCCGCACCGATGACGCTGCATCAATTAGTAAAGGTTATCCAGGAGAAGAATCTGCGCAACTCTGTTTTTGTAGATAATACCGCTAGTGAAGAAGTGTCGAAGATTTATGATTCATTGTTGCAAAAGAGTGTTTCAGTGGTGGCCTGTAATAAAATAGCCTGCTCCTCTCCTTACACCAACTATGAGCATTTAAAAAACCTTGCAAGAGAATACAATACAACGTTCCACTTCGAAACAAACGTAGGTGCTGGCTTACCAGTTATAGGAACGCTGAATGACCTTATTAGCAGTGGTGATGAAGTTGTAAAAATTCAGGCGGTGCTATCAGGAACGCTCAACTTTGTTTTCAATAATTACGATGGCACAAAATCTTTTTCATCAGTGGTTAAACAGGCGCAGGATGAAGGTTACACGGAACCCGATCCGCGCCTTGATTTAGGCGGAACCGATGTGATGCGTAAGATTCTTATTCTTGCCCGCGAAGCAGGTTACAAAATGGAGATGGAAGAAATCACAAACAACATGTTTCTGCCGGAAGCATGTATGAAAGGAGATGTTGCCGCTTTTTATAAAGAAATGGAGAAACAGGAAGCACATTTCAGGAAGTTGTATGAAGAAGCAAAAGCACAGGATTGCAAACTGAAGTTTGTAGCGCAATTGGAGAATGGTAAAGCATCGGTTGGGTTGCAACACATTGGCAAAGACCACGACCTCTATCATCTGTATGGGAAAGACAACGTAGTATTATTTTATACCAAGCGTTATTCGCAGCAGCCTTTAGTAGTTAAAGGTGCAGGGGCAGGGGCAGAAGTTACAGCTTCAGGAGTATTTGCTGATATTATTCGTGCAGCAAGAGTTTAAAACGAGAAGTAAGAAATGAATGAAGTAACAGTCCGCTCACCAGCCACCGTAGCAAATATTGTTTGCGGCTTCGATATACTCGGCTTAGCGCTCAACGATCCGCTCGATACTTTTGTAATTCGCAAAACAGATAAGCGCGGAGTTACTATCATCAACAAAGACAACTACAATTTGCCAACAGATCCTGAGAAAAATGTCTCAGGCGCAGCCATGCTTGCTTTGCTCGATGAAGTGAAAGAAGAAATCGGGTTTGAAATCGAAAGTACCAAATACATCATGCCCGGTAGCGGCATTGGCTCCAGTGCTGCAAGTGCGGCAGGCGTGGTGGTAGGTGCTAACCATTTGTTGGGCAACCGTTTTTCAAAAGAAAAACTGATTGAGTTTGCCATGTGTGGCGAGTTTGTTGCTTCGGGCGCTAAACATGCCGACAATATTGCTCCTTGTATTTACGGAGGTGTTACACTTATTCGCAGCCATCATCCTTTAGATATTATCCCTTTGGATTCTCCTCCCCTCTTTGTAACGGTCATCCATCCGCAAATTGAAGTGAAGACTTCCGATGCCCGTCAGATTTTAAAGAAACAAATTCTGTTGAAAGATGCCATCACACAATGGGCAAACATTGCGGGATTGGTTACAGGTTTCATGAAACATGATTACGATTTAATAAGTCGTTCGTTAGAAGATGTGATTATTGAGCCCGTGCGTAGTATTCTTATTCCGGGGTTTGATGAAATAAAAAAGCAAAGCAAGCAGGCTGGGGCCTTAGGCGGAGGCATTTCCGGTTCGGGGCCTTCTGTATTTATGCTTAGTAAGAAAGAAGAAACAGCACATGCAGTGGAAGCAGTCATGCGCACCATTTATCAGAAAATAGGAATTGATTTTCATATTCATGTTACCACTCTCAACCATCAGGGAGTAGAAATTGTAAAGTAGAAACAAAGCATGTTGTATTACAGCACCAATCAGCAATCACCAAAAGTAACTTTCCGCGAAGCCACGGTTCAGGGGCAAGCACCTGATAAGGGATTATACTTTCCCGAAATCATACCTGCAGTTTCAAAGAATCTTATTGATAACCTGAAAAACAAATCAAAAGCCGAAATTGCTTTTGAGGTTATTCATCCTTATGTGGGTGGGGTTATTCCTGATAAGGACTTGGTTGAAATCTGCGAACACACCGTCAATTTTGATTTTCCGCTCGTTCCCGTAACCGATACTATTTCCTCCCTCGAATTATTTCACGGACCAACCCTTGCCTTTAAAGATGTGGGGGCACGCTTCATGAGCCGCTGTCTGGGGTATTTTTCTAAGGACAATAACAAAGAGATAACGGTACTGGTAGCAACCTCGGGCGATACAGGTAGCGCTGTTGCCAACGGTTTCCTTGGTGTAGAAGGCGTGAAAGTGGTAATCCTTTATCCTTCGGGTAAAGTGAGTAAGATTCAGGAGCTGCAGTTAACCACACTCGGACAAAACATTACCGCCCTCGAAATTCAGGGAACGTTTGATGATTGCCAGCAAATGGTAAAGCGTGCTTTTACTGATGAAGAACTGAACAAAAAACTATTTCTCACTTCCGCCAACTCTATTAATGTAGCGCGCTGGCTGCCGCAGCAGTTCTATTATTTCTTTGCTTTAGCGCAGTGGAATCACGAAATGCCACCCGTAATTTGCGTTAGCAGCGGCAACTTCGGTAACATCTGTGCCGGCTTGCTTGCGCATATTTCGGGAATGCCTGCTGCGCACTTCATTGCCGCCTGCAATAGCAACGATGTATTTACCCGCTATTTAGCCAGCGGTGAATTTCATTCGCAGACTGCCGTGGCCACTATCTCTAATGCAATGGACGTAGGCAACCCAAGCAACTTTGTTCGCATTCTTGAATTGTTCAAACACAAGTACGCTACTATTAAAAACCTTATCAGTAGCTACAAAATAAGCGATGACGAAACAAGAAAAACCATTGCGCGGGTTTACGAACAACACCACTATCTCACCGACCCGCATGGAGCGGTTGGTTTTGCTTCGCTAGAAAAATACTTACAACAAAATCCTGCACAAAAGGGTTTCTTTGTCGAAACAGCACACCCCGTTAAATTCAGTGATGTGGTAGAAGAAGTAATCGGCAAACCTCTTGAAATTCCTGATTCGATGAAACATCTGCTTCAACTCGAAAAAAAGAGCATTGCAATAAATGCAGACTTTGATGAATTGAAGGCCTACCTCATGTTGTAGAAAATACCTTCTCACTTATAAAGCTATCTTCGCGCCCTTAAATCAAAAAATGGGATTCAGCAAACTACATCTTATTGAGCCAATCGCTCAGGCACTTAAAGCAGAAGGATATACTAAACCAACACCAATTCAGGAACAATCAATTCCGGTCATTCTTAAACACCGCGACTTACTTGGCTGCGCTCAAACAGGCACCGGTAAAACTGCTGCCTTCGCAATTCCTATACTTCAATTGCTGCATGCAGATGCTCATCATGAGAAAGGTCCTAAAGTTATCAAGTCGCTTATTCTCACGCCTACGCGCGAACTCGCCATTCAAATTGGAGAGAGCTTTCATGCTTACGGAAAACATACGGGGCTTAAACATACCGTGGTATTTGGCGGGGTATCCCAGTTTTCACAAACCGAAGCCCTGAAAAAAGGCATTGATATCCTTATTGCTACTCCCGGTAGGTTATTGGATTTAATTAACCAGCGTTTTGTTCATCTCCAGCACATTAAAATATTTGTGTTGGATGAAGCCGATCGTATGCTGGATATGGGTTTTATCAACGATGTAAAAAAAGTAATAGCCAAACTGCCGCACAAGCGCCAAACGCTTTTCTTCTCTGCCACCATGGCACCTGAAATTCTGAAGCTTGCTAATACCATCTTGTTTGAGCCCGTGGAAGTATCGGTTACGCCTCCGTCTAGTACGGTAGATGCTATAAAGCAATCCTTGTATTATGTTTCCAAAGGCGATAAAAAGAACCTGCTTATTCATTTACTGAAAGATAAAAGCATGGACCGCGCTTTAGTGTTCACCCGCACCAAACACGGAGCCGACAAAATTGTGAAGGAACTCGTGAAAGTAGGATTTAAAGCGCTCGCAATTCATGGCAACAAATCGCAGAATGCCAGGCAAAATGCCCTCAAAGATTTTAAAGCAGGAAACACACGCGTGCTCATAGCAACAGATATTGCTGCCCGTGGAATTGATATTGACGATTTATCGCATGTCATCAATTTTGAACTACCCAACGTTCCCGAAACATATGTTCACCGTATCGGCAGAACAGGCCGCGCAGGCGCCAATGGTATTGCCATTTCCTTTTGCGATGCAGAAGAAAAAGGCGAGCTGAAAGACATTCTCAAACTAATAGGTAAGCAAATTCCAATAATTGCAGAGCACCCCTACCCGATGAGCAAATCCGAAATGGACATGCCCATAACCAAAAAGGCAAACACCTCGCAGCATCGCAATAACTCTCATTCTAAAAGTTCGCACGCTAAACCTTCCTCAGGCCCGCATCATAAACCTGCTTGGGGCAAATCGCACAGCGGTGGTAAAAAGAAATGGGGGGGCGGAAATAAATAACTTTTGGTTTAAGTGAACCTGCTAAGTCCCTTTTCTTTTGGGACCTAAAGAACAAACCGCATCGCCACTAAGTGAGGCGTTTCCCATTATTTTATTGGCATTTCAGCCCATAACTGCCCATTTTCTGACAAAAAACGCAATAATTCCAATCATTTTTGGAAAAGGGCTAGTCATTTGTATAGCAGGGCTACTCATTTGGATGACACGGCTACTCAGTTGTATAGCAGGGCAAATCATTTTTACCATACTATTTTCTAAGTCCCGACAAGGTCTCCGAACTTTGGCGGGACCTCTGACGGAAACAACGCGAAACTTTTATATTCGCAGCCCAATCAAAAACAATATGGCAGATAACACCGTGATATTTTCAATGCAGGGCGTGGGTAAAACCATTCCGCCCAGCAAAATCATTCTAAAAGATATTTACCTCAGCTTTTTCTATGGCGCTAAAATTGGCATCATAGGAGCCAACGGTTCGGGTAAATCAACCTTGCTTAAAATAATTGCAGGTGTAGATGAAAACTACTTGGGAAAGATTGAAAAGAGTAAAGACTATTCAACCGGCTTGCTCGAGCAGGAACCCAAGCTCGATGAATCCAAAACAGTAATTGAAATTATCCGCGAAGGCAAAAAAGAAATCTTTGCATTGCTCGATGAGTTCAATACTATCAGCGAAGCATTTAACGACCCTAATTTAGATGGCGACCGGATGGAGAAACTTCTCGAGCGTCAGGGTGTTCTTCAGGATAAAATAGATGCTGCCAATGCCTGGGAGATTGACCAGGTGCTGAACCGCGCTATGGATGCGCTGCAGTGCCCCGAGCCCGATGCTTTAATAAAGAATCTTTCGGGAGGAGAGAAAAGAAGAGTGGCGCTTTGCCGCCTCCTGTTGCAGGAACCGGATGTGCTTTTGCTCGATGAGCCTACCAACCACTTAGATGCCGAATCAGTATTATGGCTCGAGCATCACCTGGCCCAGTATAAAGGAACAGTTATCTGTATTACGCACGATAGATACTTCCTTGACAACGTTGCCGGATGGATTCTTGAACT
>JAZKEP010000115.1:13040-17078 GCA_040387015.1 Bacteroidota bacterium
AACTGGAAGCAGGAAAAGGAATTCCATGGAAAGGAAATTACTCTTCGTGGTTAGAGCAGAAGCAGCTACGCATGGCGCAGGAAGAAAAAACCGAAAGCAAGCGTCAGAAAATGCTCGAGCGCGAGTTAGCGTGGGTGCGCATGGGGCAAAAGGCGCGTCAGGCAAAAAGCAAAGCGCGTATTCAGAACTACGAGAAGATGGCTTCGGAAGAAAATAAGCAAAGCGAAGACAAACTCGAAATTTACATACCACCGGGTCCGCGCCTCGGAGCTAAGGTGATTGTTGCTAAAGATGTATCAAAAGCCTTTGGCGACAGATTGTTATATGAGAACTTAAATTTTTCACTTCCGCAGGGGGGTATTGTCGGAATCATAGGACCCAACGGAGCAGGTAAAACAACTTTGTTCCGAATGATTATGGGCGAAGAGAAACCAACTTCAGGAACTTTTGAAGTAGGAGAAACAGCCAAGATCTCCTATGTAGATCAAGCACACTCCAATATCGACCCTGAAAAAACAGTGTGGGAAGTAATCAGCAAAGGAGGCGAATGGATTGAACTCGGTAGTTTGAAAATGAACTCACGCGGCTATGTTTCGCGCTTCAACTTTAACGGTGCCGACCAGCAGAAGAAAATAAAGGTGCTTTCGGGCGGTGAGAAAAACCGTCTGCATTTAGCGCTTACTCTTCGCGATGAAGCCAACGTGCTCTTGCTCGATGAGCCGACTAACGATTTAGATGTAAATACTATTCGCGCGCTGGAAGAAGCCCTGGAAAACTATGCGGGCTGTGCTGTTATCATTTCGCACGACCGCTGGTTCCTTGATAGAATATGCACACACATCCTCGCTTTTGAAGGCGAAGGACAGGTATATTGGTTTGAAGGTGGTTTCAGCGATTACGAAGAAAACCGTAAACACCGCATGGGAATTACCGATGATACTCCGAAGAAATTCAAGTATAAGAAGTTAGTGGTGTGACGATTACCTCTTTACATAGGGAGACTGTCATGCTGACGTAGGAAGCATCTTGTATTCTGTTCTAAGCAAAATACAAGATCCTTCACTCCGCAAAGCCTGCGTTCATGATGACAATGCGGTTTCCCGTTTCTCACCCATATTATTTCCGACCACTTCCCTCACCTTATTACCTTTACCTCCAATAACTCACCTTTATGAATAATATCAAAGATCTCCGGCTGGCTGTATTGATTGATGCCGACAATGTTCCCTACAGCAACGTAAAGGAAATGTTTGAGGAAATTGCCAAATATGGCACGCCTACTTTCAAGCGCATTTATGCCGATTGGACTAAGCCTACCGTTTCGGGCTGGAAAGCGGTGCTGCTTGAAAATGCCATCACTCCTATTCAGCAGTATAGTTACAGCACCGGCAAAAACGCTACCGACAGCGCCATGATTATTGATGCCATGGATATTCTCTACTCCGGTAAGGTAGACGGCTTTTGTATCGTATCAAGCGATAGCGACTTTACCCGCCTTGCCACCCGTCTTCGTGAAGCGGGCATGACGGTAATAGGCATTGGCGAAAAGAAAACCCTTCGTCCTTTCATTACCGCCTGCGACAAGTTTATTTATATCGAAATTCTGAAAGCAACTCCTGCACCTGTGTTTGTTCAGCAACGGAATAAAACGGGTAAGAGCAACCCTGCTAAACCTTCGCAGCCTGCTGCAAAGAATGATAACGGCTTGGTAAAACTGCTAAGCGACTGTATTATTGATATTGCCGATGAAGATGGCTGGGCTTTTCTGGGTGACCTCGGCAATTTTATATTAAAGCGCAAGCCCGATTTTGACCCTCGCAACTATGGTTTTGAAAAGATGCTACCCCTTATTAAAAGCAGCGGCCGTTTTGAAATTGACGAACGTCCAACAGGAAAAGGAAACATCAGGCATGTGTATGTGAAGGTGAAGTAGAACTTTAGTTATTGGGTCCATATTCTTATTTTCGCTTTAGTAGTTTCAGTCGACAGTTGAATATTTCGAAACACCGTGAAATCTTTCTACCTTACCAAAGCAGCATTGCTCCTTCTTCTTTTTACAGCAGGTTTAAACCGTGCGTTTAGCCAGGCAGAAACACAGAACCCGGGCGGTGCTGCAGGTACGTTCTGGAAACTAAAAGGAAATGCAAATACCCTAGTCGGCACAAATTTCCTTGGCACTACCGATGCGCAACCGTTTATGATTAAAGTGAATGATCAGAAAGCAGGTTACATTGATTATGCCTCGCCATTCAATACAGGTTTTGGTTATCAAACGCTTAAAGCAAATACAACAGGCGCAAGAAATACCGCCACCGGATATAATGCAGCATCAGCGACTGTAACTGCCTCTGATAATACCGCCTTTGGCGCTTATGCTTTACAGAATAACACCTACAGTCAGCAAAATACAGCGGTCGGCTCCCAGGCATTATTCACCCAGTCCTTTGCAAATGGAACTACGCTTTACAGCACCAACAATGTAGCGGTAGGATTTCAATCGCTTTATTCTAATCAGCCTACCAGCACTACTAACGGCCGTCAAAATGTAGCGGTAGGAGATTATTCCATGTTCACCAATAGCACCGGAAGATATAACACCGCTATTGGTTATAACTCTCTTTATTCTAATTCTTCCGCGCACGAAAATACTGCTGTCGGACATTCTTCATTTTATAAAATCACAGGTTCAGGAAACACAGGTGTTGGATATTATGCCGGATATGGAACTATAACAGGCAGCTATAATACTGCCTTGGGTTACCAAGCACTTTATTTTAATTCAGGAGGTATAAATGGTGTGGCAGTCGGATACTACTCACAGTTTTATGTAAATAATCAAACAGCATCCTGGGATAATACCAATACATCGTTAGGTTATAATTCGCTGCGTGGTTCTATGACCCCTGCCGATAATATAGGAGTAAACAATACTGCAATTGGCAAGGCCGCTATGATAACAAACTCAAGCGGGGGCGACAACACGGCTGTAGGAATGTTTGCTATCAATTCAAATACTACAGGCCATTTCAATACCGCTACCGGCTCATCAGCGCTCGTGTCAAATCAAACAGGAGGTTACAATAGTGCTTTCGGGGCACAGGCGCTTTACTCTAACAATGCAGGAAGCTATAACACTGCTGTTGGTTATCTGGCAGGGTATACCACCGTGCCTGCCAATGCTAACTTAACCGGAGGCAACAATACTTTTGTAGGATATAATACCGGTTATCCGAATTCAACACAACGAACCAATGCAACAGCTATTGGGTATAACGCCAAAGTAAATGCTGATAATGCCATGGTGCTTGGAGGCACGGGGGCCGATTTAGTGAATGTAGGTATCGGTGTAACCGCACCGCTCGACCGCCTGCATGTGGTGGGCAGCATACGCATGGTAGATGGCAACCAGGCAGCAAACAAAGTAATGGCAAGCGATGCCAACGGAACCGCACGCTGGGAAAATCTTTCAGCCCTTGGTGGTTCAGGCTGGGGCTTAACCGGTAATGCCGGCACCAACTCATCCATTAACTTTGTAGGAACAACCGACACCGCCAGCCTCACTTTCAGAACCCAGAACATTGAAAAAATGAGGATAGTAAATTCTACGGGCTACTTAGGTATCGGAGTGACCGGGCCATTACAAAGGCTGCACGTATTGGGTAACGTAGTGGTTCCTAACAGCAATGCATATATGGCTACCAGCACCCTTAACCCATTAACTTCAGTGCCTCTTATAAAACTGAATGGACTTGATATGTATATTGGAGAAAACAATAACAGCAATTATCAAATAACACATATTGTGTCAGGAAATACTGCCGGCAGTAATGTTACTATTGATAATTCAGCTGGGACTTCCATGGTGTATGCCCGCAATATAGATAGCTATGTGGGTATCGGCATCACTTCGCCTTTACAAAGGCTGCATGTAGTGGGTAACGTAGTGGTTCCTAACACCAATGCATATATGGCTACCAGCACCTTTAACCCATTAACTTCAGTGCCTCTTATAAAACTGAATGGACTTGATATGTATAT
>JAZKEP010000115.1:17178-18008 GCA_040387015.1 Bacteroidota bacterium
AGGAAATACTGCCGGCAGTAATGTTACTATTGATAATTCAGCTGGGACTTCCATGTTATATGCCCGCAATATTGATAGCTACGTTGGTGTTGGAACTAGTAGTCCAACATCACGCCTGCATAACGCTGGTTCATTCGCGCTGCCGGTGCGCTCTACAACTGCAACCGCCACACTCGCAGCCACCGATTACTGCCTCATATTTACGGGCAGTTCTCTTTCACAAACTATTAATATTCCCTCTGCAATCGGCATTACCGGCAGAGTATATTCCATCGTAAATCACTCTACGGTTACAGTCAACATATCTACGGTTAGAACAGGTAGCGTATCCACTATTAGCACTCTTGCAGCTGGAGTGGCCCTCCAGATAATTTCGGATGGAACGTCATGGAGGCAAATAAATTAACTGAGTGTTTATTATTGTAGTTGTTGTTCAGAGTGTCCAAACTTCCAAAAGGTCAAATATCCTTTATCTAACAAAACTTCCCTTGGCTATCGTCAGGCAGGCTAGTCTACCTTTCGAAGACTGGAAAAATTGAGACAGCAGATGCTTGGAAATTGCCGAACTCCCTACAAGAAAAAAGGAAACATCCACCAGGCCTACCTAAAGATTAAGTAGCTGCCTCTATAAACCTCTATTTTTTCAAACTATGTCCTTCAAACCTGGATTTGGGAGATATAGATCTGCATTCCCTCCCTACCTTCATCAAAATCTATTACTTTGAGTTTTTAGCAACCCACTTTGGTTTTTTTTTAGTATATCTTGACTTTATAGCAAACTATATTGAGTTTATTAAGAAGAAACTAACACATGTGCGAAATGATTTTGG
>JAZKEP010000116.1:0-12034 GCA_040387015.1 Bacteroidota bacterium
AGGCAGATGAGTTCAACAGACCAGACCTGCTTACCAATGTTAGCAACAACATTATCCTCCCTGCCCATGCGAATTTCAGTGCCGCTACAACTAGCTTAAAACAGAAGAAGGATGCTTTTATTAGCAATCCTTCTTCTGTTACTCTTGATTCGCTGAAGTATGCTTTCAATGCGGCATACCTTGTTTATATGCAGGTGGAGACTTACAGCTTTATGCCGTCTGAAGGAATTAAAAACCTGAACGTTTTCCCTACTGATACGGGTCAAGTCGGCACAAACATTTCTACAGGTACTTACAATTTGGATGCTGCAAACAACATCCGTGCAAAGGGTTTCCCGGCAATAGATTATCTGCTTTTTAGCCAAGATGAAAGTGAGGTGATAGCGTTGTTTACTGTTGATGCAAACGCTGCCAATCGTAAGCAGTTTCTAAACGATATTATTAATGAAATTGAAACTGTTGCATCCAATGCAAGTACTGCTTGGAATAGTTATCAGGCCCAGTTCATAAGTGCATCAGGAACTGACATAGGGAGTTCTGTTGGTATGCTGGTAAATGATTTATCTTTTCAACTGGAAAGATGTCGCAGAGAAAGAGTTGGTGTCCCTTTGGGATACATAGGACTGATTAATTCCGGCACTACAGTTTCTAAATCTGTAGAAGCATATTACAGCACTTACTCAAAAGAGTTATTGATTGAGAACCTTCGAAATTGTAAGGTGCTTTATACAGGTGGCAGCGGAACAGGGTTTGACGATTATTTGGAATATCTCAACGCTGCGTATAAAGATGGTTTACTCTCTGATACAATTACTCATCAATTTAATATTGCTATTCAGAAAGCGCAGGCTATGCCCGTTGACTTTTCTACCGCTGTAACCACTAACAAAACCGAAATGGAATCTCTTTTTATTGAATTGAGAAAGTTGACGGTTCTTGTAAAGGTGGATATGAGTTCTCAACTCGGGATAATCATCAATTACAGCGATAACGATGGCGATTGAAAGAATCAAATCCTTTCTGTTTTCAAAAACATCTGTAGCTCCTCTTGTAGTTTTTCGTATTGCTTTTGGTGTAATGATGTTCCTTTCCATGACACGTTTCATGGCGAACGGTTGGATTGAGATGTTATATGTGCAGCCGAAAATATTCTTCCCCTTCTATGGCTTTGAATGGATTAAGCCGTTGAATGAAACCGGAATGTATGCGGTGTTTGTTGCTTTAGCAGTTGCGACTCTCTTTGTTGCACTGGGTTTATTCTATCGTGCCAGCATCATCACTTTCTTTTTACTTTTTACGTATGTCGAGTTGATTGACAAAACCAATTATCTCAATCATTACTACTTTATCAGCATCATGAATTTTTTGATGGCATTACTTCCTGCCAATAAGAAATTCTCTCTCGATATCTTACTCGGAATTACAAAACCTTCTGATGAAGTTCCGCGCTGGACCATCTTCACGCTGCAATTGCAAATGGCAACTGTCTACTTCTTTGCAGGCATTGCTAAAATAAATCCGGACTGGCTGCTGAATGCCATGCCGTTAAAAATATGGCTTGTCTCCAAATCAGATTTGCCATTGATTGGAAGTCTCCTTACAGAAAGTTGGGCACCTTATCTTTTCAGCTGGTGCGGAATGTTATTCGATGTCAGTATTGCTATCTTTCTTTTCAATCGCAGAACAGTTTGGTATGCTTATGCATTTGTCATCATCTTTCATGTACTTACAGCTATTCTGTTTCCCGGTATTGGTATGTTTCCCTATATTATGATTGTTTGTGCAATGGTTTTTTTGCCTTCTAAATTTCATGAAAAACTTTTGCAACTTAATCCGCAATCTTCAATCCACAATTCGCAAACAACGTCAATTCCATCGTTCCAATATGCTATGGTTGGAATTCTGACAGTTCACTTCCTCATTCAAGTGGCACTCCCTCTCCGCTACACATTTTATCCTGACAATCTCTTTTACACGGAGCAAGGATATCGTTTCAGCTGGCGGGTGATGCTGATGGAAAAAGCAGGAACAGTTTTCTTTCAGGTAAAGAATGTTGACGGCAAACTGGTTGAAATCAACAACAGTGATTTCCTCACCATTCAGCAGGAGAAGCAAATGAGCACACAGCCCGATATGATTCTACAGTTTGCTCATCACCTGAAAGAAGTTTACCACACCAACGAAGTATATGCTGAGGCTTACGTATGTGTAAACGGCAGAGGCAGCCGTCTGTTCATTGACCCAAAGATAAATCTTGCTGAAGTGAATGATGATTTCTCACCTAAAAAGTGGATTCTTGCGGACGCGCGATGAAACATGTCTATTGTTGTCTCTTATTGCTTTTTAGCTTTCTATCGGCAGAAGCAAAATATTTTTCAATAAGCGGACGCCTGTTTAATGAGCAAACCAACCAACCGCTTTCCAATATTGTTGTAGAGTTAGAACCCAAAGGCTTAAAAGCCCGCACCGACAACACAGGTGCTTTTTCCTTCAACAATCTATATCCCGGTACCTACAAACTTGTTTTCAGAAATCTGGAGTATGAGCGAAAAGTAGTATCAGTAGTGGTTGCTGATAAAAGTATCTCAATCGGCTCCATCTTTCTTGTGCCTTTTGTCAAGGAACTTTCTACTGTAACTATCGAAGGCAAGAACGAAAACTTTGGGGTTACACGTTTGCGCAGTGTAGATGGCGTTGCCATTTACGATGGCAAGAAGAACGAAGTGATTCTGATGAAGAGTATGAACGCAAACCTTGCTACTAATTGTTCGCGACAAATATTTTCAAAAGTTCCCGGCATTAATATTTGGGAGAGTGATGCAGCCGGTTTGCAGATTGGTATTGCTGCACGCGGCCTCGACCCTAACCGCACCTCCAACTTCAACACGCGGCAAAACGGTTACGACATGAGTGCCGATGCCTTGGGTTATCCCGAGAGTTATTATGTGCCGCCTTCCGAAGCGCTGGAAAGAATAGAAGTTATTCGCGGAGCTGCCTCGTTGCAATATGGTCCGCAGTTTGGCGGCATGGTTAATTATGTTTTGAACCGCGCACCAGCCGATAAAAAAATTGAATGGACTTCTTTCACCACCGCAGGCGCATACAAACTCGTCAGCACTTTCAATAGCATTGGCGGAACGCTGAAGTGCTTCAACTACTACGGCTTCTACAATTACAAGCAAGGTGAAAGCTGGCGGCCCAATGGCGGTTACAAAGTGCATAGTGCTTTTGCAAGTATAGGTTACCAATGCAGCGAGAAGCTTTCGCTTCGTGCAGAATATACTTTCAGCAAATACACGGCACAGCAAAGTGGCGGACTAACCGATGCGCAGTTCAACAATAATCCGAAGACTTCGTTGCGAAACAGAAACTGGTTTGCTACCAACTGGAACATTCTTGCGTTTACACTTAACTACAAACACAGCATTCAGCATCAGGTGAATGTTCGCGTGTGGGGTTTTCTCGGCTCGCGCGATGCGGTGGGTTATCTCGGCCCCGCTAACCGGGCCGATGACGGAAGAAATCGCGATTTGATTTCAGACAACTATAAAAACATGGGTATCGAAGCGCGTTATCTTTGGAAATACAACCTCGGCAAAAGCATGAGCTCGCTATTGGTGGGTGCGCGTTTCTACGGAGGCGAAACACAAAAGCAGCAGGGCTTTGCCGATAACGGCAGCGATGCCGATTTCACCTTCGCAGCGGACAGTTTAAAAAGCAGCGATTACCGTTTCCCCGGCATGAACATCGCGCTGTTTGCCGAAAATGTTTTTAATATTTCTAACCGCATAAAAATTACTCCCGGCATTCGCTACGAACATATTCGAACAAAAGCCGATGGCTTCTATCGGCAGGTATTCAATGAACTGATTGACAGTGCAAGTATCAATGAGCAGCGCAGCTTCGGCCGTAACTTTGTGTTGCTTGGGTTGGGAGTAAGTTATAGTGTATGGAAAGAAACCGAGCTTTACGCCAACTTCTCGCAAAACTATCGCGGCATTACGTTTACCGATATGCGCGTTATCCGCACTAGCCAAATCATCAATACCGATTTGAAAGATGAGCGCGGCTTTAATATGGACCTGGGTTACCGCGGAGAAATTGGCAACTGGTTAAGCTTTGATGTGAGCGGCTACTGGTTGCAATACAACAATCGCATCGGGCAGATACAAATGGTGGACAGTGCTTACAACATTTATCGCTACACCACCAACGTGGGCACCTCGCGAGGGCTGGGGGCCGAGTTCTATGCCGAAGTGGATTTTCTGCGGGTGGCAAAACTGGCGGAGCGCGCGGGAAATTTTTCGTTGTTTGTAAGCGGAGGATACACCAACGCGGTGTATGTAAAATCGCCTTATCGCAATGTGGTGGGCAACACGCTTGAGTTTGCTCCGCAACTTACTTTGCGTTCAGGTATTACTTATCGCTACAAAAAGTTTTCTACTACCATCCAAGGTGCGTTTACCGCCAAACAATTTACCGATGCCACCAATGCGGAGTTTACCCCCACAGCTGTGAATGGCGCTATCCCCTCCTACTATATTCTCGATTGGAGTGCCAGGTATGCTATCCGCTGCGTGCAGCTGAGCGCGGGCATCAACAATTTTACCAATAACAAATACTTTACACGAAGGGCTGTGAGCTATCCCGGCCCCGGTATCGTACCCAGCGAGCCGCTTACTTTTTATGTAACTGTTGGCATTAAGCTAAATGAGAAGGTGAAGAATAGTGGGTGGAGGACGTTTTGAAATAATCCTTAAACAATCTTCACTGAAAGTCTTGTAACCTTACCCAAAGCGAGGCTTACAACAATGAACGGAAGAGGCTTCCTCTCCAAAACCCTCAAAATATCTCTCACTTTTTCAACAAAACCGAAGTTTTTGGCCCTTACCTGGCAATTTTGAGCTACCACAAATCGGCTTTGTGGTGCCACAAGAGTGTTTTGTGCAACCACAGAGAGGTCTTGTGGTGCCACAATGAGATTCTGTGCAACCACAAAAAGACGTTGTGGTTGCACAAAGAAACACTGTGTCGGTACAAGGAGTCGCTGTGGTTCCTCAGAATAGCTTTGTACTTGGACAAAAAAAATACCTAACAATGTTTGAACCTGTATGTAAGGAAGGGAGATAGAAACATCAGACTGAAGCTAAGCCCTTAGTCTGCCTTGTCAGTCTTTCTGCGGTTTGCTTTGTCTTTTCTTTCCAATTGCTGCTCAAGGTAAGAGCATTTTACAACGCAAATTAAATTGCCGTCCTTCATAACAGCATTGGTAATTTCAGGACATTTACCTTTTACTGGAGGAATTTTCCACTGCACAAGATTGCCGCAGCTATCGGCTGTTGAATGGGTAGCTTCATTTGCGAACATGGTTGTTGCAATAAGGGCAACTGCTATTACTGAAATTATCTTTTTCATAACTTATACGTTTTGATTCAAAGGCAAAACAATCCGGAAACCGGGTAAGATTGTCTTTAACCTAGCCGTAATAACTATTTTTAAGTTTTGGCAAATGGGTGCTCCTAAAGAAATCAGAACACTGTCCTCATTTTCTTATTAACACACCGTTCTTGTTGATTTCTCTTTCATTTTTACATTCGCCCCCGCTGTATTTTCACGCAGCATTTTAAAAGCGTAGATACATTGCGCTTACCAAACTCATATTTGACCCCATGGCAAAACAACAGGAAGAATCGCGCTATACCGAAGACGAAGTAAGAACCCTCGACTGGCTCGAGCATATCCGTATGCGTCCGGGAATGTATATCGGCAAAACCGGTGACGGCAGCTCGATGGATGATGGTATTTATATTTTATTGAAAGAGGCCGTTGATAATTGCATTGACGAATACCAGATGGGCTATGGCAAGAAAGTGGAAATAGCTGTTACAAAAGATAAAGTTACTGTGCGCGATTACGGTCGCGGTATTCCGTTGGGTAAATTGGTTGATTGTGTAAGCCAGGTGAATACAGGTGCTAAGTTCGATTCAAAAGCATTTAAGAAATCGGTCGGATTGAATGGTGTGGGAACCAAAGCGGTAAATGCGCTTTCTACTTATTTCAAGGCCTATGCGGTTCGCGAAGGGCAAAAGAAATGTGCTGAGTTTGAGGCGGGGAAACTTGCCAAAGATCATAAGCTGGAGAAGACAGAGGAAGCAAACGGCACCTACATCGAATTTGTTCCCGACAATAAAATCTTCAAAAACTTTCACTACCTGCATGAGTATGTGGAGCAGATGATTCAGAACTACACTTATCTGAACACGGGACTGGCTTTTATCTATAACGGCAATCGGTATGTTTCGCAGAAAGGGTTATACGATTTGCTTTCGCGAAAAAAAGATGTAGATAATCTGCGCTATCCTATCATTCACTTGCAAGGCGATGATATCGAAATTGCCATGAGCCACAGCAATCAGTATGGCGAAGAATATTACTCGTTTGTCAACGGGCAATACACCATCCAGGGCGGAACTCACTTGATTGCTTTTAAAGAAGCAGTGGTAAAAACCGTTCGCGATTTCTACAAGAAAGACTTTGATACGGTGGATATACGCGAAGCTATTTGCGGAGCGATAAGTGTAAGAATTCAGGAGCCTGTTTTTGAATCGCAGACTAAAACAAAGCTGGGAACCGATAAACTTCATGGCGAAGAAAAGACCATGAAACAGTTTGTGCTGGAATTTGTAAAAGTACATCTCGATAATTATTTACATAAGAATCCCGAAACTGCCGATGCGTTGCTGAAAAGGATTTTGCAGAGCGAACGCGAGCGTAAAGAGATTGCAGGTATTAAGAAGCTGGCCAACGAACGCGCCAAAAAGGCGAACATTCATAACAAGAAACTGCGCGATTGCAAAACGCATTTTAATGATTTGAAAGCCGAAACCCGTTTAGAAACTACACTCTTTATTACCGAGGGGGATTCTGCCAGCGGTTCAATTACCAAAAGCAGGAATCCGAATTTGCAGGCAGTGTTCTCTTTAAGAGGTAAGCCGTTGAACTGTTATGGTTTAACCAAAAAAGTTGTTTACGAAAACGAAGAATTTAACCTGCTGCAACATGCACTCAACATCGAAGACACGATGGATGACTTGCGTTACAATAACATTGTGGTAGCCACAGATGCCGATGTAGATGGCATGCACATTCGCCTTCTGCTCCTCACCTTCTTCATGCAGTTCTTTCCTGATTTAATTCGCAATAACCACGTGAAGATTCTGGAGACACCTCTCTTCCGGGTGCGCAACAAACAGAAAACCATTTACTGTTACAGTGAAGCAGAAAAGCAGGATGCGGTAAAAGTTATAGGTGCTAAAGCAGAAATAACACGCTTTAAAGGTTTGGGAGAAATTTCACCCGATGAATTCGGTGAATTTATTAATGAGAATATCAAGTTAAGCCCTGTAATTATTGCCGATGATAAAGAAATGAGCGGACTGCTCGAATACTACATGGGTAAAAATACGCAGGAGCGGCAGGATTTCATCATTGGTAATTTGCGAATAGAAAAAGATGATGTTAGAGAACTGGAAGCTGAATTAGAGGAAGCTGTTGAAGCAGCATAAAAGATTTAAAGAATGGCTGAAGAAGAAAAAAATAATTTAAACGGACACCAGGCAGATGATGCGCTGCATGTAGATGGTATGTTCAAGAATTGGTTTCTGGATTATGCATCCTATGTAATTCTTGAGCGCGCTGTGCCGGCCATTGAAGATGGCTTAAAGCCTGTGCAACGCAGAATTCTTCACGCGCTGAACGAAATGGATGATGGCCGCTTCAATAAAGTAGCGAACGTGATTGGCCAGAGCATGCAGTATCACCCGCATGGTGATGCCAGTATCGGTGATGCCCTGGTGAACATGGGTCAGAAGGAATTATTGTTTGATACGCAGGGAAACTGGGGCGATGTTCGTACAGGCGACTCTGCTGCTGCTCCGCGATATATTGAGGTTCGCCTTTCTAAGTTTGCAAAAGAAGTAGCCTTCAACAATCAAACAACTGAATGGCAGCTTTCTTATGACGGTAGAAAAAAGGAGCCAATCAATCTACCAATGAAATTCCCTTTGCTCCTATCTCAGGGGGCTGATGGAATTGCGGTGGGTCTTTCAACTAAAATCCTTCCTCACAATTTTATTGAATTGTGTGAAGCAAGTATCAATCATCTTGAAGGGAAACGTTTCCGTCTGCTGCCTGATTTTCTTACTGGTGGTTTTGTAGATGTTAGCGAGTACAATAAAGGCGAGCGTGGAGGCAAAGTAAAAGTTCGTGCAAAGATTGAGGTAGTAGATAAGAAGACACTGGCTATTCGAGAAATACCATATGGCACTACTACCGGCAGCTTAATTGATAGCATTCTTAAAGCAAACGATAAAGGGAAAATAAAAATTAAGAAGGTAACAGATAACACCGCGAAGGACGTAGAGATACAAATTGACCTGTCTCCCGGCAGCGATCCCGATGTAACCATTGATGCGCTTTATGCTTTCACCGACTGTCAGAACTCCATTTCGGTAAACGCTTGTGTAATTGTGAACGACAAGCCGATGTTTCTTTCAGTAACTGAAATACTTGAACTTTCTACGGAAAGAACAAAAGAGTTACTGAAGAAGGAACTTGAAATTCGCTTGGCTGAACTAAATGAGAAATGGCATTTCTCTTCGCTTGAGAAAATCTTTATAGAGAAGAGAATTTATCGAGATATTGAAGAAGCCGAAACATGGGAAGCCGTTATTTCTACCATAGATAAAGGATTAAAGCCTTACAAGAAACTCTTCAAAAGAGAAATCACTACAGAGGATATTACAAAGCTCACCGAAATAAGAATCAAGCGCATTTCGAAATTTGATTCCTTCAAGGCCGATGAAGAAATAAAAGGAATTGAAGAGGATTTGAAAAAGGTAGCGCATGATTTAAAGCACCTGAACGATTATACCATTGCTTATTTCCAAAACCTGTTGAAGAAGTACGGTAAAGGTCGCGAGCGCAGAACAGAGATTAAAGGCTTTGAAGAAATTGAAGTTAAACAGGTAGCAGCTACCAACGCACGCTTGTATGTGAACCGCGAAGAAGGTTTCTTCGGAACAGGATTAAAGAAAGATGAGTTTGTGTGCGAGTGTAGCGACTTAGACGACATTATAGCCTTTACCCGGGGCGGCAAACTGATGGTAAGCCGTATTGGAGATAAAAAATTTATAGGTAAAGACATACTTCATATTGGAGTTTGGAAAAAGAACGATGAGCGCACTGCCTATAACATGGCTTATTACGATGCCGGAAGTAAGCGGGCATTCGTAAAACGATTTAATGTAACGGGAGTTACGCGTGATAAAGAATACGATTTAACACAGGGTGCGGAAGGTTCGAAGGTCCTATACTTTACTGCCAATGAAAATTCGGAATCGGAAATTGTAAAAGTGCAGTTGCATCCTAATAGTACGGCCCGTATTAAAGAATTCGAATTCGACTTCGCTACCATAGAAATTAAGGGTAGAGGTGCAGTCGGAAATATCCTTACTAAGTTTCCCGTTCGTAAAGTTGAGCTGATTGAGAAAGGCCAGTCTTCCATCGGAGGTATGAAACTCTGGCTGGATGAAAAATTTGGTCGTCTGGTTAATGAAGAAAAGGATAAAGCGAAATACTTAGGGGAGTTCAATACCGGTGATCAGATTATTGTGGCATACAAAGACGGCAACATCGAATTGACGAACTTTGAGATGACCAACAAATATGAGATGGAGGAAATTCTGACGGTAGAGAAATTTGATACTGAAAAAATTTGCAGCGCAGTGTATTTCGATGGCAATAGCAAAGAGTTTTATGTAAAGCGCTTTAAGGTCGAGCTAAAAACGGAGAGACTGAAATCTCCAATTGTAACCGAACATAACAACAGCAAGCTTCATATCTTCTCTACCCGCAATGAAGTAGTAGTGAAATTCAACGTAACAAAAGGAAAAGCGAAAGAAAAAGTAGAAGAAGAAGTTGCCCTCGCTGAGTTTATTGATGTAAAAGGATGGAAGGCTCTTGGCAACCGTTTATCACAGTATGATGTTACCGGAAAAATTTCTGAAGTAATTCCTGAAATAAAACTCGATAAAAAATTATCTGCAGAAGTAAAAATGGGAACTACCTACGAACTGAATGTAAATCCCAAAGCAGGTAAGAAAGGTAATCAGGGAGGCTTGTTCTAACATCCACAAGCTTCTCTTAACTTTTGGGTAAGTAATTTCTCCTGTTATACAGAATCGAAATAGTATCTAGAGAGTGAGTAATTTATTTATTCGTATCCTGACAAATTAGCTTCTCAATGGCGCTGTTATTAGAACAATCAGCGCATTTACCATCACCTTCTACGTGCAAGATCATTGGGCAATGTATAATAGGAACTACTGCTATTAACTGAAGTGTAATCAATGGTTTGCCTTTTCTATTTAATGCGATTTGCACCCCGATGGAGAATGCCAGTTTGTTTCTTATATATCTATTAAAACAAAAAAGGGCTGCCCGATTGGACAGCCCTTTGAATTTATTGGAGAGAACGACTATTTAATGATAGCCAACTTTCCAACCTTTGTTTCTTCATTAGTATTTAATCTGTAGTAGTATGTTCCTTGTGCAAGGTTACTTGCGTTGAACTCAAACTTGTATTCAACACCTTCAGTAACAGATCCGTTGTAAAGATCAGCTACTTTTTGACCTGAAACGTTGAACACTTGTAATGAAACTTTCTCGAGGTCAGTTGCAAATTCCAATTCGAATGTAACAACTGAATTCGATGGATTTGGATAAGCAAGTAAACTATTGATAGAAGTATTCTCATCAAATTCAACTTCGTCAGATCCTTGTTTAGCCAATCTAAGAGCTGTATTTGAGAATCCAGCAAGTGAACGGCACTCATCAAAGCCTTCATTAGCAGACCCTAAAGCACCAGCAAGTAATCCAGCCAAACGAGGACTTGATCCGTAGTTTCCTGACAGATAACTGTTAGCTAAAGCATATAACTGTGCAATGGTATAGTTATTACCAAGGTAAGCTACGAGACCTGGGTTGAATACAAATGTTTCCTCACTTCCCGGGATTATTATCGGGCTGTTGGTACCACATGTTTGAATATCAACAGTAGTCATATAGGTGCCTGCAATAACCACATCACCTAAAGTAGTATCCAATCTTAGGTTTAATCCTAAGGCTATAGTCTGACCCAACAAGGTGTTTTTAAATCTATTGTTCTGTAAAGCAATACCTACAGGATTAGCGCAAGTAGCTATTCCGTTCAACGGAACAGATGAACCACCTCCCGGCATTCTTTTGTTAAGACAAGTACTATCTGCTTGTGTAAACGTAATAACATTGTTAGTGCCAGGTGCAATACCACCTATTACTAAATTACCAGTAGAAAGCAACCTTGAAATCAGGTTTACCACTTTGGTTCCATCGCAGTATTTACCTTTACCACCATAGAAACCTTGAGTAAGACCACACTGAGCGCAAGCCTTTACAAGGACGCTCTGGCTGCATGATACTCTGTTACCACAATCATCAGATCCTTCCCATGTTCTCGTAATCGTTTTAGTTCCGTCAAGATTGTTAACAGTATCTGTTGACAATACACTAACTGTTGGTGAAAGATCACATTCGTCAGTTACAATAGGGTCAGTAAACTTCACTGTATCACCACATTCCACGGTGTCATTTGCTGCGCAGGTAATTACCGGAGGTGTAATGTCTACAACACGGATTTCCTGACATACTATGTTCGATACATTTCCATTGCAGTCTTCTGCCTGCCAGCAAACTATACGAGTATAGGTTCCCGCGCAACTTCCAGGTGTTGTGTTATCCGAAACCTCATTTACTGAAGGATCTGTATCGCACTCATCTGTTGCTGTCGGTGCCGTAAATACCGGCACAGCAGGACAATTAATAGTTGCACCATCTCCAGGTGTACCTATCACTGGATCTGTTGTATCCTGAACTGTTATTGTCTGACATTCAACTGCAGATAGGTTACCACTGCAATCTTCTGCCTGCCAACATA
>JAZKEP010000117.1:0-3304 GCA_040387015.1 Bacteroidota bacterium
CCGTTCAACAATAAAATTAAAAGTAAACCCGCACAGGTGAATTTCAGTAGTTGCGCTATCATGTATTTTTATAGTTGATCTTTGTATGAATCAAATCCGTAAATAGAACTAAGCAGATCTTTTGCAGCCTGCAAATCTGTAACAGTTACCTCGTAAAAATTAGCACCAAAGTAAGCAAGTAAAGTTTGGATTTGAGTATCTGTAACTTTCTTGGTAGAATTATACTTAAGTGATTTAACCAGGAAATAGCTTTCAGATAGTTGGTGATTGCAGGCGCCAACATTCGCTATATCTCTGATAGCTCCGTTGATATAATGAACAGCTGTAGCTGCAACTCCTTTTTCTACATTATCACGGATAATTGCAATTTGTTCTGTAACTGTTTCATTATCGTTACTGTTAATCGCAGCACGCCCTTTGATAAAAGCATTCATAACCTTGGTAGCATTACCTACTATCGAGTCGCGGTCGCTTGCATATTTTCCTACATGTAAAAGACCTGTTTTATTAGTAGGATAATCCGTAGGTACACCAAAGTAACCAAATGCTTCATCCCAATGATGTTGACGATCGGCAAGAGCTACTGCTGATCCTACTTTATCATTGCTTAAGTATACTTCTGTAATTTGGTAGTAAACTAAAGCTCCCTGTAAGTGTTTTTCAACTGCTTCTTTATACTCATACCCATTAGCATCCAATAAATATTTGGAGGTCCCATTGTTGGCTATAACAATACCGGCCGTTCCATTTGACCCTGACCCAGGAACACCAAGTGCAGCTGCTGCTGTGATCCAAGCTTCAATAGTGGCTTGGTCAGCAGCAAAAGTTTTGTCTTTTAATTGCTTACCCGAGGTGTTTAATGCGCTATTTACAAAAGGGCTCCCTGTGTTTGTGTACATGTTCAACAACTTGGCACCATCTACTGCTACTCCGGTAGTTCCTTTTCTAATTTCGGTTACTAATTCAGAAATCATTTGCAGCCGATAAGTCTGACCGCTATAATCCACCGAATCAAAATTGTAGGTTGTTGGAACCGTGTAAGTTGGGCCATCCACTTTATCTTTTTTGCAGGATTGTATTGTAATCGCCAAGCCCAAAGCGATGATAGGTAACAGTAATTTTTTCATGTATTTTTAGTTTTTTGCTATTTAGAATCATTCTAAACAGATGCAAATCTATCAGTCGCTTGCAATTATCCAAACTTATTTAGAATAAATCTAAATGATTTTAATCACCCCTTCTTTTGCCTTGCCATCCGCCTTTCCTAAAGCCTGTTTGGGGTTGTAGTAAAAATAGAAATAAACCCATCCACCTTTAAGCGAGATACTTATGCCGTTTACAAACGGATCAACTTTCTCTGCTTAGCTTGCATTATCAACTTCCGCCATGTTTTTGTTTACTTTCGAATAAACATTCCCTGCTTCCTCCTTGCTTTTATTCCCTTACGGCTGCCGGTTTTCTATAGCCGCCTTGCTAGCAGTAACTACCTTGTAAATGCAGGCCTCTCCCCACAAAAAGATATTGGCTTCCGTTATATAAAAATTGGCTTCCGCCTTTCCGGTTTCAACTTTCGATGATGCAAAATCATCTTCCGTGCGGTGTGCAAGCACATTTCTGATGGGCGGAAAATCATTTCGGTTTGGCGGAAGAACAAGGCGCTAAGGCGGAAGTATATGGCGGAAAGGCGGAAGCGGCTCCCGAACGAGCGGAAGATTATTCCGGGAAGGAGGAAGCAGGTTTTTGCAAGGCGGAAGCTCATTTCGGATGCACGGAAGCTGATTCCGCATGGGCGGAAGCTCGTTCCGCTAAGGCGGAAGACCATTCCGCACGTTAAAAAGCAGGTTTTTAATGGGAAAACGGGCTTTTCTAAAGCTTTTCTATTTCTGCCGTTAAAACCAACTGTTTTGGCGATTGAAGAGACGGAGTAAGAATCTGCTGGGCTTATGAAGTGGTACAAAAAAAACATCCCGCCCTTTTGGAGCGGGATGGTCACCTATGGAGATAACCATGGCAACATCCAACGTTTTATAAATATTTTTGGGAGAGAGATTCGATTTGAAGGCACAAAGGTTATACTTTTTGCTTTCATTCTGAATGGAAAAAGAATATTTAACTATTTCCTGATATTACTCCCCTGAGCAATACCAGGAAATAGGCTAAATACTCCTCTTTTTAACAAAAAGCTTACTTTTTATCGTCCTTTACTTCTTCGTATTGAACGTCCTGAACGTTTTCAGCACCCGAAGTATTGGCTTCTGCTCCCGCTTCAGCCTCCGGTTGAGCCTGTTGTTGGGTAGCGTTATATATATCCTGAGAAGCTGCCTGCCAAGCTGCGTTAAGTGTTTCGGCAGCTTTATCCATTGCTTCCACATTATTTGACTCTTTAGCGGCTTTTAATTCTGCCAAAGCCGTTTCAATAGCTGTTTTCTTGTCGGCAGGTATTTTATCACCTACTTCCGTCATCTGCTTCTCTGTCTGAAAGATGAGCGAATCAATCATATTCTGCTTTTCAGCCTGTTCGCGTGCTTTCTTATCAGCATCTTCGTTAGCTTTCGCTTCGTTCTTCATCTTTTCAATTTCCTCTTTAGAAAGACCACTGTTAGCTTCGATACGGATGCTTTGTTCTTTGCCGGTTCCTTTGTCCTTAGCATGAACATGTACTATACCGTTGCTGTCAATATCGAAGGTTACTTCAATTTGCGGTGTTCCTCTCATGGCAGGTGGAATTCCATCTAAGTGGAAACGTCCGATAGTCCTGTTATCTTTTGCCATTGATCTTTCACCTTGCAACACATGTATTTCAACCGATGGCTGATTATCTACTGCCGTGGTAAATACCTGCGATTTTTTGGTAGGAATGGTAGTATTAGACTCAATCAATTTAGTCATTACGTTACCCATTGTTTCCAAACCAAGAGAAAGAGGGGTTACGTCCACCAACACGATGTTGTCTTTGACTTCACCACTTAAAATTCCTCCCTGGATGGCAGCACCCACGGCTACCACTTCGTCAGGGTTTACACCTTTAGAAGGTTTCTTCCCGAAGAACTTTTCTACTACTTCCTGAATCTTAGGGATACGAGTAGAACCACCTACCAAAATCACATCATGAATATCAGCAGCAGTGTAACCTGCATCTTTCAATGCCTGACGGCAAGGTTCTAAAGTTCTTTCTACCAATTTATCGCACAGTTGCTCAAATTTAGCGCGCGTTAATTTGCGAACCAAGTGCTTAGGCACTCCATCAACTGCAGTGATGTAAGGAAGATTGATTTCTGTTTCCTGAGAAGATGAAAGCTCAATC
>JAZKEP010000118.1:0-6450 GCA_040387015.1 Bacteroidota bacterium
CGAAGCTGCTCGTGGCACAGTAGGAAAGGTTTACCTCGCATCCCGTCAAAAAACTGAATCGTTTCTTCGCTTATCGGCACGTCTTCGGCCAGCAGAAATGAAGGATCAATCTCTATAGCTTCGCAAAACTTTTTAACGGTCGAGTATTTTAAGTTCTTGGCCTCTTCAAGAACAGCGTAGGTTTGCGAAGAAATATTCATTCTAACCGCTATCTTCTTTTGATTCAGTCCCTTTAGTTCTCTTATCCTCTTGATTCTTTCCCCTAGCTTAGTCATACTCTTTTCTTCTCTTGCTTTTCGTTCCCAAATCTTACCGGTGGTGAAATTGCTCACGCATTCATTCCGGGGTTCTTATTTAAATAGGCGAATCGAGTGCCAAATACATCTCAATACATGCAATAGGTAGTGAAAGCCTTATCAGGCAAAGGTTTCTGCAGTATTAACATAAACACTGCTTAGGTTTACGGGCATACTAATCCTTCCGAAATGGTAGGTGGATTTTTAAAATGAAACAGTCGGGTTTAAGAGCGAAGAATTACTTGTTGAGGTATGTCTTAACATATCTCCCTAAGGCCCAAATGGGAAACACATTACGGTAAGCGGTATAACTAATGCCACAGCTGTGATTGAACACACCACTTATTCCTTCCTGCGGAAAGTCACCGGAATCCATTTGTCTTGATAAAAGAAGCCCGATACCTTTATCGATTGCTGCTTTGTTTGTATGGCCTGCTGCCATCAGCGTTAATAAGGCCCAGGAAGTATTTATAATTTGCGAAGAGCGATGGGGCACATATTCTTTCTTCAGGCACGATTCAAAGCTCTCACCCCAGCCACCATCCGGTTCTTGCTTCGAAAGCAGGAACGCGCAAGCCCTGTCAATGGCATTTTTAATTTCAGGTGTTTGTTTTTGCAAGCTTACCGCCATCAGCGCCTCAATGGCAAACCAGGTTCCATAAGTGAAACAAACAGCCCAGGAGCCATACCAGGACCCATCGGCCCGTTGTTGCGAAAGGATGAACTGAATTCCCTTTTCAATGGCATTTTGTGTTTCAGTGGGTTTGTATGCAGGAAAGTGCTGTTTAAACGCATGTAAAGCTTGTATACAGGCCGATGAACATTCGGTGTAAGAGTGGTCAATCATTATGTTTCCGAATATTTCGGAAGGATTGAGGAGTTCCAACCACTTAGGTCCACGGGTTAACTCATAGGAGGCCCATCCTCCGTCTTTGTTTTGAAGACTTAGCAGCAAGTCTGCGGACTGTTTCAGCCGAAGGTCTGAAATGGGATTGTCTACCTGAAACCCTAGCCTTTTAACCTGAAGCGCAACCTTTAACCCCTCCGCAGAACAATCGGTAATAGGCCATCCGTGCTCGGCATTTGAAAAGGGAAACCCACCTACCGAAGGGTGGCGATAAAACTTCTTAGAATCATTTACCTCCACGGTAACCTGCGATTTCTCAATGTATTGGTATGCTTTGCGCAAAGCAGCATCAGCTTCCGGTTGGTAGCTTTCCATCATTGCCTGCATGGCGAAGGCGGTGTCCCAAAACTGTGAGCCGTTATAGCCATTCATTTTCATGCCGTCTTCGGCCACCCACAGGTAGTCGAACCATCTATCGGAATGCTTTTTAAAAGCTTCCGAAGCCTTGCCGTAAGCATGCCAAACGCAGATAGAATTTATCACTTGATTTACAGGACCTATATCTATATAATTAGTCTGTTCATCTTCTGCTTTAATGTAATCCAGTATAAAATTGGTTGCCCGTTTGCGAAGCGATGGCAATTGCACCTTTTCATAGGCATTGGTAACGGTATTTAATAGTTTAAGCAGCGCTGCCGGATGATGATAAAGGTCGGTCGGAGTGCAATGATTGCGAGCCTTTTGCCAATCAATGTCCTCGTATCTTTCAGTGTAAATTTCCTTCCTTAACTCAGTTATAAGAGGCGTAACTTTGCCTGTTACTTTTAGCCCATAGCAGTAAGCCATAGGTAAGTAAACCATCCTTGCATGGCACCAATATTTAGAAGGATGAAAAGGAAGACTTTCCGGCATCAACCACATTTCGGGGAATAGGGAATTGCAACCTTCCCATTCATATACCCCCAATACAGAGAGATAAAACTTCCCCCAGGATGGAATTCCTGTTGCTCCTCCGTGTTTGTGAATCCAGTTCCGCGCTTTTAATATTGCAGGTTCATTTGCTGTTAAACCTAAAAGTCGTAATGCTACATATTGCAATACAGTTCCAAACATGGTTGACTTATCTTCAATGTGCAGTCCCCATCCGCCATCTTCATTCTGATGGTTTAGGAAATATTGCTTTATCAATACCTGATGAGCAGCAGGAAGGGGCGACTCAGTAACATAACTTGCAATAATAAGCCCCGGAGCCAGGAAATGCGGGCCCCCATAATCACCGGGCCAATGACCACTTTCAGATTGAAGACTAGTGTAATAAGAGGTTCCCTTCTGATAAACGCTTGTAACATTGTTTGGCGGAGCATCCTGTAGATTTCTGTTCAGAAGAGATTGCTTCCGTCTGTAAACCAGGTCGGCACTGTTTGGATTTGCTTTTTTATCAAAAGTAAATGCCCTTTGCATCTCCGCTAAAAAGACTTTACCCTCTTCGCTATCCCAAGCATTAGTCGGGTTTGGGGATGAGAAATCCCAAACCTGCCTTCCTTTAGCATCTGTTTTAAAGCTCCAGTAATTCCAAAAGTCTCCCATTTTACCTTTTAAATGTTAAGCTAAAGTATTTTTAAGACAAGTAACTTCCAAAGAGTCCGTTAAATTGAAAGATAAGTAATGTTTACAATTTGCTATCATTCAGTTGTTTACATCTTTTTTGTGGCATCCTATATTTTTATGCACAAGGGAATGTGAAAAATTCGCTATTCTTTTTGCGTAAAATTCGTTCTTAATTCGCATCTGCGAAATGTTCGCATCTATTAACTTAAACAACTATGCTAACAGATATTATTAAATCAGCCCACCATCCATCGGAGGTTTGGGCTATGATGAAAATTAAGTTCGGAATGGAATTGCCGAAAAGTTATAATGACAAGCTTCCAAATTTAGCTTCAAGGGTTTCAGATCGTGAATTCTGCTACGCTACTTTGAACGAGGTATCTCGTTCCTTTGCCGTAGTCATTCAGCAACTGCCACAGAAATTAAAAGACCCCGTATGTGTTTTTTATTTAGTACTACGGGGCCTTGATTCTATTGAGGATGATATGACTTATCCAGCTGATAAGCGTCTTCCATTGCTCCGCAACTTTTTTACTAAACTGAATGATCCGTTATGGAAGATAGAAGGTGTTGGAGATAGTGAAGACTACAGAACTCTTCTGGCCAATTTCAATAAGGTAATTAATGTTTATCAACGTTTGGATAAAGATTACCGGGATGTTATTGCCGATATATGTGAAAAGATGGGGAACGGTATGGCAGATTATGCTGACCGGAAGGTTGTAACCCTGCATGATTACAACGACTACTGCTATTATGTAGCGGGTTTAGTAGGCATAGGTCTCTCTTCTTTGTTTTCTGCTTCAGGTTTGGAGTCAGCAGAATTGGAAGCGGAGCCGGAACTAGCAAATAGCATGGGCCTTCTTTTGCAGAAAACAAATATTAGTCGCGATTATTATGAAGATCTCAATTTGGGCAGGAGTTTTTGGCCCAAACAGATTTGGGGTAAATATGCCGATCGTTTGGAGGAACTACACAAGCGTCCAACCTCTCCTGAATCTTTAGCATGTATTAATGAGTTGGTAACAGATGCATTAAGGCATGTGGAGAATTGTATTCATTACCTGAATATGATTCGTAACCCGGAAGTATTTCGCTTTTGTGCTATTCCACAGGTTATGGCCATGGCTACTCTTGCCAAAATTTATAACAATCCGGATGTATTTACCGAAGTGGTTAAGATAAGAAAGGGCATTGCAGCTAAGTTGATATTGAAGACAAATAATATGGAACAGGTCAGGAAAAGCATGTTGCAGTTTGTG
Organism: Bacteroidota bacterium; assembly: GCA_040387015.1. Classification (GTDB taxonomy): domain Bacteria; phylum Bacteroidota; class Bacteroidia; order Chitinophagales; family LD1; genus Bog-950. Next base: position 4,014 of record JAZKEP010000118.1, read on the forward strand.
GAGGTTATACGGAAGAAACTGAATGAAGAAGATCCGAACTATGCTACCACTAAGAAGCGACTAAATCGCATAGCAGAGGCGCTGGATGATGTAAAATATAACGCAGTAGAGATTAGGGCTTATGAATTAGAGAAAACCGTACTTTTCTAAGGAATGCGTAAATCATCTGAAAATTTTGATGTCTGTATTATCGGAGCCGGGATAGCAGGAGGTACCTTAGCTGCTTACCTTGGGAAACAAGGGTTGAAAGTTTGTGTAGTGGAAAAAAGCCTTGTTGAACAAGAGCGTATTGTTGGGGAATTGCTTCAACCCGGAGGGGTCATGAAACTTAAGGAAATGAGTATGGAACACCTGTTGGAAGGATTCGATGCTCAGCCTGTTTACGGATATGGTTTGTTTATGCACGGGGATAGTTTTCAAGTTTCTTATTCCTCAACTAAAGACAAGGAAGTAGTAGGCTATGGATTCAGAAACCATAAGTTTATCAGTAGAATAAGAGCGTATTTAAAAACGCTTCCCTCTGTATGCCTCATAGAAGGAACGGTAAATGAGTTAGTGGAAGAGAATGGCAGAGTTGAAGGCATAAGATATTTTACAAAAGTAGAAAAGGAGGAACATACCATTTATGCGGGCCTTACAGTAGTGTGCGATGGTATGTTCTCACTCTTTCGCGAAGGGTTAGCCATAAATGAGAAGAAACTGAGCAGTTACTTTATGGGGCTGGTTTTGAAAGATTGTAAACTGCCATATCCTAACCATGGGCATGTTATAGTTGCAAAGCCTTCTCCGTGTTTAGTTTATCCTATCTCAAGTACGGAGACCCGGATACTTATTGATTTCCCTCAAACGGAAGCTCCCCGCAAATCAATGGAGATGAACGAGTATTTGAATAATACTATTCTGCCTCAACTGCCCGCATCTATTAAACCATCTTTTATCTCAGCCATAGAAGAAGGGAAATTTAAGGTAATGCCTAATCATTATTTTCCGGCAAAACCTATGCTTAAGCCTGGTGCAGTTCTTATCGGTGATTCGCTTAATATGCGCCATCCGCTTACAGGTGGGGGAATGACAGCTGCACTTACAGATATAAAGTTATTGGGAGATCTGGTGAAAGCTGTGGATAAAAGTAAGTCAAATATTCAGTTTGACGAAATTGTGAAGACGTTCTATCAAACAAGGCATAAACAAAATGCTACCATCAACATTTTGGCTGATGCCCTATACGGAGTAATGCGGAATGAAGATTTAAAAGTTGCTTGTTATGATTATTTGAAGAGGGGAGGAGTATATGCGGAGGAACCGGTATCATTGCTTTCGGCTGTTTCAAGGGATCAGGATCTGTTACTTCGGCATTTCTTTGCTGTGGCCTTATACGGAATAAAGAATTTGCCCAACATTAAGCGTATAAATCGTTCGCGCAGGATGCTTCACGATGCTGTTGATATTGTTTCTCCATTGGTATTGAATGAAAATCCCGGCCTGTTAACAAAATACGCATTCAAAGTCTCTCGGGCTATCTTTTAAACACACAATCAATATTTTGGGCAGATATCTCCACTGTGGAACCGTATATGTTTCAGGAATCTTCTGTTATTCATATTTTCGAGTTCTAATTATGAAATATGAAGATTAGAGATATTACGGACTATCTTGAAAGTATTGCCCCTACTGATTATCAAGAAAGTTATGATAACAGTGGTTTAATAATAGGAGATAAAAACTCACCGGTAAAGAAAGCGCTAATTACACTTGATGCTACCGAAGAAGTATTGAATGAGGCGATAAGTGAAAAATGCCAGCTGATTATTACCCACCACCCAATTATCTTCGGAGGATTAAAACGACTGAACGGAAAAAATTATGTAGAAAGAATTGTAATGAAAGCAATCAAGAACAATATTGCCGTGTATTCAATTCATACTAATTATGATAATGTGGTTAATGGTGTGAATGCCAAAATATGTGAGCGTCTCGGTCTAGCCGATTGTGAGATACTGGCTCCTAAAAAGCAACTATTGAAAAAGCTTTACACATTTATCCCGGTTGAAGATATGGAGAGAGTTTCTACCGCAATATTCAATTCCGGTGCTGGTTACATTGGTAATTACAGCGAAGCAAGTTTTAGTGTACGCGGAACCGGTACTTTTAAAGGAAATGAAAAATCAAATCCTGCTGTAGGCAGGAGAGGTATTTTGGAAAAAGCAGCAGAAATGAAATAAACGTAAAGAAAGAAAATGGGCTGAAACGAAAGAGATGAGGAGTCTCTACGGCGGCTTCGTCAAGTGGGAGCCCGGAACAAAGACCACTGGAGATACGAAATCACTATCCAAAAATAGAATAAAAAGAAAAGAAAAGGAAATATCTAAAGGAAACGAAAAGAAGAAAAAGAAATGAGAGAAAATGGGATTAACAGAAGAGAAACGAAGCCTCTACT
>JAZKEP010000119.1:0-28086 GCA_040387015.1 Bacteroidota bacterium
ATGAAGCTAACTCGACACATACTAACATCTTTTGTGCTTTTATTGTGCACTATACTAAACATACAAGCGCAGAATAAGATTGTTTATCAGTATGAGATGCATGCGGAGATTGGTCCCGGTATGAGCCGCCTGACAACGAGCGCTATAAACGAGGCTGAAGCGAGAAAGGCGTCTTACATTCTTATAGACATGGATACTTACGGTGGGGCGGTAGACGCTGCTGATGAAATACGCACTGCCCTACTAAAGACAAAAATTCCAACAATGGTTTTTATCCGCAACAATGCCGCCTCGGCCGGTGCGCTTATTTCCATTGCCTGCGATAGTATTTACATGCGTCCCGGTGCTACTATTGGCGCTGCCAGTGTAGTGAACCAGGAAGGTGCCCTGATGCCTGAGAAGTATCAAAGCTATATGCGCAAAAAGATGCGTGCCACGGCTGAAGAAACAGGACGCAACCCTTTGATTGCCGAGGGTATGACAGATGAAAACCTGGTGATTGATTCTATTAAAGAGAAGGGTAAGATTGTAACCTTCAGCACCAAAGAAGCTATGAAGTATGGCTATTGCAACGCGGAGGTACAAAGCCCTGAGGATATTCTTCCCAAGCTGACAGGTGGAACCTACGTGATAGAGAAACATGAAAGTTCTTTTGCCGAAGCTATTGTTCTATGGTTGGTGAATCCTGCTGTGTCGGGCCTGTTGCTGCTGCTGATATTCGGTGGTATATACATGGAGTTTAAAACCCCCGGCACCTTTATTCCTATCGGAGTTTCTATTGTAGCAGCACTGATTTACTTCGCTCCTCTTTATCTGGAAGGATTGGCTGCTAATTGGGAGATTCTAATTTTTATAGGCGGTATCATTTTAATTTTAGTGGAGATTTTTGTTTTGCCCGGCTTTGGAATTGCCGGCATTAGCGGCATTGTGCTTGCCATAACAGGGCTTACGCTTGCTTTGGTGCGCAATATCAATTTCGATTTCACCTTTGTTCCCAGCGGAGCGGTAGCCCTTTCTTTTCTGACTGTAACGGTGGCTATGGCTTTACCTTTAGTTCTCCTCATTGCCTTTGGCAAAAAGATATTTGATTCCAGCCTGTTGCGCACGGTAAGTGATGTAGGCGAAATGACGACAGCCGAAGGTTTTACTATCCGCAATACCTCTCTTCATGACTTAATCGGGCAAACTGGAACGGCTGTCACTACCCTCCGTCCATCAGGCAGGGTTGAAATAAACGGTGAGCGTTACGATGCCATTGCCGATGGCAGTTTTATTTCTGCCAATGATCTGGTGAAGGTAATTGCCGTTCGCTCAGCTTATCTTGTGGTAGAACCTTAGGTTTTGTACGTTATGCTCCGTTGCCGGAGCCTTGGTGCAACTTGTAATACCATCTCATCCCCTTTTTTAACATTCGGAGAGCGCAAAATAGAACCGTTGTACCCCTCAGTCGCTATTAGGATGCCGACACAGTTTCCAGTAGCCGATAATCAGCCTCATCAACTCTCTCATCTGTTCGTAATCATTTCCCTTTTTAAAATAGCCTTGAACCGCCATATGGATGTAGGCCAGCTCCACCAGATGCTCGTCAACTGCAGTGGAATAAAAAATAAATGGGATACTTTTTTTGCGAAGCTCTTTATCCTTGTCTAACTCCCGTTTAAATTCAATGCCATTTTGCATTGGCAGGTTCATATCGCAAATGATAAGAAAAGGATTTTTAGAGGTATGCTTCAGATAGTCGAATGCAGCCATAGTCAAGGTAAAACATTCCAACTGATTCTTTACCTTAAGGTCTCGCATTATATCCTTCATCATCTCCATATCATCCTCATCATCTTCTATCAATATAATTGGACCTGAGTTTGGCATATTGCAGTTATTATGATTTAAACTCAACAACTTTTTTGCCAAAAATTAAGAGCTGCGGTAACTCCACCCATCTTTCGCCTGCTGTTTCGCGCTCCGAATAGTTTACATTTACCGATATGAGAATGTTTGTTGTTCTTGCTATTCTAATTGTAAGTTATGCCTGCACGTATGCCGCCAGTTCAGATTCGTTGTTGTTTCTGATACCCCAGCCACAGAAGATTGAAATAAAAGGTGGCAGCTATAATTTAAGGAATCTCTATTCCGCCAAGGCCATTAATACCTCGCAGTTTTACCTGCAACAGGTGGAAGATGCCATTACAAAAAAGTTCAAGGCGAATGCCGCATCAGGTATTAACGCGGTAAGATTGATAAAAGCAGATAGCTCAGACTTTGATGATATGATACGTAACGAAAACTTTAAACCGCCCTTTGACTTAGGCGATGAAGGCTATATCCTTTCTGTTTCCCCGGTTAACATAGTCATTATAGCCAAGGGAAACGCAGGCGTTTTTTATGGCGTGCAAACGCTGCTGCAATTAATAAATGCTAATACCACAGGCAACACTATTCCCTGCCTGGTAATTTATGATAAACCCGATATGAGCATACGCGGTTGGCAGGATGATATCAGCCGGGGGCCTATCCCAACACTTGATTTTCTGAAAAAGGAAATAAGAACAATGGCATCGTTTAAACTGAATACGTTTACGCTATACACAGAACACACCTTTAAACTGCGAAAGCACCCCGCTATTGCACCGGCAGATGGAATTACAGCGGAAGAGATAAAAGAGCTTACAACGTTTGCTAAAGATTATCACGTAGATATTATAGGAAACTTTCAGTCGTTCGGGCATTTCAAAAAAATTCTCGAGGTACCCGGCTATGAGCATCTTGGCGAAAACGAGCATACCTTATCTCCTGCTAAAGAAGAATCTTACAAATTCCTCGAAGAGGTTTACAGTGAAATAGTTCCTGCATACAGCAGTAAATATTTTCATATCAACTGCGATGAAGTAAGTCTGGGTACCGGCCCCTCAAAAAACATGATTGACTCCATCGGGAAAGATGGGGTGTATGCCTATCATATCAACCGCATTGATTCACTGCTTAAACCCTACAAAAAAAGAATTATGATGTGGGGCGATATTGCCGTGCATAATCCTAAAATCATTGACCGCCTTCCTAAGAATATGATTATCGTTTCGTGGGGTTATGCCGAAATGGAAAGCATGGATGAAGATATCCTGCCCTTCGTAAAATCGGGTTTTGATTTTATTGTGGCCCCCGGAGTAAGCTGCTGGATGCGTGTTTATCCTGACCTGGAAAGGGCAAGTATTAATATTTACAACTTTCTGCGCGATGGTTATAAGAATAATGCCCTCGGTTTTATCAATACCACCTGGGATGATGATGGGCAGAACCTGTTTAATAATAACTGGTACAGCCTGGTATGGGGAGCCGATTGCGGATGGAGCGCTCCGGAAAACAATACTGTAAAAGAAAGCGAAGCGGTGAGAAAAAGCAGAGTTGCTTCTTTCAACAGGGCTTATAACCGAATCTACTTTAATACCGAAAAAGACATCACCTCGCTTATGCTCAGCGTATCCGGCTTAAGATACGGCCCCGTAAAAAACTGTCTTTCCAATTCAAGTTTATGGAACCCGCTCCTACCCGATTATGAAATAATTCCTGAAAATTATGAGCGAGATAATTTAAACCTACTTAAAACCATTGATAGTTTATATGCCGTAGCAGACCGCATGTATCATGTTGAGCGAACTGTAAGCATGACTTATGCAAACCTAACGTTCGATTACGCTAAAGGCAATACCGACAAAATTGCGGAGCTTGAGCTCCTGCTCTTTGCGCTCCGGCAGGCAAGAGTTATTGCCAATAAAAACCTCCTGGGCATTCGGCTTAAAGAGAATGTGCAGAGCGGCAAGGTGACACACATCTATTTCGAAAACAACTTCAAATCTTTGTCTGATACTATCAAAGAACTTAAACCCGTGTACGGAAAACTGTGGTTACTTGAAAACAGAAACTGGTGGCTCGATACGGTTTACTCCTACTATGATTCTTTTAGTGAGAAGCTGAATGATTTGCAAGGGGTTTGCATTATCAAAGCTGCCGATAAACCAACGAATGGGAAGCGCGAAATAAACCTGCGCTCTGCCGTTAACAGTCTCCCGGTTTATTACACCACTGACGGAACTACACCAACTATTTATTCAACAAAATATACAGAGCCCATTTATACCGACAGCAATCTATATATCCGGGCAAGAGTGATTGATAACGGAAAGATGTATAAGGTTGAAAGTGACAGTTTTGTTTTCCATAAAGGTATAGGAGCACTTCATCAAATTAATTCCAGATGGAATACAGATAATGCCGCCTGGGCTGCACGTGGGGAACTCGGTCTATTGGATGGACGGAGAGGAAGTAAAAACAATTTCAACGATGGCCGGTGGCAGGCCTATGTGGGTAACCACCTGGATATTGAACTGGATTTAGGCAAAACAACCACTCTATCTCAAGTAAGTATTGGCTTCGCTCAATTAATGCGTTATGGCATTTTATATCCGCAGCAAATTGAAATAAGCACCTCCCCCGATGGAGATAACTTCACCTTAACTAAAACAGAAGTAAATACCATCAGCCCTAATACAGTGGAACGCTCTACCCATGATTACATTATATCTTTACATGGCACTATCACCCGGTATTTAAAAATCGTTGCAAGAAACACCGCTGTGTTACCCGAGTGGCATTATGCAAAAAGGAAACAGGCATCTTTGTTTGCCGATGAAATTATTGTGAAGTAATCTTTGCGCGCATCTTTAATTTTCATTCGCTACTTATTAGCTTTCCGCTCAATACCTTTTATCTTAGGCATCCATCGCTGGTCTTTATACTTTTTCCTAGGCACTTGATTATTCGTTTCATCCATATCTTCGTATGCCCTCCGCAACTTCTCCGGCACATCGCCATTGTAGTTTATTCTATATTGTGAGAAGCCATTGAAAGGAATTCCTGATTCAATACCCGCAAACTTTACCTGCGAAACCGTGCCGGTTTCAACAAAGCGATCCAAAAAGGCATTTTTTCTGGCAGCATTCAAATGCCTTAGTCGAGCCTCAATTACAGCATCGCTTACAATATAGCGGCACTTCTGTTCCGTAGTAAACATCATGGAATCAATGGTCACCTTATCGAGATAACGGATAAACAATGAATCCTTCACGGACATGGCTTCAATGTCGAGCGAGTCAGCTTCGGTCATTTTATACCCCTTAGATTTAGCTGAGAGGAAATATTTTTTCTTCCCCTCGAAAAAAGCAATATGCTCTTTCTCTTTTGTGGCATAAACCATAGGCAATATCGTGATTACATTGCCGGGATTGCGCTTCAGGAATTTCGCAATGTTGTTTACAAATCTGCGTTCTGACGGGCTTAATAGCGCCTTGCGCGGTTCCCAATCCATCGTTAGCATTTTATCTATGGTAGACTCCAACCGCCTCAAATGCATCAGGTAAGGTGTAGCCGGAGGCTTAATAAAAATATTACCTACCACATCCAGTATCACATGCTTGAAATCGAATTCAGGTTTTTTCAAATCTCCTTTCACAGGTATTTCAAAATCTATCACATCTCCAACTTCCCTTGCCAGGCTCATGATAAGAGGCATCGGTATCCATTTCGTATCCCTCCTCTTTATCTTCTTCGCAACTCTAGGGTTCATAATAAGCAGATGGTTGGTACTCTTTATGGCACTGTCAACCACGTTCCATGTGCCGGATAGTCCCAACTTGCCGCGACTAAGCGGAAAAGAAGTGTAAGTAATAAGATAAGGATTGAAGAGGGATACAGGCACTCCCTGAATAGCATAGTCAATATCAAAGTTGCCTAAGTTTTTAGGGTCCAGGCTTGCAGTGAATTTTAGATCACCATAGGGACGTACACCGGTTTTGGAAACTATCCTGATTCGCGGCCTGCTTTTATCAATGGAATCAGCCGTAATGTGAACAGGCATGGCATCTATCGAAAACTTTTCATAAAGGCTGAAATCGCTAAAAACAAAATTGCCTTTATACAGGTCAAACCTGTTTATGTTATAGTCGCTTTGAACAAAATTCAGCAAAAGGTCTTGAAGGTATTCAGCAATTTTAAGTATCAGGTTAAACTGTGCGGAATTCCCCCCTTTCCTGCTTCCTGCCTTTCCAAACATAAGAGAAAGGTTATCAAGTGAATCAAATTTCTCGTACCGGAAATAAGGCCTGTCGATTATGATAGAATCTATCTGGTATCTTTTGCCTTCCGGGTCAGCATCAATTATATCCAACACCAGGTTTTGAAAGGAGCCATATTCTTCATGCACAGATGGGCCGAAGTGAAATACACTTATGGACAGGTGCCCCGTAGATCTGATAAACTTGCTCTTAAAATGCCCGCGGCCAACAATATCTGCATTTAGTATTCCTCCAAAACTGCCGTAATTGCTCAATACCTTCATATATTGGCTAATTGGTTTTAGGTCAAAACTGTCCACCACACTACGAAAACGGTAATTGAGTGTTTTAAAGTTAATTGAAAGATAACCGCGGGCGCTACCTTTTGTGGGCCCTGATTGAAAATCAACATTAAGCATCATAGTATCAGAGTCCCAGGATTTACCGGGGCTGTGTACGTTTACATCCTTAATAAAATAGGTGACCGGTATAGTTACCTCATCATACTGAAACACGCCATCTTTTATAGAACAATCCAGAATACTAAAGCGCACCCTTTTCTTATTAACTACAATGGTTCCGCGCTTTGGACGAAAATGATCAATGATATCTCTAAAATTAATTGCTCTTTTGTTCTGGACAATATGGCCCCAAGGTCTGTAAACGGTTAGCGAACTTATTTCATAGGTTTGCTTGAACAGCTTCAACATACTGAAGTCAGCGCTTATGGCATCGGCTTTAAAAAAGATGGTATCAGAATGTTGCTCGTAAACGCGGACATTCTTCAAATAAACATAGCCGGTAAAGGGATTAACATACGCCCAGTTTAGCTCAATGGTTCGTCCCAGTATTTTATCATCATATTTCTCGATGAGGTATTTAGCTACTGGAGAAATAACAACAAATAGGAGAACTAAAAAGGTGAGTAAGAGAATACCGGTTATTACGGCTACACGTCTTATCCTTGGGCTAAAAATAGATTCTTTAAAGGGCATCTTAAGAGCCTACTAATCAAATGCCAAAAGTGTGAAATATGCCTTAAAGCTCTTCAGTAAACGCACGTAAGTTAGGAAATATGAAACAAAAACTAATCTACAAGAGTTTCCCTCAAAAATGCGGTCTGGAAACAGTTTCATCATTCACCGCTATTCAAACAAGGAATACTGCACGTTGTGATAAGGCAAAAGTTTCTTATTAGAATAAGAAATTTCAGCAGGACGCTGCACCTGATAAACTGGGCTTTCCTGATAACGGGAAGCCACCGCAATTGTCACCTCATTTGCATAGGGGCTGAACAAATTGAGCGCTAACTCGGGGTTATTATTGCTTTGTGAAAGATGCGATAAGAGCAAATGACTAAGAAAAGGGGCACGGTGTGCTGCAAACAATTCAAACGCCTCCGTATTAGACAAATGTCCCTTACCTCCCCGTATTCGTTTTTGTAAGTGAAGCGGATAACTCCCCTCTTGCAGCATTTGCTCATCGTAATTGCTTTCGAGAAACACCGCATGGCATTGCCTGAAATAATGAATCACCTGTTTGCAGGCTTTGCCTATATCCGTGAGCACACCAACTTTTATTCCGTTTCCTTCTATAATAAAACTGTAAGGGTCGGCAGCATCGTGCAGTTTTTCAAAAGCTGTTACCCGAAGCGCACCGATGATGACGGGCTCAGCATTAAAAGACCTGACAGATTGCTCAGGCAAAACCATTCTGCTATTGCGCAGCGTTGCAGCACTGATGTAAACAGGCAGCCCGTATTTTTTTACCAGCATGGGCAAGCCCATGATATGGTCACCATGTTCATGCGAAATGAAAATTGCTTTTACCTGTTGCATGGCAAGGCCTAACTTAGCCATGCGCTTTTCGGTTTCACGACAACTTATACCGGCATCAACCAGCACTGCCTCTCTCTCATTGCCAACATAATAGCAGTTACCATTACTACCCGAATTTAAAGAAGCAATGAAAAGCGACATAACCTAAAACTTTTGAATTTCCATTGTGATGGGTAGCGAAAGAAAGCTACGCAAAGTTATTTTTTTGTATAACACATTCCTATGCAAGGGGCGGTGGACATGGAATTGTTTCCGTAATAAAGAAAAGCGTGATAGCCCTTGGCGCCATGTGTGGCTACTTAGTAGTTCCTGTCTCCATTTTTTCATATTCCGTATCGTAGGGCTCCCACAGTTCTATTTTGTTGCCCTCTATATCCATTATATGAACAAACTTGCCGTAGCTGTAAGTTTCAATTGTGTCGGTAATTGTTACTCCATCCTTTTTCAGTTGTTCAACAAGCGCCACTATATTTTCTACACGGTAATTAATCATAAAGTCTTTTACCGAAGGCTCGAAATATTTTGTAGTTTCTTTAAAGGGGCTCCATTGCGTAAAACCTTTCTTTGTAGAGTCTGCACCAAGGTGCCACTCGAAAACTGACCCGTATTCATTAGTAACCAGACCCAGATTGGCCTTATACCACTCTCTCACTTTTGCAGGGTCTTTGCATTTAAAGAATATGCCACCAATTCCTGTTACCTTTTTTATGGCGGAGGTAGAAACTTTTTGCTCCGATAAAAATGTACTGATAGCATAGCCCATTCCAAACGAGGCCAGCAAGACAACTGAAATTATGACTGATTTTTTCATGTTGTAAATGTAAATAGAAACCTCAGCGCCAATTCAAAAAAAATTGAGAAAAGTATTCCCCACATATACTAAATTTTGGTTTTGTAAGTAAGGTCGGCAACCGTTTTAATTCATTTTCGCTGGTTTCATAGGCAGCTATGCTTTATTCCTGCTTGGCAAACTTTTGGGTATTGCATCCCTGTAATTAGAAGGTTAAGATATTCTAACTTAAAAGCGAAAAGATATGAAAACGAGCGAACTCATTAATACAGTAATGGTTATGGCCATGTTTGTTGTTGCTGCATTCACAGCAGTTTCCTGCGAAAACAAACCGGCAGAGAAGACCAATGACCCTGCAAAGGAAGCCACTGAAGAAAACGAGATAAAATTTGAAAATAAAAAGCTCGAAAAGGATGCGCAGTTTTTGGTGGATGCTACCGCTTTCAACAGGGAACAAATTCAATTGGCACGCTTGGGTACCCAAAAAGGCAATGGAGATGTAAAAGGCTTAAGTGCAATGATGCTCACCGAGCATGAAAAATCGCTGAAGCAGGCTACCGATTATGCTAAAAACAAACAGATAACAGTTCCTGATTCTATTTCAACAGACGCAGCCGACAATTACAATGCGCTCAGAGATAAAAATGGGATTGATTTTAACAAAGCCTTTTGCGAAAGACTGGTAGAGAGCCATCAAAAGGCCATAGGCTTTTTTGAAAAGGAATCAGCCGATTCCCGAGATCAGGATTTAAAGGAGTGGGCCACTACCAAACTACCAGATATACGCACACACCTAGACCATATTTTTGCGGTTCAGAAAAAATTAGGGGATAGGTAATTCATGTTCCGCTAAAAAAGACGCATGAAATCAAAGGGAAAATTTGCAGCTTTCATAGGCTCCATTGGTAAAGGTTGGTTGATTACAGTGCTGGTAATTGTGTTACTTATTATTGCTATACGCATAGCCCTTTCACCAGTAGCCACCAAATATGCCAACGATTACTTAGGTAGTGAATTACCAGGCTATACCGGGCATGTGGATTGTATTCATTTCGCACTTATACGCGGAGCTTATCAGGTGGAAGGCTTTTACTTGGATAAACTCGACTCCAACCTTAAAAGGTATACGCCTTTTGCATCAGTGGAGTTAATCGACCTTTCGTTGGAATGGGCGGCCTTATTTCATGGGAAGTTAGTGGGTAAATTGTTTTTTGAGTCACCAGTCATAAACTTTGTAAAAGACAAAGTGGAGCCCAAACAGGTAGTGGAAGACAGCGGCACTTTCCAGCAACTTTTAGATGTGAGTATGCCATTGGATGTAAACCGAGTGGAAATTCAAAATGGTTCGGTGCATTATAAAGATCTCAATTCTGACCCGCTGGTTGACATCTCAATGAATAATATTTTCGCGCTTGCCGAGAACTTGCAAAATACTGTTGACCCTTTACAGTTGCTTCCTTCAAGTATAGTGGCTGATGCCGATGTTTACGGAGGCAAGGTGCACCTTGATTGTAAACTCGACCTACTTAATAGATATCCCACTTTTGACTTACAAGCCGAATGCAAGCATTTGAATCTACCTGGCTTGAACCCGTTTTTTAAAGCCTACGGAAAATTTACAGTTGAGCGTGGGGATTTTAGTGTTTACTCCGAAGTAGCTTCTAAGGATGGTGGATTTAAAGGCTATGTAAAACCCCTTATCAAAGACTTAAAGATTCTGGGGCCGGACGATAAAGACGAAAATATACTTATCAGGTTATGGGAAGGAATACTGGAAGCAGTAGCGTGGGTATTCAAAAATCATCCACAGGATCAGTTGGCTACCAAAATTCCTTTGGAAGGAAAGTATGACAATCCCAAGCCTGATATCATCTATACCATCTTCCAGGTATTACGCAATGCCTTTATTGAAGCCCTCAATCCTTCTTTAGATTATGAAATAAATATTCACAATGTGGGGGCCGAAGATGCGCGTACATCTCGCCAAAAATTCAGGGACACTGTCAACGGCCGTAAAAAAAATAAGGAGCTTGTGAAAGACGAAAAGTCGGCAAAAGATGTTGACCAAAATTTGACCAGGCGCGAGCGCAGAGCAAAGGCCAGAGAAAAGAAAAGTGCCAAGTAGAAAAATATTGGGAGAAGAAAAAAATGTAATAAGATGCCGGGATTTTTTAAAAATATAGGAGGTAAAATAAAAACCGGAGGAGGTACCTCGTGGCAATTGGCAAAAAAATCTTTCTCGGCCTGGTGGGCTATGGATCCCTTCCGACAAAGCTCAATAATTGCCTACTACGCCATCTTCAGCCTGCCCGGACTTCTGGTTGTTGTAGTTACAGTTGCGGGGGCAGTGTTTGGGGCCGACACGGTAAATGACAAAGTTCTTGGTCAGGTAAAAAGCACTATGGGGGCTGAAACAGCAGATCAGATAAAAGTGATGCTGGCCAAAGCATCCGAAAGCAAAAGCTCCATATGGGCAACCATCATCGGAATTTCCACCATTCTGCTTGGTTCCATGGGAGTTTTTTTAGAGCTGCAAAAAACTATGAACCTGATATGGGATGTGGAAGCAAAACCCAAAAAGGGAGTTTGGGGCTTTTTCAGAGGACGCCTTTTTTCGTTTGGATTGATTTTATCCATTGCCTTTTTACTGATGGTCTCCCTTGTTATTTCTACTCTGCTTGCAGGAGCCAGCGAACTTCTGCGGTCAGATAAATCAAAAATTTTAGCGTTGCTATTTGAGGCTATCAATTTTGTAGCTTCACTGGGAGTAATAAGTTTCCTGTTTGCCTTAATGTTTAAGTTTCTGCCCGATACTAAAATTCCCTGGCGACAGATATGGCCGGGTGCTCTCATCACAGGGATACTATTTACCATTGGTAAAACAGCGCTGGCCTTTTATTTTGGGAAAGCGGATCCGGGCGCAGGTTATGGCGCGGCCGGGTCTGTTGTGCTTATCCTTCTGTGGACCTCTTATTCTTCTATGATTGTTTTCCTTGGTGCAGAATTCACCCATACCTATACTATCTTACATTCTCCTGAAAACAGAAAAAAAGCGAATGCCGCTTGAACTATTTTTTTTATAGAATGGCTTATTGTTTGATGCCCAACATGATATTGAAAACTTTAATTCAAAATTCATGAACTATATCCTCCGGTTTGCAATTGTTGTACTCACGATGTCCTGCCATTGCGGCATTGCCCAGTCCACCGGTAATCCTGCGGCCCCAGGCAAAAAACTATCTGCCAATAAAGAACTTGCTTACCGTTTTGTGGATGAAATTATTAACGCCAAAAAAATAGATATGGTGGACTCGATTGTGGCCCCCCATTATATTGAGCATCAGGCGGACCGCCACTATATGAATACTCGTTATGGATTAAAAAGGGGACTTCGAAATTTTTTGAGAGCTTTTCCCGATCTACACGTTCGCATAAATTTTATAACCGAGGAAGGCAACATAGTTACCGCACAATATACCATGACCGGCACACATACCGGCCGGATGTATCAGAATAAAGCCACCAACAAAAAAATTAATGTTGAAGGAGTGGATATTGTGCGTATTGATAACGGAAAGTTAGTTGAGCACTGGGGCTATATGGAGGAAGCTAAGCTATTGAAACAACTCAGGACTCAGCCTTCAAAAATGGATGAAAACGATATACTGATGGTTGATCCTGAAAAAGTTGAGGGGAAGTAAATCAACCGTTAGGAAATACGTCATCTTCAACGAAGGTCTCTGCAGTGAAACTCCAAGGGAGAGCCTTACCTTTCTGAAAATTTACTTGCAGCTTGTAAGCAACAAAGAAAAGATAGAATCAAGTATCACTTTTTAGTAAGTAAGGTTTACTGAGATGGAACTAATTATCAGTCGGACGTAAGTAAGTATCAGCCCGATCTAAGTAAGTATTAGTCAGATGTAAGTAAGTATCACTCAGACGTAAGTAAGTATGACTCCGGGGCCACCTTTTTGAAAAAAACAGGGCTATCGGGTTAATCTTAACTAAATAAATAAGAGAATCGGAAACAAAAGCAGGCACTTAAATACGGAATAGCAGTATTTATTCACGTCTCTGCTTTTCCTCGGCCAGAATTGGAATGGGTATTTATGCCAAATGTCAACAGCTTTTAAGGGGCCGGTGGTTCCCTTCAAAATACTGAACCTCAGCTTAGCAAATTGAAGATGAATAGGAGTTCAGATACGGAATATCAAACCTGCTATCACTACCCCTATTCCTTAACAAAACGTATTGCAGTAGTATTCGCCTTTAAATAATAAACCCCTGCCGAAAGCTTACTTACGTCCACTGTTTCGGTGCCTAGATGGTAAGCAACAAAATGTTTCTTCCAAACTACTTGACCAAGTTGATTTAGTATTTCAAGATCCAATGGCTGCGTATTTTCTAACTCTATCTGAATATTAAACACATCCCTCGCAGGATTAGGGAAAACCTTAACAAAAGCAGCTGCATCAGTTGGCTCAATACCTGTAGGTGCCAAAATAGTAGCGCCTGATGTAACGATACAACCCTGGCTGTCGGTGATTGTAACAATGTATGTCCCCGAAGGAAGGTTCAAAATAGTTGCCGTAGTTTCCCCGTTACTCCATAGATAGGTGTAAGGTGCAGAACCTCCGGTGGTAGTGGCAGTAATTGAACCATTGCTGGCCCCTGATGTGGGATCCTGTGCAGTGAACGTAACCGTAGGTGCCCCCATGTTGGTCACCATAGCGTTATCGGCAGCCGAGCATCCTGCATTATCACTTATAGTAACCGAATAACTTCCGGCAGGCAGGCTAGCGATAGAAGAGGTAGTTAAGGTATTGCTCCAGCTATAAGTATAACTTCCCGAACCACCGGTTGCTGTGGAAGCTACTGCCCCGTTGCTTTGTCCACATCCTGCAGGAGTTACGCTAAAGGTAATATTTATAGCTGTGCCCGAACCGGTAAGCGTGGCAGTTGCCGAAGCGGTGCATCCCGCATTGTTGGTAACCGTTACAGAATAAGTACCGGCTGCCAAGGAACTAATAGAACCTGAATTGGCACTAGTGTTCCATACGTAAGTAATGCCGAAGTTACCATTGTTGGGTAACGCCACAGCAGTGCCGTTCGCTACACCGCAGGTGGCATTCTCAACGCTGATACTTACCGAGAAATTACTGGTAGAAGTACTCACAGTCATCGATGCCGATGCCGTGCAGCTGTTTGCATCGTTTACGATTACGGAATAGCTACCCGGACCAACATTGCTAACAGTAGCTGTAGTGGCATTGTTGTTCCATAAGTAAGTATATCCTCCAGCTCCTCCGTTTGCTGTAACCGACACCGAGCCGTTGGGCTGGTTGCAGATGGCATCGGATGCATTGGGCTGTAATGTAAGGGCCGAAGTGGGCTGGCCGATATTAGCAGAGGCCGTTGCAGAGCATTGACGAGAGTCGGCAACAGATACAGTATAAGTGGCTGAAGGCTTGTTAGTTATACTAGCCGAACTTCCACCACCACTCCAAGTATAAGTATAGGCCGGAGTGCCTCCGGTTGGTGTTACTGTAGCAGAACCTGTAGAGCCTCCAAAACAGAGTACAGGGTTCGTAGTTGTGGCTAAAACAGGTTTAGGGTAAACGGTGATATACCCGGTTTGAGTTGATGTATTGTTACCGTTGGAATTACTTACGTTCAGCGAAACATTATAGATTCCTGCAGTATTATAGGTTACGGTAGGGTTTTGGGCAGTTGAAACTCCCGGTGTTCCTCCGGCAAATATCCAGCTGTAAGAAGTTGGACTTCCGGTAGAAGTGCTGGTGAAGGTCACTGTAGTACCCGCACATACCGTTTGGTCATTAGCTGTGAAGGAAGCAGTTGGTCCGCCTCCTCCGCCAACACATAACACGGGGTATACGATATTTGAAACTTCAAAACCTGCAAAATACTGCCACCAGTAATCTCCGTAAACATGCCATTCACCATCGCTATATTGCTCCCAGCCCTGACCAACTGAAGGCGAATATCGGCTGGTTGTGGCAATAGCCACCGTATCACCGGCACCGGTTGGAAGTATGAAGCCTACATAAAAGTTACCTGTAACCGTAGGGGGTGATGGGAAGCTGACATAAGTAAAGCGCTGTAAACTGATATCTGTCATAATAGTACTGATATTCACAGCTACGCTTACAAGAGGAGCCGCACCTGGGCTTCCACCCACTCCTGAAGCATCCCATACACAGGCCTGTATAGTGCCGCTACCGCTAACAGTAGCCCTTCCAAATAAATAGAAAGCGCCTGTCACCTGACGCGATTGTGCATTTGTGTAGCGTTCAGCTTTAGCCAAATCACCAAAGGCATTGTTGCCCGACAAATAGCCGGTGCCCAACCCTGAAGGAAGAGCATAAAGAACCAGGGTATCTAAAGCAGTAATGTTGGCTAATGTGTCACACACCTGTCCTCCTGCCTGTATCACAGTAATATAGCCGGTTTTTGTGGCGGTATTATTTCCTGTGGCGTTGGTAGCCGTAAGTGTTACATTGTAAGTTCCGGGAGTATTGTAAGTAATGGTAGGGTTTTGCTGGGTGGAAGTTCCGGGCGTTCCACCGGCAAAAGTCCAGCTCCAGGATGTTGGAGAGTTGGGAGAGATATCAGTAAACACTACGGTGCTGCCTGCAACTACTGTTGTAGGTGTTCCGATAAAGTTGGCCACAGGTGCCTGGGGAACAGAAACAGAGTTATAGATGTTTATGTTATCGAGGAAAATGTTGTTGCCATTTTTGTTGGCGCTTTTAAAAGCAAAGCGCACGAGGCTCTGACCACTGAGAGAAGCTAAGGAAACCGAATCTCTTTTCCATTGCGAAGAAGTGGCCGTAAAGTTGTTGTAAGTGGCGGTAGCGGTTCCTAAGGCAGTGCCACCTTTCTTCCACAACGAGGTCCAGCTGACACCGCAGTTGGTAGAATATAGAACCTCTAACGAATCGGCATAGCCTGAGGCTGCATAGGGAGCATAAGCGTATTCCCAGCGGATTCTTCCTGCATTTACGCTGGTAAAGTTGTAGGCAGGCGTAATCAGCCAGTCGGTTTGCCCGATTGTAGTATAACTGTAATCATTGATGTAAGCGCAGGCAGAAGAAGTGCCGAAACCACTGGCCGAGGTGGTCCTAACCCAGGTGGTGGCAGCATCTGCATTGGTGAGCAGCCAACCTGCCGGAGGGAAAGTAGAACTTTCAAATCCCTCACTAAGCGGCAACGGGGTATTTCCCGCAACTGATATGATGTTGGTTTGTGTGCTGATGTTGCTTCCTATATTATTAGTAGCAGTGAGGGTGGCAGAATAAGTGCCGGGTGTATTGTAAGTTATAGTGGGACTAGTGACAGTGGAAGTAGAAGGTGTTCCTCCGGGGAAAGACCAACTGTAGGTATTTCCGCTTCCGGTAGAACTATTGGTGAAAGTAACGGTTTGGCTCGGGCAAATAGAGGTTGGGTTAGCCGTAAAATTTGCCAGCGGAGCACCGGTGGAACTGCACACGTTGCTGTTCAACAAGCTGCCGCGGGTTGTTGTGAGGATATTGTTCATGTAGCTCGACTGCTGAGTGGTGAACAAAACTGAACAACTGCTGTAATCCATAAAGTCTTCGAGCAAATCGCCATACGAAGAGTTATTGGTGCACGACACTACCGGTGTGCAGCCATAATTTGGTTGTTTGGAGTCGGGCGTATCGCTGAAACCATCATCGGTTCCCGGGAAAATATTACCACAGGCATTACTCGATAGATCGCCCCAGGTATGGTGCAAACCAAGATAATGTCCTATTTCATGGGTAAGCGCCATGTTTCCGGTTCCCACACCCAGGCAGTAATCCAATACTACACCGTCAATTGAACTTCCGTGCATTCCCTGGGTGGGCAGATAGGCGTAACCACCGGTACCTCCGGTTTGACATGAGTTTCCGCAAAGGCGAACAATCCAGATATTGAGATAGCGGGTTGCATCCCATGAGTTTGCACCGCCAGTAGAGGTCGATTTCATTTTATCAGTTTCGGTATCTACATCCCAACAGGTTTTAGAAGTAGATACCCTTTCGATACCTGTGGTAGATTGCCCTGTAGGAGTTTGCTGCGCCAAACAGAATTCGATTTGCGCATCTGCTGCAAAAGGCTGCACAACCGAACGTGCCTGTGCCAAATCAGTATTCAACTTACGATAATCTTTATTCAGTTGCGCAAGTGTTTGCTGAATAATAGTGGTAGAAACATTTTGAGCTGCTGTGTTATACACCACATGAAACACTACCGGTATAGTTCTTACCGCACGGCTGGGATTAGCGACATTAGCCTGTCCTGAACTGACAAAATCGCGCAGTTGCTGCTCGGCAAGTTGCAGTTGCAAATCATAGTTAGCATCGCTGGTGCGCTTTATTGTTGTTACATCGGCAGAGGCGCATGAATGTTGCTGAGAGAACGAAGTGAAACAGGAGGTTAATACAACCAGAGTTAGTAAAAGCAGGTTACGCATGGCAACGGTTTTTGGGTTAGTGTTTAGATAAGGGATACCAAATTTAAACCTTAAACATAAACTCCAAAATTCCGGACTTAAATTTTTTCAGCGTGTTGAGGTAATGTGAATAAACCACTGAGGCTGGCCTTTCTGCAAAGAGAAGCTTTAGCTTAAAACACGGCCTTCAATATTTCGGAAGCATGCGGTGAGCTATTCAAAGCATTCTGTATTTCATTAAACTGATAAGGAACTCCTATAAGGTTACTCAGCGACCACTTTGCACTTTGGACTGAAACTACTTTCCCATCCACCACTTCTACTTCAAATTCGTCTTTTATGATTTTTGTTGCTGGGCTTTTACCGTAAATCCATTCAAGCGTCCTGAACTTTTCATCTGCAAGATTCTGTATAGCGTACCATTCTTCATTGCTGAATGAGTAAACCTCCTCTCCCGCTAAATGCTGAACCAGGAACCCTTTCAATTCTTCAACCAATGAAAACTTATCAGTAGCTTCCATCAAGTTCATCACAGAGCTTTTCACTGAGCCTACTGCACGGGTTTCTATTTTAAAATCATTTTCTGCCAGGCAACTTCTCAGCGTATTCAAGTCGGCATTAAAAAGAATTGTGCCGTGACTAATTATGTTCTTGCGGTCGGTAAACTGCGCGCTGCCTGAAATCTTTTTTGTACCGAACAGGATGTTGTTGCGTACATCCATCTCTGCAGTTACCCCTGCTTCTGCCAAAGCATTTACAACAGGCTGATTGAAAAACCGATAGTTATTAATCTTCTGCTCCGAAAACCTTGAGATAAAAGCAAAGCATACATTCCCTATATCGTGATAAACTGTGCCACCCCCTGAAATCCGCCTGCAGAACTTCAGTTTACCGTTGCGTAGGTATTCAAAGTTTATCTCCTTATAAATACTTTGATTTTTACCCACCACAATGCAGGCCTCGTTGACATACAACAGCACATAATCCTTACCTATGCAATCGGCATAGCGAACCAAATATTCTTCAATAGCAAGATTGATATAGGGGTCGGTATTATTTCGGTTGTCAACTAAAATCACACAACAACGATAGGGAGAAATTATGATTCGCGCAGACCCCTTCTCTCCTGCTTGGCTAACAGCAGTTTTTCAATGGGAGCATTGCCCGACCGGTAATAGAGGTAAATGAACAGGATACTTGTAGCTGTGAAAAGGTGCCATAAAGCGTGCCCCTGGAAATAGCTCTCGGGGCTGCATACCGTATTCGTTCTGTCCAGAATCCAGATGATGGCTGCCAGAACAAGAATAGAAACAGCTGCCCACAGATAGTTGGTAAAGTAATGTTCTTTACTGATGAACAGCAGATAGTAACAGCTGGTAAGGAAGGCGATGGTGACTAAAGCAGGAAATAGAATATTAATATCTATAATAAAGAGGGTTTTGTAAATAAGGTAGTTCAAACCTACGGCAAAGGCAATTAAAAGAGCATGTGAGCTACGAAATTTACCTCGAACCCGAACGATAGGAAAAATCTTATACAGGTTAAACGTAAGCACCATTACCAGCACCGAGTACAAACCTGCTTGGTCAAGCTTCTGAAAGAAAAGACTAAGCGAAGCATGAAAAAAGAAACTACCTACAAACAAATAAATAGCCGAAAGACCGAACATAATCGAGAACACCGGGTAGCGAACCAGGAAGTTATCCGACTTTTTGCGCTCCGAAAATTTCAGGTCATGAATACCTAGGGTTAAAGCAAAAAGGCCAACCAGAAAGTAACCGAGATTGCTCCAAGTGTTAGATGGCTGCCGGACAAGTTCCTCCATGCGGTTCATTTCGCAAAAATGAAAAGCATTGCCATGGGCAATACTCCAGTTTTGCCAAAAGTGCGTTTGCTGAAAAAGATAATAGTACAGAGAAAGTGATAGGGTAGAAATACAAAATACAACAGCGGGAAGAAAAAAAGCCTTCACATGCAAACGCTCAAGGTAAAAACGGGTTCGCAACACATTCCACTTAATGTGTATTTCTAATTTATTCATAATTCTCTTTATTCTACTCCTTTCCATCACAAAAGTTTCGTACTTAAACGATTTGCCTGAATGGAAAATTGCAGCGCTTTAAATTCTACGCGTATATTTTGCAGTTAGCAAATTTTCCTATGTTTGAACGGTGAGTGATACGCAAATAAAAATTATCGAATGTCCCCGCGATGCCATGCAGGGTATCAAACAATTTATACCTACCACCAATAAGATTGCTTACATCAACAAGCTATTGAAAGTAGGTTATCACTCAATTGATTTCGGAAGTTTTGTTTCGCATGAGGTTATTCCTCAAATGGAAGATACTGCCAAAGTGCTTGAAGGGCTTGACCTGAGCAACACCAGAAGTAAACTGATTGCCATAATAGCTAATGAGCGGGGTGCCAAAGATGCTTGTGCCTTTGAGCAAATTGACTATTTGGGGTTTCCTTTCTCGGTGTCAGAAACTTTTCAGAGACGCAATGCAAACTCCACTATTGCCGAAGCAGTAGAACGGGTAAAGCATATTAAACAGCTTTGCGATGAACATAGCAAGGAACTGATTATATACATCAGTATGGGTTTTGGCAACCCCTATGGCGACCCCTATAACCCACAGATAGTAGAACTCTGGGTGAAGCAGCTATCGCGACTGGGCGTCAAAACCTTTATGCTAAGCGATACAGTTGGCGTAGCCGATGCAAAGATTATCCAATATCTGTTTTCAACTCTTATACCTGCTTTCCCCGATCTGGAAATAGGCGCTCACCTCCACACCGCACCGCATAACTGGAAAGTAAAAATTGACGCAGCCTACAACAGCGGCTGCCGCAGGTTCGACTCAGTGATTAAGGGCTATGGCGGCTGTCCTATGGCCAAAGATGATTTGATAGGCAACATGCCAACCGAAAACCTGCTTAATTATTTTACGCCCGATCAATTGGGTGAAAACTTCAGCATACCCGCTTTTGAGGATGCTTTGCGCGAAGCCGCAGTAGTGTTTCCCGCACATTAAACCGGTATTTTTTTCTTCCTGCAACTTTACAGTTGGGTTACTTGCAGCTGATTTCGGAAAATACACACTACATATTGTGTTTAAGTTTCTTTTTTCTGAATCTTCTATACTGCCGCTCCGTTTCATAGAATATAAACTTTGAACCTATGAAAACACTGTTACTTTCTGCTATTGCTTTATGTTTTTCGCTTTGCTCCTATAGCGCTGAAAATTTAAAAGCTAAAATTGAAGCCAATAAGCAAACGGGCTTTCTGCCCTTAAATGTAAGGTTCGCATGCCCTGAGCAAACTTCCGATGTGGTTTATTTCTGGGATTTCGGAAATGGAAGCACCTCTTTCGACCGGACCCCTCAAAACATGTTTGTAAATCCGGGTACGTATAAAGTAAAGCTGGTAGTAAAAGACCGATTCGAAACCGACTCTTCTTCCTTGACTATTGATGTGCTGCCTAATAATGAGTTAATCAATCACCTGAGTAAGGTAAGGGCAGGTATGCAATAACTATATATATATTACTCCTTCTAATAAAAACGCGAAAGTTCCAATTGAGGGCTTTCGCGTTTTGCGTTCCACCTGCACCCCGCGGTAATGATTTTAGTGCTGAGAACTCAAAAAAATAAGTTATAAAAAGGTGTCAGATATGATTTTGATTTCAAAATGAGGTTTGCAATGTGTGTCAGAAGGCATTTTCATTTCAAAATGACCTTTGCAACACGTGTCAGGAAGCATCTTGGTTCCAAAATGCACTTTGAGACGTGTGTCAGAAGGTATTTTGGTTTCAAAATGGGGTTTAAAACGGGTGCCAATGCTGTTTTCATTTCAAAATGCACCTTGACACGCGTGCGAAAGTCGTTTTGGTTTCAAAATGCACTTTGACACGGGTGCGGAATTCGTTTTGATTTCAAAATGGGCTTTGACACAAGTACGAAAGTCATTTTGAAATGAAAATGCCTTTTGACACGTGTGCGAAAGTCGTTTTGGTTTCAAAATATACTTTGACACAGGTTAAGGAACGTGTTTTGATTTCAAAATAAGATTTTGCAGGTTGGCAAAAACATATTTTCGACTTCAAATAATCGCTTTTAGATTCTATACCTTTAGGATAATGGCAACTAAAGCATACTAAAGAACTACCGTTAAACATGCAGCACTCATTTAGATATACTAGTAGTGCATGTATGACGCACTAAGTCTTTTGGATTATGCTTCCCATTCCTATCTTCATTTCCGATTCAATACATTGTAAAAATCAAACCTCATGGCTAAGAAAAACAAGAATGAGTTGTCACCGAAACAAGGTGAAGAACTAATTGGAGAATTAAAGGTTCGTTTTGAAAAAAACATGAATCGCCATAAAGGTATTGAATGGGCTAAAGTGCAGGCCAAACTTGAATCTAAAACTGAAAAACTATGGTCCCTCAGCGAAATGGAAAGAACAGGTGGGGAACCGGATGTTGTTGGCCATGATGAAAAGACAGGCGATTATATTTTTTATGATTGTTCAGCGGAAAGCCCCGCTGGCCGCAGAAGTTTTTGTTACGATCAGGAAGCGCTTCAATCAAGAAAAGAACATAAGCCCAAAAATAGTGCGGCAGCAATGGCTGATGAAATGGGCATTGAGCTTTTAACCGAAGAAAAATACCGGCAGTTGCAGAAACTTGGAAAGTTCGATACCAAAACATCAAGTTGGATAAAAACACCTTCTGATATCCGAAAACTCGGTGGCGCCCTCTTTGCTGATTTTCGATACGGCCATGTATTTGTTTATCACAACGGGGCAGAATCTTACTATGCCGCCAGGGCATTCCGTGGCTCAGTAAAGGTCTGAAGTTTGCATCTAAAGCATAAGCCAGCTTAGAAAACTCACAGCGATGTTAATTCATAAAAAACGGAACCTTTACAGTTTCCGTTCGCTTAATTACAATGTAAAACCACCTAAGGTTTCCTTCTCATATTGCCACCTCCCTGAGAAGGGCTGAAATTTCTTTGTTGCGGAACTGCCTGTATGTTTGGAGAACGTTCCATCCTCCTCATTTCCTGACGTTGAGGCTGAGGGTTGTAGTTTCTCGGTTCAGGACCACTTCTCTGTATCTGTCTTTCAGGTGCATTGCGAGGTTGCTCCACATTTCGTGGCTGTTCAAATCGCCTTGGTTCTGCCGGACGGGGCTGCTCTATTCTCTCCGGTTGACTCCTCTCTATATTACGTGGGCGCTGTTGCAATTCCATTTCTTCGCGGGGCCTTATATTCTCTTTGGTATTGATTTCAGGTCGGGAAGGAATATTGCGATTGTCGTCAGGTTGTGGTCTGTTATAGCGGTTCTCCGGTAAATGTTCCCAATTATTTGTATTGGGTTTAACTTCAGGACTAATTGGTTGCTCAGACTTAGGCTTAAGAGTATTAATTTTTTCTTCTACACTTCCCGGCCCAGGTTTCACAACATTTGGATTAGAAGGGTTATAAGGTTTAACCGACTCGATAGAAACACCTCCCGGCTGCGGCTTAATTTCTTTAGCAGTATAAGGCTTCTGAATTCCTTCCCGTGGAATATAAACATTTGCATTTTTATCACCGAAACCTGGCTTTGGATTGCCTGGATTTTGTGCCGGAGGATTAACTGTAGATGGAGAAGAAGTTTCCTGTGTTACGCTGCTTCTATGTCTTCTCGGCCCATTGTAGTAATTGGTATTATTGTTATAAGCGGAACCATTCCAGTAGCCGTCATTATATCCATTGTAATAGCCTTGATTATACCCATTCCAGTACCCGTTGTTATAACCACCGTAGCCGCCCCATCCACCGCCATAGCCACCACAAAAGCCTCCTCCGCCCCAGTTATTATAGCCTCCCCAACCACCATAAGGGTTACTCCAGGAGTTATAATAAGAACAGCTATTCCATCCAAAATTCCAACTCCAATATGGATCGTAAAACGGATCGTATATCACAGCTACACTTCTTCTGTTCCACCCCCACCAAGGATCGCTATACCATGGGTTTACAGAAACAAGGTAGTTTGAGTTCCACGAATTCCATCCGAAATAAAAAGATGGGGTAAACCAGTAGCTGTAATAATCTACACCAAAATTTGGAGTATAATATCTACGTATGCGAGAGGTGTAACCAAAATCATCATCGTCATCATCATAATAGTTATTTGTAATGTATGTATTGCCGGTAGATTGATACGACTCGGAATTATCCGGTTCATCATATTTCATAGCCGGACTCTCATAACCATCTCGATTATCCTGTAATTCTTCCTGTTGAGAATTGCTGTTTCCATGAGAATTGCTGTTTTCAATAGTTGGATAAGTCGGCTGGTTAGACTGATCTTTATTAGGATCGTAGTAAATATCGTCTTGCGCCTGAGTATACTGGTAGGTAGTAAACAGAAGAACCAAAGTGGCGATACATATTGCGGGTGCCCTTTTCATATTACTTGCTTTTTGTTGTATGACAAAATTATTCATTAAGCGTTTAACAGTGCCTGATTTTAATATTTTAGCACGCACTTTAACATTCACTTAAATACCGTACCAACCTTATATGGCGAAAGATATCACTTCCAGAGTTAACGATTATTCACAATGGTATAACGACCTTGTTATTAAAGGCGGACTGGCCGACTACAGTGCTGTGCGCGGGTGCATGGTAATAAAACCATATGGGTATGCCATTTGGGAAAAGATGCAAGCTGCCCTGGATAAAATGTTTAAAGACACGGGGCATGTAAACGCTTACTTTCCTCTTTTTATTCCTAAAAGTTTTTTGAGTAAAGAAGCATCGCACATTGAAGGTTTCGCAAAGGAATGCGCTGTTGTTACGCACTATCGTTTAATCAATGATCCAAACGGGAAAGGAGTAATTGTTGACCCCGATGCTAAGCTCGAAGAAGAGTTGATTGTGCGTCCCACTTCTGAAACTATTATCTGGAATACTTATAAAAACTGGATTCAATCGTACCGCGATTTGCCTTTGCTTATTAATCAATGGGCAAATGTGGTACGCTGGGAAATGAGAACAAGATTATTTCTGCGCACAGCCGAATTTCTCTGGCAGGAAGGTCATACAGCACATTCCACCCAACAGGAAGCCATTGAAGAAACAGAAAAAATGCTGGATGTATACGCCACCTTCGCTGAGAAGTGGATGGCCATGCCCGTGATACGTGGAAAGAAAACCGCGAACGAAAGATTTGCCGGTGCAGTAGACACCTATTGTATTGAGGCGATGATGCAAGACGGGCAAGCACTTCAAGCCGGAACCTCTCATTATTTAGGGCAAAACTTTGCGAAAGCATTTGAGGTGCAGTTCCTGAATAAAGAAGGGAAACATGAATTTGTATATGCCACTTCCTGGGGAGTTTCTACAAGACTTATAGGCGCATTAATTATGGCGCATAGCGATGATGATGGCTTGGTGCTACCTCCATTATTAGCGCCTATTCAGGTGGTGATTGTGCCAATTGGCAAGGGCGAAGACATTAAAAAGATTGCTGAAAAACTTGAACCTGTTATCAAAGAACTGAAAACGAAGGGTATATCAGTAAAGTTTGATGATGATGATAACAAACGTCCCGGTTTCAAATTTGCAGAATATGAATTGAAGGGTATTCCGGTTCGTTTGGCTATGGGAATGCGCGATTACGAAGCAGGAACTGTTGAAGTGGCAAGAAGAGATACCAAACAGAAATCATCCCAGCCGTTTGAAGGAATTGGAAAATACATTGAGAATTTGTTGAATGAAATTCAGGAGAATATTTTCAACAAGGCAAAAACTTTCCGTGATAACAATATCCGTGAAGTAAATTCATGGGATGAATTTCTTGTTGCCATTGAACAGCCCGGCTTTATTTCGGCTCACTGGGACGGAACTTCAGAAACAGAAGAGAAAATTAAAGAAGCTACAAAAGCTACCATCCGCTGCATTCCTGTCAACAATCCTCAGCAGGAAGGTAAGTGCGTATTTAGCGGAAACGAGAGCAGAGAAAGAGTGATTTTTGCAAGGGCTTACTAGCCATTAATCTGCCGGTTGCTTTCGGTTCTCTTCCGAGAACATGATAAACTTATCAATGATCCTGGAAGTATTCTGAGGATTCACCATGTGATATAAGTGTTCGCGGAACAGATCATACTCATGATGATTAGTGATATCTACTATTTCAACATTATCGGTTTCGTAAATACGCGGAACAAACCTTGCCACTCCATCCCTCTCGCTTTTGAGAATAAGAATGGGGATTTTATACTTCTTCATATTTACGAGGCCCTGTTGTTTATCAAACGCCATAGACTCCTCTAAAGCGGAGTGTATTTGAATAGCAAAAACTTTGGCCGGCAATCTGTTCAAGGCACGCTCGATGGGCACCCTGTTTAAGTGGGGCAATGAATCCATGTTGGTCATTAAATAAAGTATCCGCGCTTTGGCAGCACTCCATATTCTGTCACGCACCGATGACTCTTTACGTATTAACCAATTAGATAATCCAATTCCCTTGCTTCGAACTCCACTCCTGCTATCCATAGGAATAACCTGCCTTAAGGTAAGCAGCATAGTTTTCATACCCGCACTTTCTTTAAAGGTTAAAGCCGGTATGATTACGTTATCTAGAAAACCTAAGGTTGCATGTTTAGATTCTTCACCAAAAAAAGGATTGGCCCCAATCCTTCCGCACAAATACTTTCGAACTGATTTGTATTTCTCTATCTCCCGGTCAATCATCATGAAATAAATATTGCCCATGGAATGATCGAAAATATAAACCGGGTGACCTTTAGAGCCAAAGTACTCAACCACAGCCTCAATGTTTTTCGCCACATGATGCGAGTATTCTTCGGGCGGCAAATCGCTGGGAATGGAGCCATAGTGCATGGCTGCAGCAATGTATTTATGCGATGGCAGTGCAGCTAAAAGACCGTCAAATGAATTGAGGCCTAAAAAACCATGTATTAAAATAATGACCGGTAGTTTCTCCTTTGTGTTTTCTTTATATGGGTTGGCGGTATCCACCCGTATTACACTGGTGCCATAAGGTGTTTCGCGGTTAATTGCAATCTGCGGCCAGGTGAGAGCCTCGTCATCTACAAATACAGTCATCCGTTTTTCAACTTTTTCTACGAAACGCAGAAAGCTGGGACTTTCGTCCGGCTTACCCCATACAGAATACAGCCATGCAAGAGGTCGTCTCTTATCAGCCTTAGTAGCTAAAAATGCGATGCGCCTGGAACGCATCAAAAAGGAAGGAGTTCCTGTAAGTACTTTACCACTGCGATGAGAAACAATCACTGCTATTTCATTCGACTCAAAAGCCTTTGACCTTCTTTCAATGCCGGCCACTCGTCCTCGGGGATTAGTAGTAAGAAAAACATAATCCAATCCATCTTTCTGTTCTTCTTTCAAATAAGCAGCAAGACCCTGATTAAACTTAACCGTATATTCTTCAAGCCCGGTTTTCTCCAAAGAATTTCCCAGAACCTGCTTACGGGTAATGAGACCGGCTCTGAATAGTTTCTTAATAAAAGTGCGAGCATCGGTAACACCTGTCAATTGTCCTTGACTTTCGGTAGGCGAGTTGACAAAAGTATAGCGGATATTCTCCGGGCTCTTCAATTCGCTGTAATTATCAATAATGTATTGGTAAGCACCCGAGGTAGATTGCCCATGCGAAAGGCCTACCAAAAATTTCTGCCCTTTGGAAATCGTTTGATTGGCATACTTGATAAAATCGCGCCCTACAGCGCGGTCTAACTTCTCGCGGGTTAAATAATATTTTGTTTCCGGTGATGCAAAAGTAACCTCATCCTTTCCTTCTATAGATTTCTTGTTGGATGGTTCCAGTTCAGCAGTTACGTTCATTAATATGAATAAATAAGTTAATGGCAATAAAACAAAAATAGTGCCTGCCGCAGCGGTGCAAAATACGCAAGGGATTGATTATTCAAAACTATGATTTTGCTTATAATCGTTAAAGCACTGCTGTGTTAGAACATATTCATAGAAAAAAATAACAGATACTTTATCATTGCGACCAAATTAAATTCTGCTATGAAGTGTTTCTTGTTTGCATTATTGAATCTTCTATTTGTTCCTGCTTTTTCACAGTCTCCGTTCGATAAAGAAATTGAGACACTATTCGATCCCGCTTTAAAACCTTTTTATTTTGGTGTTGCTTCGGGCGACCCTCATCAGCAGGATGTAATTATATGGACCAAAGTATGGAGTAAAGATAAGCTGCCTATTGCTGTTAAATGGGAAGTAACAAAAGATACTTTAATGCAGGAGTTTATGGGAACTGGTGAAGTAATTACCGATTCAAACAGCGCGTTTACTGTAAAAGTATTAGTGAAGGGACTACAGCCAAACACTACTTATTTTTATCGCTTTCATACAGATAGCGCCTCCTCTCCTGTTGGCAGAACACGTACTGCACCGGACACGGCAGTTAGCAATCTAAGGTTTGCTGTGGTAAGTTGCAGCAACTACGAGCACGGATACTTTAATGTATATCGTTTAATTGCCAACCGAAATGATCTGAATGCAGTGATACATCTGGGTGATTACATATATGAATATGGAACACCTTCTAAATCGAAAAAGTTAAGTATACGCAAACACATTCCGGCTCATGAGATACTCACCTTGCAAGACTACCGTACCCGCTATGCGCAGTACCGCCTTGATAAAGATTTACAGGAAGTTCACCGTTTGCATCCTTTTATTACTGTGTGGGACGACCACGAAATAGCTAATAACTGCTATCGGGATGGAGCAGGGAACCATCAGGAAGGAGAGGGTGATTGGGAAGTACGAAAGGCCGCAGCTAAAAGAGTTTATTTCGAAT
>JAZKEP010000120.1:0-369 GCA_040387015.1 Bacteroidota bacterium
AACCTGCTTTGATTTTGCGCCATTTCCACGGCCTTTTTATTACGACTTTTCGAAAGTTCAAATAATCCCTTTCCATTTAAAATGGCCACCTCCTCTAACCTATTATATAAACCTACCTCCGGCAGCTTATCATGAAAATTCCGCAGCGCCTTCATCACATTTTCTATCAGGTATTCTTTTTCGTGCGCCAGGTTGGCTTTCGTTTTCTTCAGCTCCTTACTCAGCTTGGCGGCATCGTATTTTTTATCGCGCAGCACACATTCATACAACTTCATGTAGCTTTTATCATCGCTTCGCAATTGACTGAACTGAACAAAATATTTTTTTTCAGCAGCAGTTAGCGACAGCAGCAGCGGGGCGAGGTGTTCG
>JAZKEP010000120.1:379-1711 GCA_040387015.1 Bacteroidota bacterium
ATAGTGGATATTTTAAACCGATTGCGGATTTCGGGTTGAGAATTGCGGATTGATTTAAAATCCGAAAATCGAAAATCCGCAATTCGAAATGTTTACAGCAAACCTAATTAACCCCTGCCACACTTTTCTCAGACTTCCGATATTGAACCAAAGTTTGATTTGAGTGCGATATGAAAGTTGCGTCTTTTTGCAGAAGCAAAATTTATTTCTGTGTTGCATTCAAATATTCTGCCGCCAATAATTTTCTCACCTCTTTTAAATGCTTTGCATACATCGCCTGACCTGTCTGCCTGCATTTCAAAATTAAAATGCGTTTGGCAGCCCTGTCTAAATGCATTTGAAAATAAAAATGCGTTTGGCAGCCCTGTCTTTACTCATTTTAAAATAATAACGCTTACAGCAACCCTGT
The DNA here is from genome assembly GCA_040387015.1 of Bacteroidota bacterium. Taxonomy (GTDB): domain Bacteria; phylum Bacteroidota; class Bacteroidia; order Chitinophagales; family LD1; genus Bog-950. Next base: position 789 of record JAZKEP010000120.1, read on the forward strand.
CTAACCCTGTTTTATTTTCAAAACGTGTTTCGCAGCCCTGTCTGGGTTCATTTCAAAATAAAAACGGTTTTAGCAGGTCTGTTTATGTATGTTTTAAAAACAAAACATACGCAGACAAGGCTGTCTTGCGGTATTTTAAAACAAAAACACACGCAGACAGGTCTGTCTGCTGGCATTTTAAAACTAAAACGGCTACAGACAGACCTGTCTGCACCCATTTTGAAAATAAAACAGGGCCAGACAGCCCTGTGTATGCTATTTTTTAACTAAAACCCAACAAATACAGCCATGCCTACAAGAAGATTAGCCCGCTACAACCAGGAACGCCACGATGCTATGCGTCAGGCAAAAGAACGTAAAGATGCAGTGCCGCCACCGGCCGTTATTCCGTTTACGCCCAACACCATTTTGCGGCTTGATACGCTGCAGCCGGTTTACAAAACTAAGTATCAGGCTGTAAGCACTGCCAAAAATGCTCAAACATCTGCCAGCGCCATTGTAAACGAAACACGCGAACTGGCCACGTTTTACATTCAGGATTTTATTACCAACCTGAACAACGGCATACGCAGAAAGCTGATTCTGCCTACTGCGCGTAACCTCTATAATATTCCGGTAAACGAAACCAGCCTGCCTTATCTGGGCTCCGAAAACGATATTATTACCTGGGGCGAAAACATTGAAGCTGGCGAAACCCAGCGCATAACTGCGGGTGGTGTGCCTATCACTTTTCCTTCGCTGGCGGAAGTAAACACGGCTGTCAACAATTTTAAGGCCGCCAACCAGCTTCAGGCCCGCGCTCTGTTCGAGTTCAGGCGCCGGCACCGGATAGCCGACGCGGCGCGACAGCCACTGCACCATATGGGTTTTCTCGGCAGCAACCACCTCGACCGGATGGCGCACTTCCGCCGAATAAAGCCTGT
>JAZKEP010000120.1:1721-14124 GCA_040387015.1 Bacteroidota bacterium
AGAGGCGTATGATGCAGCCCAGGAAATATTGGAAGCTGAAAACCCCGAAGCCGATAAGTTGATTTTAAAAATGTGGAACGAAATTGAAACTGCTTTTGACGAGGGCAACAAACCAAGCATGAGGCGCAAAGCCCGCGAATGGGGAGTGGTATATATAGTAACCCCGGGCGAAGAACTGGACCCAGATGAGTTTTCAATTGCCGGAACCCTCACCGACAGCGAAACCGGGGAACCTATTGATAATGCGGCTGTGGTGGTGCAGGCGGCTGTTCAAATTATTGTGCTTACCGATGCGCAAGGCAAATATTACGTGCCCAAACTGTCGGCAGGGGCTTATGATATAAGCGTGCACAAGGATGGTTACGTAGCTTTCGATATACCGGGGGTAAACGTAACCGAAGGCGCTATTACCACACTGAATATTCAGCTTACACCTGACGAAACAGGTAGTGTAAGCGGAACCGTATTGAAGATGGGGGTAGGTATTTCGGCTACTGTTACCGTGGAAGGTACAAGCATAAGCGCACAAACCAATGGCACCGGCCAGTATTTGCTGGAAGGCATTGAGCCGGGCACTGTAAATGTAAGGGCTACTTCCAACGCTAACCCGGCAGACAACCTGGTGCTGCCGATCCTGGTATCAGCAGGCGGGGTAATAGAGTTGATATTTAATTTGCCGTAAACCCTCCTCCCCTACTTGTGGGGAGGTATGTCTCAAAAAGCGAGAGATAGGTAGGTCTTTGTTAGCCACCGCGCGTTGCAAATACCAGCACGGTTTTGTATTTAGGGAAAAGTTTATTTTTAATACCTGTTAAACCATTAAAAACCAAAACAATATGAAAAAGATTTACAAAGCATTTTTGGCTATCCTTATCATGGTCTCTTTTCAAGAGGCATCAGCAACTGTGCATGTTGACAGCACCGTACGTGTCATAACTATGTTCTCCACAGCTTATCTGCCTGACTTTAATAACGACTTTTACTCAGATTTGGAAGTAACGTTTCGTATTGACAACGGCCTGCAGCCAACCGTAAATGCATATTTCAATGGCTCATACAGTTATTTTTGGGTTGACGACCCCATTAACGACTGGATAGTTAAAGGGTTTGATAAAGGCGAAACATATATGCCGAGTCCGGGCAATTGGGGATATTTCCATAGCAACCTTAAGCAACAATTCAGCACACCAAACAAATACCTTGTGATGCAAATCGGCTGGCCGGGCAATACGCTTTCTTACTACGGCTGGATGCAAATACAAACCGACACGATGAACAATACTATAACCATAAATCGCTGGGCTTATAGCGATGTTTATAATTACCCGTTACCGGCCGGTGAATATTCAGATCTTACAGGTGTTAATGATATGGAACAAAAGATTTCATTTTTTCTGAGCAGAAATTTTATTCAGATTAACGATAACGCTGAAATTGAGCAGGCGGACATTTATAATATATCCGGGCAGTTGATGGAGAGTGTGAGCATAAGCCATAATAATCAAGTACAACTGTCTGTAACTTTAAATGAGCGCAGCCCCTATCTGGTTCGCCTGCGAAAAGAGGATGGAACATTTATAAGTAAAGTAGTGAGTGTGTTTTAAGATTCATTGAGGATTTAGGAATAAGAATAAATCATAAACCAAAAACAGTATGAAAAACTCAAAAGCAATTTTAGTAAGTGTGTTAATGCTGGCGCTTACCTTTTCAAACTTCAATGGCATAGGCGCAGGCTAACTCTTGGCAAAGTATCCGTTTCGAAACTTTGCGAATAAGAAAAAAACCATTCAACCAAGCAACATGAAAAGCAACGTGAAATTCCGCACACCGGGGAAAAAAATTTTCCTCGCACTTGCCATCACTCTTTTTGGTTTTATTTTTTTGATAGGTGGATGTAAAAAGGACAAGGACGATGAAGGCCTTACCACCATTTATAAATTAAAAACCCATAGCCAGACATCTGGTGGCACAACCTCAACCCGAACATATTATTACGATAGCCTGGGAAGGGTTGATTCCATTTGGGTATTTATCGAGAACACAATTACATCAAGTCCCCGTTTCACTTATTATACTGATAGTATTGTAGAAAGAGTGAATGATATTTTTACTGCCACTTACTATCTAACTAATGGCTATGCCACATCGCGGATAGGCAGAACCCCATGGGGAGTTGGCTCTTCCATTACTTATACCTATGATGCCGAAGGTCATTTGCTTTCGCAAAATGCGGCAACTACTTTTGGTTGGGGCGGTGGAAACATGATAAACGAAAGCCGCGATGGGGCAGTAACACATTATTACAATTATTCGCCAAACTCGGTAAATACGATTGGCAATCGAAACAAAGGCATGTCTTTCCTGGGCATTGAATCAAGGAACCTGGTAAATACTATCACAAGTGCAACTTCGAATTTAAGCCACCACGTATCATACACTTTCGATAGCCAAAACAGAGTTGCGGAAGCAAGGACGGATACTTTTTTGCACGAAACTTTTACTTATTACTAAACCATAAACACGCACTTTCCGTTTGGGAGCTCTGCGAATAACTGTAAACCAACAAACTAAACAACCATGAAAAACAAAACCATTTTACTAAACACACTTTTAATTGCGCTGTTTTCAATTACGCTTATCAGCGGCTGTAAGAAAGAAGATGATGATGACGGAAACGGTATTCCCGCCAATACACTGGTTGCCGCTGGAACGAACATAAACATGGCAGGCATCAACTGCGGCCCGCGTGGCAGTGGCGATTTTGGGCTTACAGCCAACGATGTAAGCAACGATAATATTTTAGATCTCAGGTTCGGTGGCAGTGCTCCGGCAACTACCACTACCTTCCCTCTCAGTCCATCCGGTTCATCTTCGGACGCCTGGGGCACTTACACAGTAAATGGTTCTTTGGTTTATGAAATTCAGAGCGGCAATGCCAACTACACCCCCGGTTCCAATGGAAAATTCATTATTACCTTTACCGGTGTTCTTGCCGAAGCATCTAATGGCTCTACCGTAACGTTAAGTTTTAATGGCACTTGTAACTAAACCCTGATTCAATCAAAATGAAAAACTCAAAAGCAATTTTACTTAGTGCACTAACCATTGCCCTGCTTTCAATTTTTTCTTTATCCATTACCGGCTGCTCCAAAAAAAACTGCATTACACAAAAGTGCGGCTATGTATGGGTATTGGACCCTAATTACGGGGCACAAACTATTTACAGATCTCCGGATTTTTGCGCCAGCCAGGCCGATATTAATGCAGCGGTTCAGGAAGCTGATGATAATTATTCCGGCAGCTATTCAGTTCAGTTTGTTGAAACCAGGACACAGGAAGTTTGCAATTAACGGGCAGTAATCTGCCCGCCTTTTTTGAATAATAACAATAACCAAAAACCAAAAACAACATGAAAAATTTTTTACTCCTTCTATTTGTCCCTCTCGTATTGTTTGCAGAAGGCCGCCTCTCAGTAAACATTCCAGTTTCAAATTCAAGTACCGCATTCGGTACAATGCAAATGGCCGATTTTGATGGCGATGGATATTCCACCCCTGGCGACTGCGATGATTTCGACCCTTCCGTTCACCCCGGTGCTACTGAAATATGCGGCAACAGTACGGATGAAAACTGCAACGGCTCTATAACCGATGGCTGCAGCGATGTGGATGGCGATGGTTACGCAGCCCCGGCCGATTGCAACGACAATAATCCTAATATCAACCCGGGTGAAAACGAATTGTGCGGTAATCAGATTGATGAAGATTGTGACGGTTATTTGAACAACGGCTGCGGTGTTGACAACGATGGCGATGGGTACACTACCGGCAACGACTGCAACGACAACAACCCTAACATTAACCCCGGTGAAAATGAAATATGCGGCAACAGTGTGGACGAAAACTGCAGTGGCTCAACCACCGATGGCTGTCAGGATAATGATGGCGATGGTTTCCGTGCTAACCAGGATTGTAATGATGCCGACTCAAGCATTCACCCCGGAGCGCTTGAAATTTGTAACAATAATATTGATGAAGACTGCAATGGTTCCCTGGCCTGCGATTTTGACCAGGATGGCTCTTCAGCCGGGGCTGATTGCAACGACCACAATCCTGCTATTCACCCCGGAGCCGTTGAAATTTGCGGCAATGCAATTGATGAAGATTGCGATGGTTCCACCTCTTATTACTGCGTAAGCTTAGATAGTTGTGTGGTACATTTTACTACCAATATGAACGACCGCAAGTATCATCCCGACAATACCGGATTTTATTGGGGCTTTAGTACCTATCAGAGAAATTACCGCACCATTAACCCTGCCCTGTATCCTGATTATGACGATGGATGGAAAAAAATGAATAGCACCTCTACCGGTTGGTTCTATGGTGCGGCTTCGTGGTATTTAAGCACTCCCGATACTGCCGATAACTGGCTGGTGCTGGAAGGGCTAAAGGTAAAAACCAATGTACTTAAAATGTCATGGCGTTATCGCTACCCTGATATGGATTTCCGCGATGGTTATGAGATTTTACTTTCGGTAGGATCCAGTAGCGATTTAAGTTTATACACTACTAAACTGTTTACCATAAGAGATAACGACCCCATTACTAATACCGATACAGGTTGGAATTATATTGAAATAGATGTAGATGTAACTGCCTTTATAGGGCGCAGTGTCAACCTGGCCTTTCATCATAACGCTTTCGACCAGTATATTCTCATGCTAGACGATTTGTATCTAGCCCAGTGCGGTGAAGTTATTATATCAGGCCTTGATGAACCATCCTCCGCTTTGTCGCAAATTAATTTTTCATTGGCCCCCAATCCGTCATCGGGAAATGTAATGCTCTATTATCCTTATAAAGGCGATGGGCAGATAGATATTACGGTAATGGACGTAACAGGCAGAACAGCACTAACCGTACAAACATCAGCAGGGCCGTCAGGCAGCTTGCAGTTAGGGCTTTCCAATCAATTACCCGGCATTTACTTTGTACAAATGAAATACGGTGACAGGAATGAAGTGCAGAAATTAATAATCAGTAAATAAGTATTTGTTGACTGTAACTCTAAGCAGTTGTTGGTCCACTGACCAACAACGAAAATTTATACACTATAAACCAAATCGAGATGAAAACAAAAACCGTTTTATACAGTGTAATAGTTGGCTAGAAAAATATGGAAACCAAAATTAAAATATCCACTATATACCATTGCTCCTTAGAACGGGCCTTTAAGAGTCCCATACTATGTGACGTTTCGAAAGTGCATACAGGCTACGGCCTTATGCCCAAAGTAACGCATTGCACCGAAGACAAAAACTGGGGACAGGTGGGCTCAAGTAAAAAAGTATATGCTGCTAAATCATTGACCCAACAGGGCGGTTTCGTTTCTGTTGACAGGGTGCTTGAACGCATAGAAAATAAATACTGGAAAATTGAGATAAGCGACTTTCAATCCTGGATGTTAGGCTTCTCGAAATTTACAGGCGAATGGCAAACCACAGAAATTGAAAAGAATAAAATACTGGTGGACTATACTTATACTTTGCATTCAGATGTTGCATTGCTGTATCCGTTCAATTGGTTGTTTGCCCATACTTTTTGGAAAACCTACATGAAAAAAGTTTTAGAGAATATAAGGCGACTAACCAATAACAAGGAACCGTATCAATATAACTAAACAAACGGAGCCCTTTGTTAAGCGCACTTTAAAAACGATAGCCACATGATAGCTGCCAAAACAAAAAAGGTAATTCTGCTCTTCCTATTGTTCTTTTCAGCTGCTGCCATACTTGAAAGTTGTTGCAAACAGGAATACAGGCTAACCGGTATAACAGACTTTTATGCTGTTAACTCAGCTGTTTCATACACTAACCGAAACGAGGCCATACAAATTATCAGAAACGATTTTACAATGGTAGTACCTTTCGACAAAAAGATTGCAGGGTTAAATGTTCGGCTTACCAGCACCGCCTGTGCCTTAACATGCAAGCCTAATCTTGTAAATCAAATTTTGGAAGAAAATGTACAGCTTACCTGCAACAGGTCTTTCGTTTATAATGGCGACACGGTTCAACAAGGAACTAATATTCTTGCCTTACAGTATGTTGAACTCAGCTTCCACCAGGATTACAGCCGCAGCACACCCGAGTTATATATTTACTTTACACCCGATTTTGTGGACCGCGTTTCTTTTCACGACAGCTTACATCTTTTCCATCTATCGGTTCCCACTAATGACGGTTTAATCTTTGAAAAAGAGGAAGAGTTATTAATGCTTATCAATTGAAGCCGGGAACCTGCTATAAAAAATATTTTTTATAGCTAGGTATCAGCACCTACCCAAATAAAAAATCGGTGAGTGAATACACCCACCGATAGAAAAAGATAAACCCAACCTGAGTATCTACTTGCTAAACGCTTCGGCATTATCATACCACTGATTTGCCAGCACCGTTCCTTTAGTATCTATAAAGCCCCACTTTTTGTTCAGCTTAACCCGCGCCATTCCGTTTTTAAACCCCTTCTGATTTTTGGAAGGTGCCAGAAAGCCTAGTGCCACCGAAATATCGTATTGGGCAGGTATAACCATTTCGCCTTTGTCGTTAATAAATCCCCACTGCTCCTCTTTTACAGGGGCTAAACCATCAGCACTGAAAACCTCGGCATCGTTAAACTTCGGCTGCACTACGAAAGAGCCGCTTCTGTCCACATACCCCCACTTAGTGCCAACAAATACAGGTGCAAGGTTCCCCGAAAAAGAACGGGCTTTATCAAACTTAGGCTCAATAACCCACTTGCCCTGCAAATCAATAAAGCCGATTTTTTTGTTCTTGCTGGCGTAAGTCAAATCCTCACCACCAAAATCCCATATCTTTTCTACACCATCCAGTGCGGTAAATTTGTTATTCACAACCATACCAAGTTGAGTTCCCATCTTTGCCCAGGCACTTCCTCTGTGATAGTCGCCAATATCATCATACACCGCTTCCACCACCTGCTTGCCGGTTTTATCAATAATACCCCAGCGCTCGTTCATCTTCACCCGCGCAAAGCCGTTTTCAAAAGGCTTAATAGCATCGTAAGTAGGCTGAACCACCGATTCGCCCGCGGTATTGATAATTCCGATTTTACCTCTCTTCACAAATGCAATACCGTCTTCAAAGTCGTAGTATTTTTCTGAAGGCGGCATGTTAACCGCTTCTCCTTTATCGTTAATGTAAAACCACTTTTTGTCTTTGGCCACTAAACAAAGTCCGCTGTTGAAATCATTTACATCTTCATAAGCTGGCTGAATTTTCCATTCGCCCTTTGCATTGATAAAGCCCCATTTGCCATTCATTAAAACTCCCGCAAGCCCTTCCGAAAAACTTCTTGCTTTAGTGTATTGAGGCTGAACAACCCACGCGCCTTGCTTATTGATATAGCCATACAAATCATCTTTTCGTACCAAGGCCATTTCCTGAGCAAAAACAAATTGAGACAGTACGAAGAGAAGAAGGAAGAGTTTTGTTTTCATGCGATTAAATTTTTGGGTAAGTAAATGAGTTCACGATATTAAAACAATATCCTGTATTGAGGAAGAATGAATATCCCCTGTTGGTATTCATTATTGAGTGAATTTGTGCGGGGATTGTACACCTTGCGGAAAATGTTTTTGATGTTGGCCACATTTTGAAAATCTACGGAGAGCTCCTGTGTTATTTTGCGGAAACTGGTGCGGTAGCTCAGCTTAATATCAAAGCGGAAATAGTCGGTATATTTTTCACTGAAAGCCAAACTGTCAATCAGCACCTGTGCGTTCTGCGCATCGCTGGCTGCAAAATCAACAGGCGTATAGTAGCGGCCTCCGGCACCGGTCAATTTAAAATCAATAGCCACCGTATGCCGCTTCACTTTATTTTTCTTTCCTCCAAAAAGATATTGATAGCCGCCCAAAGCATTCAGCACATAATGACCGTTGAAGGCAGTATTGCGCCATACTTTATCGCTTCCTTTATATTGCGATTGAAAGAAAGAACCGGTTACCAAAAAGTAATAGCCTTTGCTGAAAAATTTCTCGGCAGTTATTTCTAACCCATAGTTTCTTCCAATGCCCTTGTTCACTAAGTTGGTATTGTTGGGCGTGCCGAAATCTGCCCCTGCATTCAACATGCTGAACGAACTTTTTTGTTTCTCTACCGGGGCATTACTGATATACTGAAAGTAGAGTTCAGCTTTCAAATGAAAATCTTTCAGAAAATTTAAATCGTAACCGGCCACAAAGTGCTGGCTGCGGGTAAAATCCATATTGATATTGGTATGCGGGGTGTTAGGTGCAGCGGTAATATCACGATTATAATAAGTAGGCAAGGGCTGAATCTGATGATGCATGCCATAACCAATTGTGAACGACTGGTTTTCTTTAAACTGATATTTAAAACTCAACCTCGGTTCTGGTACAAAGCTGCCACTGAGGGAATAATACTGCGCGTGCATACCGCCATTGATAGAAAGCTGCTCATTGAATTTGTGTTTCCACATTACATATGCTTCAATCAATGCGCTGTACCCCTTGCCCGATTTAATAGGAACAAATTGGTTGAAATATAGAATGCTGTCGCCAAAGCGCAGGTCATAAATATTGGCAATGATGCCCTGAGTTACTGTGTTGCGCGAATCAATTTTGGTGTTGCCCATCAGGTGGGCGCTATATTTAGTTTGGCGTAATGCAACTTTCTGAAAGCGAATAATCTCAGTGCGGAACACAGGCTCAATAGAATCTATATCTACCAGTTGCGACTGATGCGATGCCGCCACCATCAACCTGTAATATGATTTAGGATTAATGAAATAGGTGTGCGAAAAACCCACCATGCCTGTAAGCACTTTATTATAGAGGTCAATATTTTCGTTGCCGTATAAATCTTTCTGTGGTTTTGAAAGATCAACTTTACTGCCTAGCAATTCAATTTTACTCAAACCTCCTAAGCCCCAAAAGCGGAACACCCCGGCCTTCTTAGTCGGAATGTCAACTTTAAAAGTTAAGTCCTGATACTCCGGCACTGCTGTTCCCGTTCCAAAATTTGCTTTCAGCAATTTAAAAAGTGCAAGCGTGGAGTAACGGTAGTTAATCATGAATGAAGCCTGACTTCTCTTCTTATAAAAAGGCCCTTCGGCTCCTGCTTCAATACCGTTAAAGCCCAGTTGCGCGAGAAACTCATGCTTATCTTTATTACCGTTTCGCAAGGCCAAATCAAATACACCCGAAAGTGCATTGCCGTACTCTGAAGGGAAAGCGGAAGTGATAAAATCGCCCCGCGCAAGAGTGTTGTTGTTGAGCATGCTCACAGGGCCTCCGGTACTGCCAAAGCCGCCAAAGTGATTGGGGCTTGGTATGTCAATGCCTTCCAATCGCCACAACATACCCATCGGTGAGTTGCCACGAATAATAATATCGTTGCGGGCATCGTTAGCGCCACTTACGCCTGCAAAGTTCGAAGCCATTCGTGCAGGGTCATTTCTGTTTCCGCTAAAACGGCTGGTAAGTTCCACATCAAATGTTCGCGCACTGATAACGGCAAATTCATTTTTTACCCTGCCTTGTTCCTTAGTCCCTGTTATTACCACCTCTCCTATATTGGATACCTTTTCTTCCAATTCAATGGTCTGGTTTATTTCTTTTCCTGCAATTACCAGCAGGTTATTAACGAATGCATCTTTATAACCCGTGTAAGAAATACGCAGCGAAATTCTACCCAGCGGAACATCAAATTTAAAGAAGCCCCTCTCATCAGTAGCTGTACCTATTATGCTTCCGGTATCCAATACTACCACCTGTGCGCCAAGTAGCGGGTACTTCGAATCTTTATCCAGCACCTGTCCGCGCACAGTTTTAGTGTCCTGTGCTTGCATGGTTTGCAGGCCAACAAAAAACAGAATTACTATAACAAATCGTTGAAACATTTGGGGTTGAAATTGGAGCGGCAAACAAAACAATTTTTAGGGAGATGAAATAGCCCGTAAGGTTAGGATGAGAAACGCGTCTATTAACCCAACTCAGGGCTGAGATTAATCATGTGCAGGTAAAGTTAGTGTCACTTTAAGTCTAAGTTCATTTGAGTACTTTTGTTTCATTATTAAAAACCAAACATTCAAACTATGAAAAAACTAATTTCAATTGCTGCGGTTATGCTAATGACCGTTGGCCTGTTTGCTCAGTCAACAAAGAGCGTAAAGGAGGACGTGAAGTATTGTTGCACGGACGCCAAGTGCAACAAATGTTCTTCGCATGAAGGCTCGTGTCCCCATCACAAAACCGCTATGGTTAAGGAAGGTATGTATTATTGCCCTATGCATGCCAATGCCACCAACAACCAAGCGGCCACTTGCCCTAAGTGCAAAATGGATATGGTGAAAATGGACATGGAGACCGAAACAAAATACTGCTGCGCTAAGTGCGACTGGAGTATTCCGCCTGTAAAAGGCAAATGCCCGAACAGCACCGAAACTGTGATGAAAGACGGTACTTTAAATTGTGTAATGACCCACAACAAAGGCGGCAAATGCACTAAGTGCGGAATGGAAATGGGAACGATAGAAGTTAAGGGAAAAAAGAAAGGGATTAAAGAAGAGCATAACCACGAACATCATGACGGGCACAATCATCAACATTGATTGTTAAAGCTGATGTATGAAAAACAAAAAGCCCTTCGCGTTTGCGAAGGGCTTTTTGTTTTTCTCCGTTCGAAAATTTCACGGAATAAACATTCGTTTAAAAGTTAACCCTGGTTGATATTTGGAACCATCTTTAAATATGCGGTCCCTGATTGGTATTTATCCAGAAATGCCCTAAATCGGAAATCGTCTTCTGAAATTCTTCAAACTCAACCGGTTTCACAATGTAGCCGTTAGCTCCTAAATCATAGCAGGTTTGTACATCTGAATGTTCTCTGGAAGAAGTAAGCACCACCACGGGAATTTTTCGGGTGCGTTCATCCGCTTTAATTCTTTTCAACACTTCAATACCACCTACCCTCGGCATTTTTAAATCAAGCAAAACAACTTTTGAAGGTCTTTGCACCTCCCGGCCTGCATATTCTCCTTCGTTGAAAATAAAGTCCAGGGCCTCTACCCCGTCTTTCAAATGCAGCAACTTGCCTGCTAAATTATTTTTCCGCAGCACCCGAATGACCATGTCGGCATCGCTGCTGTTATCGTCCACTAATAGAATTTCAACTTCCACTGCTATATATTATGATTTACTCAAAGTAAAATAAAATGTGGCGCCCTCACCTACTGTGCTCTCCGCCCAAACTCTGCCGCCATGTTTGGCAACAATGCGCTGCACAATAGCAAGGCCCACACCGGTGCCGTCAAACTCTTCTTCGGTATGCAACCGCTGAAAAACACCAAATAGTTTATCGTAATAACGCATGTCGAAGCCGGCCCCATTATCTTTAATATGGTAGATAATTTCTGAGGCGGTTACTTCCGAGCCAATTTCAATAACGCTTTCCTCTTTTAGGCTCGAATACTTCAGCGCATTGGAAATAAGGTTGACCCATACTTGTTTTATAATTACTCTATCTGCTACTACCGGATGAATATCTTTGATTTTATATTCCACCGAGCGTTCATTCTCCATTCCTTTTAATTCCTTGCACACATCGGCTACCATACTCTGCATGGAAACATTATTGTTTTGTAATTCCTGCCGGCTGAGACGCGAAAAGCGCAGCAAATCGTCAATCAGTTGCCCCATTTTCTTCGCGTTCTGAATAATAATGTCCATAATTTCAGTAGCATCCTTATCTAATTGATTGCCGAAGTCGGCTTTCAGTATTTGGGTATATCCATGAATGGCGCGCACAGGTGCGCGTAAATCGTGCGAAACGGAATAAGAGAAGGATTCCAGCTCCTTATTAGCTGCCTGCAACTGTAGTGAGCGTTCTTCTAATTGCTCGTCTGCCTCTTTACGATGAGTGATATCGGCCCTTAATGCCAGATATTGGTAGGGCTTACGTTGCTCATCCACGAAAGGAACAATAACCGTGTCCATCCAAAAAAAGCTTCCGTCTTTTGCTCTGTTTTTTACTTCGCCTCTCCATATATTTCCAGAAGAGATTGTTTGCCACATTTCAATAAAGAACTGTTTTGGATGATATCCCGGATTCAACATCCGGTGGTCCTGCCCCATCAGTTCCTGGTGCGAGTAACCCGATATTTTGCAAAAATTATCGTTGGCATGGGTGATAATTCCTTTGTGGTTGGTAATTGCCACCACGGAGGACTCATCAAGTGCATATTTGAAATCGCTAAGCTCTTTTATCTTTTGGTGGAGCTCTTCATTAATTTTGCCAATGGTTTCTTCTTTGCTTTTTAGTACAGTTATGTTTTCACGCAACTGTGTTTCGGTTTTC
>JAZKEP010000121.1:0-3861 GCA_040387015.1 Bacteroidota bacterium
TATAATAGCAGAGGACGGTACTAAGACTGCAAAAGTAATAACTAAAGAAAAATAGAAATATACATATGGCACAGATTGGTTTGTTTTATGGTACCGACACCGGTAATACAGAAAGAGTGGCGAAGAGAATTAAGGAACTTCTGCAAGCTAAACTCGGTGAAGGCTCTATTGACCTTCTTGAAATCTACAAGAAGAAAAAAGAAGATATGGCTAAGTATGAGAGCCTGATTTTAGGAATGCCAACCTGGTATGATGGAGAATTGCAAGGTGATTGGGAAGAATACATTTCAGAAATGGAACAAATAGATTTCTCCGGTAAGCAAGTGGCTTTCTTTGGCTTAGGCGACCAGTACGGATATGCGTCTTATTTCTGCGATGCCCTTGGTGTGTTTGCGGAAATAGTTGAGAAAAAAGGCGGAAAACTGATCGGGTTCATGAGTGCTGCAGGCTTTGAACATGATTTTTCAAAAGCTCAAAGAGGCGAGCAGTTTGTTGGTTTATGCTTAGACACCGATAATCAGGATGACCTAACCGAACCCAGAATCCAACAATGGGTAGAGCAGGTGTATGGCGAGTTTGGGCTCAGTTCTCCGAATGCATGAGAAAATACCTGACTTTCTTTTTACTCACAACTGCGGTTTCATTTTGCGAAGCACAGCAACTAGAGCTAAAAAAAGGAACATTACTAAACTTTGCTGTAAGCGACCTAAAGACGGTATATGATTATTATGTAACTATAACGGCTATTGACTCCAACCATGTTTCATTCGACTGGAAAAAAGTATCGGGAAACAGTAAAAAAGGAAGCGCTGAAATCACTTCCGCTTCACTTGACAGTGCCACTACTCTCCTTTTTGCTATAGATGGTATTAAGAAACTCACTCTTCCCGGCATTACTTTATTTCTCAGTCGTCAGCAGTTTCAGAAACTAAAAAAGGGAAAGTGTAACCTTGGAAGCGATGCTTCTATGCGCGGTATTCCTATTGAAACGGTCAGCAATGGACCGGATGAAATAATGGTAAACAACAATCCTATGGTCATTCAGCAGGTGTTTGGAACAGGGGAAGCAAACACCGGCAAAATATGGGTGTTAGACAACGAAGTTTTTCCACTTGTTATAGGATACAAGGGCCCTACCTTAACCTATACGCTGATGAATGTAAGTAATCCGGAATAGGGAGTATTACAAATACTTAAAGTTGAAATTCGGTTTTAACCCAAGCAACGATTCGTAAATAAGTTTAATTACATTCTCTACATCTTCAATGGCCACTAACTCCACTGTGGTATGCATGTAACGAAGCGGAAGAGAAATTAAAGCGGAAGGGATACCTCCTTTGGTGTAGGCAAAGGCATCGGTATCAGTTCCAGTTGCGCGCGAAGCCGCGTCAATCTGGTAAGGTATTTTCTTTTTGTCGGCAGTTTCCATGATGTAATCAAGCAGGTTGTTGTGTACAGCAGGCCCTACTGTAAGGACAGGTCCTTTTCCAGCTGTATAATCGCCTTCTATTATCTTATCAATCATCGGAGTTGTAGTATCATGGCACACATCTGTAATGATGGCACAGTCAGGATGAATAGTATGGGCCACCATTTCCGCCCCTCTTAAACCAACTTCCTCCTGAACCGAATTCACTATATAAAGACCGAAAGGTAAGGTCTTCTTATTTTCCTTAAGCATACGCGCTACTTTCGCTATCATAAACCCTCCAACGCGGTTATCTAGTGCGCGGCCTCCGAAATATCGGTCATTTAATGTAAAGAACTCATCCTGATAAGTAATTACACAACCTACATGCACTCCCAACTCCTCTACTTCCTTTTTCTTGGTGCAGCCTAGATCAAGAAAAATATTCTTTAGCTCAGGTGCCTGCTCTTTACCGCCACTACGGGTATGAATAGCCGGCCATCCAAACACCGCAGGAATTTTTTTGCCTTTGCGCGTATGAATCCACACCTTTTTTGAAGGCGCTATTTGATGGTCACTTCCGCCATTGCGTCTTACATAAATTAAACCGCTCTCCGTAATATATGAAACAAACCAGCTTATTTCATCTGCATGAGCCTCAATCACTACTTTAAACTTTGCCTCAGGATTTACAACACCGTAAACGGTACCGTAGGTATCCACCTCATGTTTATCAATGGCCGACTTTATATAGTTTAACCACAACTTTTGACCTTCGGCTTCGAAACCTGTCGGAGAAGGGTTGTTAATATAGGCCTCAAAGAATTTTTTGTCTTCATCTGTAAGGATAGAATTTACTTTCTTTGATTTCGATTTTTTCTTGGTTGCCATGTTTGAATAGATTATTAAAAAATTCGGGGCAAGAATATGGATAAAGCAATTAAAGAGCAAACTGAATGTAGAAAGGGAATCAGTTATCCTCTACCGTTACAGCAACTTCCGATTTTCTTTTGAAAGTAGTGCGATAGATTAAATCCCAAAACTTAGTGCTTACTCCAAATCCATTGTGAGGATCCTGATAGTGATGAATCATATGGTGCTGTTTTAACTCCAACCAAAATTTGCTTTTGAAGTTAACGTGGTGAAGCGCATAATGTGTCATATCATAGAATAGATAACCTATTACGAAACCCACGAAAAACGGGGCAACCAAATTCTCATTGCCAAATATTTTACCTAACATAAATTGAAAACTAAAATAGAACAGGATAGCCAGAGGAACACTTACAGGAGGAACCATCACCAAACGATAACTATCCCGGGGATAATCATGATGAACTCCATGAAACATAAAATTGACCTTTTTGCCGATTTCACCGGGTGGCATCCAATGAAAAAGAAAGCGATGAAGATTGTATTCAGTAAAAGTCCAAACCAACAAACCAAGCACTATCATCGAAACCATATAGAGGGGACTGATATGAAAAACAAATACAGACTGGTATGCGAAATAAAGAATGACAGGTATATATAAAACCAGCGGAATAGAAAAATGAACCCTGGAAAAAAAATCCAGGAAAGGATGATTAAACATTGGGACTGATTCGTCCTTATTAGAAACAAAACTCTTTGCCATAATCTAAATTCTAATTCGCGACAAAATTATCAATAAAGTAAAAAGTAAGAGATAAACTTTATCACAGCTAATCTTTGCAAAAGAAAATCAACATAAACTATAATCACGGAGGCATTGTTCCTTGGGTTATTTAGAATATTGCACTTCACAGGCATCCTTTGCCTGATTATTCAATATTGCAATATTCCCTCTTACTGTTGGTGGGTTGCCCGATACAATTAGCTTCCCTTCTATCAGTAAATTCGTAAAGTTAGGGTCTTTAACTTCCTGAAGAGGGATACTAATGCTATCTCCTTTCGCCATTGCTTTCACTTGCCCTTGCAAGCTATATATGCCCGAGAGGGTGACTTCCGAAGGTCCGCTGTCAGCGATGATAAGTATAGCAATTGGAGCGCCAGCACTATTACATTTTTCGCTTCCGCGCCATGTACCTGCAAATCCTGAGTTACCAATCTTTGCTTTTTGTTGTTGTGAGCTTGGATGAATACCGTACGCAAAATTTAAAAGAACAGTAATGACTACAACTAAAATTGGCAGGATTCTTTTCATCTCTTATATATTAATTATGGAGAGCCGATTTAACAATACAGCAATATCTGTTCCATTCATGGCATTAAGTTGCCTTTGAAAAAAAAATGGGAAAAACATTTTCCTGAATTGGTATAAAGTTGATTCGTGAGTTACCAAATAACCATGCTATCTTATAGGCAATCATAGCTTGAAGTTGTTACACCATCAAGCAAGGTATATTGGCGTTGCTTTAGCTCTTCTTTCTATCCCACACATATGCGCTTCTTTGAGCGGTGGGATAAACCAC
>JAZKEP010000122.1:0-10177 GCA_040387015.1 Bacteroidota bacterium
CAAGTCATCGGCAGGAACGTAAACCGCCTGAACCGATGTGATAGAACCTCTCTTGGTAGAAGTAATACGCTCTTGCATCAATCCCATCTCGGTAGCAAGTGTCGGCTGGTAACCCACCGCTGAAGGCATACGGCCTAAAAGAGCCGATACCTCAGAACCTGCTTGTGTGAAACGGAAGATGTTATCAATAAAGAAAAGGATATCGCGACCGCCTTTAGCATCGTTCTTATCTCCATCACGGAAATACTCAGCAATAGTCAAACCTGAAAGCGCCACACGTGCACGTGCACCCGGTGGTTCGTTCATCTGTCCAAACACAAGTGTTGCTTGTGATTGTGCAAGAGCAGCGGCATCTACTTTCGATAAATCCCATCCGCCTTTCTCCATACTGTGCTTAAACTCCTCGCCATATTTCACAACATTCGATTCAATCATCTCACGCAACAAGTCATTTCCTTCACGCGTTCTTTCACCAACACCCGCAAACACCGAAAGACCGGCATAGGCTTTAGCGATATTGTTGATCAACTCCATGATAAGAACGGTCTTTCCTACACCCGCACCACCAAACAAACCGATTTTTCCTCCCTTGGAGTAAGGCTCCAAAAGGTCAATTACTTTAATACCGGTGAAAAGAACTTCGGCATCGGTAGCCAAATCTTCGTAAGCCGGTGGCATACGGTGAATAGGGTAGCCGCCTTCCTTAGAAACCGGAACATTGATACCGTCAATGGCTTCGCCAATTACGTTGAAAAGTCTTCCTTTAATTGAATCACCAACCGGCATGGTAATAGGCGCACCTAAGTCGGTTGCATCCATTCCTCTGCGCATACCGTCAGTTGAATCCATTGCTACGGTGCGAACTGCGTCTTCACCCAAGTGCTGCTGCACCTCCAAAATTACCTTCTGTCCGTTATCTCTCGTTACTTCCAAAGCGCTCAGGATTTGAGGAAGTTTGGAGTTTGCGGTATCGAACGCCACATCCACTACAGGACCGATGATTTGCTTTACTTTTCCAACGTTTGCCATCTATATATTGATTACAGGTTTTAAAAATGCGGTGCGAAAATAGCCACTAAAGTCAATTTTCAAAATGATTAGTTTAAGATATGCGTAAAGAAGATTTCCCTCTTTCTATATTCGCTTTATGAAACTTGTTTCTTTCCTTAACAAATCGGTCCTGAACAAATGCGGAATGGTTGTTCTGCTACTGGTGTTCATGTCCTTCAGGGCAGGCGATAATTCGCAGTTATTGTATGGCAATTTTAAGGCTGCCTTGCGTAACAAAGAAAGTATTCAGAAATACCTGGTAGTCCGGGTTGTAGATATTAATAAGAATACGGTAAAAGAGTTCTGCACGCTGGGTTGCTTTTTCCGTCATGCCCTTCACATGGAATGGAAGATTGATTACGATAAGCTGGGGGAGGATCTGGTAATAGCCAAAGCCAGTATGAACGACCCACGGCTTTTTGAGTTCAGGAATGCTGCTGCCATTGATTACCTGGGCTCCGATTTGTATTTGGAACAGGAACTTGCGGAACTTGATAAACAGATTGGCTTTAAAAAAATGGCGAAGGAAATTGCTGTTGCCGGGAAATGGGAGAAGACCTTTGGGGAAGATGATAAACGCATGCGCATGTATGCCCATGGGCTGTTTAATCAAGGAATATTAACAGGAGAAGATATTACTGCCGAAGGCGGAAAACTTCAATATCTGCCCTAACATTTTCCAATACTCCTCTCAAAAAGCCTCCTTTTTTTGTTAAACAATCCCTTTATTGTAGCTTTTTGCCTTAGTTAGGCCAGAAACCCTCGCTGGTACATGACGTACCAGGCCTGGTACACCGCGTACCAGTGCTGGTACGTCATGTACCAGCCCCCAATGCCTCTTTTCCTGCGCTGGTACACCATGTACCAGTCCGCGTAAGCCACGTACCAGTGTTGGTACGTCATGTACCAGTGCGGGTGAGTCACGTACCAGCCTTGGTACGCCATGTACCAGGCTTCCAGGTCCATTTTCCAGTGCTGGTACGCCACGTACCAGCACTGGAACTGAGAGCCCGAAGTCGGGGACTAGCCAAAAAAGTAGGGAGAAGACTTGCCGTGGGGGGAAGACCGAAAACTCACATCGTCCAGGTAGTCAACCCGTGCTCGGTAAAATTATAGCGCATAACTCTGCCGCCTAATTTATTCAGCGTATCAATCACCTTAAATTTAGAATTATAAGGTGCATAGAATATCATAAAACCTCCGCCACCCGCACCCGAAATCTTTCCTCCGGTGGCTCCCGCGTTAAGAGCGGCCTTATATATACTTTCAAGCTGCGGATTAGAGATTCCTTTTGCCATCGCCTTTTTATGCTCCCAGCCGTAATGAAGTATTTTACCGATGCCGTCAATATCTCCCTGCAGCAGGGCTTCTTTCATACGCAGGCTTTGCTCTTTCAAGCTGTGCATGGCATCAATTGACTTTACATTTTTGTTTTTTACGTTCTCCGACTGTTTTGCAATGATAGAAGATGACAGTCGCGAAGTTTCTGTAAAAAACAGAATCAGATTGTTTTCCAGTTCATTAAGCCACTTGTCTTTTACGCGAAGTGGATTTACAATCACTTTATCATTCTCGTAGAACTCCATGTAGTTCACCCCGCCAAAAGTCGCAGCATATTGATCCTGCCTTCCGCCATGCATACCCAAATCCTCCCGCTCAATCCTGTAAGCCAGGTGAGCAATATCATATTCCCCCAACGGAAGTTTGAGCCATTCCACAAAAGCTCCGAGAATAGCAACCACCAAAGTAGAGGATGAGCCAAGGCCGGAGCCGGGAGGAGCATCCACAAAAGTAGTTAGCTCAAATGCCAGCGGTTTCTTGATGAAATCTTTTACCACCCGATTGTAAACACCCTTGGCGAGGTTGAGTTTACCATTTATCTCTAATTTCTTTTTGGCATCCACCACCACTTCTTCATTTCTATCCATGGCTTTGATATGGATTTTTTTTCCGCTCAAAGGTTTGATAGTAGCATAGGCATACATGCCGATAGTTGCATTCAAAATTGCACCACCATATAAATCCGCGTAAGGAGAAACATCAGTGCCGCCACCGGCAAGACCAAGACGAAGAGGAGCTTTACTGCGATAAATCATATTGCGAATTACGAATTACAAATCACAAATTACAAATTAATACTCTTTGCTATTTCAAAAATCCTGCTCAGCATTTCGCTCCAGGCGTATTTTTTCTTTTCAACTTTAATGTTGTCGCGCATTACAAACTCCTGGTGCCGAGTATAAAAATCAACCAATGCATCGGCAATGGCTGTTGGATTGGGTTCCACCACATAACCCACTTTGCCATGCGGAACAATTTCGGGCAGGCCACCAACGTTGGTAACCAGCATAGGCCGGTCGAAGTGATAGCAGATTTGTGTCACCCCGCTTTGCGTAGCATGTTTATAGGGTTGCACAACTATATCGGCTGCACAGAAATAATTCCGCACTTCATTATCCGGTATAAAATCGGTTTTCAGAATAAGTTGATCGGCAATGCCGAGTTCGGTGATTAAATCCCAATAAGGTTTTGCCTGCGTGTAAAATTCTCCGGCAATAATTAAACGCACATTCAGTTGTTTCACCCTCTCATCAGCCATGGCATGAAGAAGCAAATCCAATCCTTTGTAATCGCGGATGAAGCCGAAGAAAAGAATGTATTCGGTGTTAACAGCCAGTCCCAGTTTCTCGTACGCTTCAACTTTATTGATGGCTTCGCCAAAATTATCGAACAGCGGATGTGGCGAAAAAACTCTCGGCTTCTTAGTGTCAAACTTCTTTAAATCCTCTAACACCGATTCACTCATGGCAATAAAACCATCCACGCTGTTCACGAAATATTTGGCGAGTTGAAAGTCTCCCATTCGTTTTTCGTGCGGAATAATGTTATCGAGAATAGAAATCACTTTTGTTTTGCCGTTCTTCTTCACAATACGCGAAATCTTTCCCAAACAAGGGCCCATGAATGGCAGCCAGAATTTCACCAGCATCAAATCAGCATTCAGCTTTGCAATTTCTTTTCCAACCTTCAACCAGTTAAAAGGGTTGACCGAGTTTACTTTTACATGGATATATAAATCATCAGGCGCGGGCTGGTCGCTGTATTGCGAGGTGCCGGGGAAAAGAAATTCGGGATATTGTAAACTGAAAGTATAGATCTGAACGCTATGACCTTGTCTTATAAATTCTCGCGCTAAGCGCTCGTTGTAAGATGCAAGTCCTCCGCGAAGGGGATGCGCGCTGCCAAGAATTACAACTTTCATTTATCAAGATTCAGAAGCTTTGCAATATCGTACTGATTTCTATCGGCTGCTTTGCGCGATATTAGCTCACCGAGAAATCCAGCCACGAAAAGCTGAACACCTACTATTATAGAAAGGAAACCAAGATAAAAGATAGGTCGCTCGGTCATGCGGTATTGCTCAAAAGCAAATTTTGCGATGGTCAGATAAAACACAACACACAAACCAAAAAAGAAACTCAATACCCCCAAGCCACCAAAAATATGCATCGGGCGATTGGCAAAGCGGGTCATGAAAGAAACAGAAAGCAAATCAAGGAAACCGTACAGGAACCTTTCCATTCCGAACTTGGTAACTCCATATTTGCGTGCCTGGTGTTGCACTACTTTCTCTCCAATATTTCTAAATCCTGCTTTACGAGCCAGAATTGGAATGTAGCGATGCATCTCTCCGTATACCTCCACGCTTTTCACTACTTCATTTTTGTAAGCTTTCAATCCGCAGTTCATGTCATGCAGCGGAATGCCTGTCATCCAGCGAGTAGTACCGTTATAGAGTTTGGTGGGAAGTGTCTTTGTAATCGGATCAAAACGTTTTTGTTTCCATCCGCTTACTAAATCAAAACCATCTTCGGTAATCATTTTATAAAGCCCGGGAATTTCATCAGGTGAATCCTGTAAATCACCATCCATGGTTATTACTACATCCCCCTGTGCATGAGTAAAGCCAACTTGCAACGCTGCGCTCTTACCATAGTTTCTTCTAAAACGGATTCCCTTAATGTTAGAGTTATCTGCAGATAGCTGCTCAATCACACTCCACGATTTATCTTTGCTGCCGTCATCAATCAGCAGAATTTCATACGAGTAATTATTAGCCTGCATCACGCGCGCAATCCAGGCGGTGAGCTCAGCAAGCGACTCTTCTTCATTAAACAAAGGGATGACTACTGATATTTGCATTTATGATTCTTCTTTGATAATCGATTGCTCCTGTCTGTCAGGTCTGCTTACAAATACTGATACTATAAGCGAGAGGACAACACTACAACTTCCCGAAATAATATAGGCCCACTTTTCCCAGTTCATACCTTTTACATATGAGATCTGCATTTCTAATTGTTCATCGGTGATGCCTTGTTTATCTGCCTTGTCACGAATTTTTTCTTCCGAAATTTCCATCACTTTATCCATAAAATCGGGGTCAACAAACTTAAACCAGATTTGATAAACATAAACATTGTACATCAATGAACCGACTACTGCAATAATAAAAACTGCCAGCAATGATTTAGGATAGCCGATGTCGCCCCCATTTTCTTTACGGATGGTAATGCCTCCCCAAATCATGATAAACAAAAGCGGAAGGTAAACGATGACTCCCCAAAAGCCACCCATCATTCCTGCACTGATAAGCATGAAAATAGTCTGCAAAATAATAACCGATAAACCACCGATAAGTGCCCATTTGAGTGCTGACAGGACGATTTTGCCCACAGTGATTAATTTAGTTGGAGTTTGTCTTTGTTGATGATACCAATTGCTTTACCAACAAATTCGGTTCCTACGAAAGGAGTATTTTTTGATTTGGATTGAATATCGCTTTCAGTAAACGTCCATTTCATTTTTGGGTTGAAAAGAGTAAGGTCCGCTATAGCTCCTTCTTTGATGGTATTGTTTAATCCAAGAATGATTCTCGGATTGTTAGCAATTGCTTCAATAATTTTTGTCAACTCAACTTTATCTTTCAAAGCGGTATTAGCAATGGCAAAACAGGTTTCCAACCCAATCATCCCGAATTCTGCTTTATCAAATTCCAGTTTCTTGCATTCTTCATCCTGCGGTTGATGTGCCGAAGTAATCGTATCTATCGTTCCATCCTGAATACCTTTTATAAGTGCAGCAATATCTTCTTTGGTGCGAAGGTGCGGGTTCACTTTGTAGTTAGTATCATAATCGCCTATTGCATTTTCATCTAACCATAAGTTATATGCATTTACAGAAGAAGAAAGCTTGAGGTTTTTTTTCTTCGCAGAGCGGATGAGGTCAACTGATCTCTTTAATGAAATATCAAGCAGGTGAAGCTTTGATTGGGTGTATTCAAGAATATAAAGGTCGCGACTTACGGATATTTCTTCAGCTAAAGCGGGTGCAGCAGGCAATCCAAGTTTAAGACTTACTACGCCTTCGTGCATGGTTCCGTTTTTCGAAATGCTTTTTTCTTCGGAGTGATTCATTATAACACCGTCAAATGCTTTTGCATACAACAGTGCACGTTCCACCATTCCTGCATTAGGGCTTGACCTTAAACCATCACTGAATGCAATAGCGCCCGCTGTATGCATGTCATACATTTCTGTCAGGTCCGTACCATCGGTATTCAGCGTTACGGCACCCAGCGGATGAACGCTTACAATTTCATCCGATGCTTTTCGCAATACATATTCTATCTGCGATTTTGTTTGTGTTACCGGATAGGTGTTAGGCATACAACAAATGTGTGTAAAGCCTCCAAAGGCTGCTGCCTTGCAGCCGCTTTCAATCGTTTCTTTTTGTTCATAGCCTGGGTCTGCCAGAAAAGTATTCAGATCGAACCAGCCGAGGGAAACATGCAGATTATCGGCCTTTATCTCTTTGGCTTTTGAAGTGTTCGATAGCTTGGTACCAATCTTTTTGATTTTGCCATTGGCAACCAAAATATCTTTTACCTGATTATGAAATGGGGAGCCGGTATCAATTATTCGAGCGGAGCGTATTAGGATTTCCATACCGAAGCCCAAATATAGAAATTAAAGGTTCATCCCCAATTATTGATTAAATCAATTTATAGTTCATATATTCTCCAATGGAGACTCCGAATTTTTCCTCTATCCATCTCCTTATCCGGTATTTCATTTTCATTTTACTTTTCGATGTATCAAATTCAAAGTTCCAGTTTTGACTTTGAACTCTCTTGGTCATAACTGATGGGTGTGTTCCTTCGAAAACAAGAAGTGAGTCGATGGCGTTGTAGTCGTATTGATTGTCTTTTGAAATATTCTTTTTCAACCAATCATCTTCATGCCATAAACTATGAAATATTTTTTGCTTCCGTTGCTGAACTGCCGGGTGCTTTACCCATCCGTAGTGATGTATGAATGCATCAACCTGTTTCACATTCAGCTTTTGATCTCCGCTTTTGCGGAAACCTTGTGCATCCTTATAAGAGAATATGTTTTTGTTGTTTCGAATAATGCGAATTTCCTTCCGATACCAGTTGTACGCATCTGCCACATATTGATAAGAACCATAAAAATGAAGATAGTTCAGCAACAAGCCATCTACCCGAATATCATCTTTCCATTTCAGCATAGCCTCACTAATATTATTCAGCGAGTTTTCGTGGACAATTTCATCGGCCTGAATGTAAAAGCACCAGTCGGTATCTTTTTGAATCGCCTGAAATGCTTTGTCTGTTTCAATGGCAAGAACGTTTCCTCCTTTTCTTAAATTTTCATCCCAGACTGTTTCAATAATCTTTATTTTCTCCGGGTCTATGTTTTGAATCAGTTCGAGCGTGTGGTCACTACTTTTGCCAACAGCAATGACAAAATCATCACACAGCGGAAGAATTGATTTTATTGCTTCCACAACCGGATAATCGCAGATGACAGCGTTCCTTATAAAAGAAAATCCGGTAACTTTCATTTGTTATACTTTCCAGAAACGCAGTAAAGCTATTTCTAAAGCGAGAAATGCAAGGGTGAGAATAAGACACCACTTCCAGAGCGAGGTGCCGCGGTTCAGTTCTTTTACCACCGTTGCCACTTCATCGTTGGCGCCATCGACAACATTTACATTGCTCA
This sequence comes from Bacteroidota bacterium, assembly GCA_040387015.1. Taxonomy (GTDB): domain Bacteria; phylum Bacteroidota; class Bacteroidia; order Chitinophagales; family LD1; genus Bog-950. The sequence goes on from JAZKEP010000122.1 coordinate 8,136, forward strand.
TGGCATATCGGGCATTCAAATCAGCGGCATTGGAAAATTTTAAATCTGATTCTTTGCGATCGAAATTTAAAGCGAGCAAAGCGGAAGAGTCAGCATTATCCAAACCCACATTGTAGAAACCTGCTTTCCTAATTTGTTCAGTCAAGCCCAGCAACATTTTGTTTCCCACAGCAAACTGCTCGGGGATAAACTCTACATTCTCGCCTTTAATGCGATACACTTTATCGCCCGATTTATTTTGCGCATCAACTTCAATACGGGTTTTATCGCCCAGGAAGTAACCGATGTTGACACTACCTATGTTAAGCACCGCCATTTTGTATAGCATGGGAACAAAAATGGCATGCACCGGCAGGTCGGAGAAAGTTTCATCGAGCGGTGCACCGCAAACATACAGCGAACCTTTTTGCAACGGATAGCGGCTGAAGAATGAGGTGCCATCTTTTAAAGTAAGGATTGCTTCTTCGTTGGAAGTGGTGGAACGCGTAAACTGGTAATATTTTTTGGCGCGCGGCAGGTTCATGTTGCCGGGAATGCGCTCAAATACGTCTTTAAAAATATTCTGTTGCAGGTTGATGGTTGCCAAATCCTGAGCCTGTTCGGAAAAGCCGCTGATAGAATTTGCCTGCAGATTATTCAAAAAGCGATTGTAGGATTCAATGTCGCATTTATCACCGGGGAAAACTGCCACAGCTCCGCCATCGGTTACAAAGCGGTTAATAGTAGCTGCTAACGATGACGAAATGCTTTTGAGATTATCGAGCACCACCAATTGATTCTCTTTTAAACTATCGGTGCCGAAACTGGAGATGAGCGTGGGGGTATAATTAAACTCGGGCTGATCTTTGAAAAGCGCGTTGAGAAACTGATTGGGCTGATTCTCGCTGGTGGTGAGCACGTTTATCTTTTCAATCACCTTAAAGGCGATGAAATAATTATCGTCATAGGTTATGGGATAATCCTGAATCTGCAGTTCGGCTTTGTTCCAGCCGGGCTGATTCAATACAAAACTCATGGTATCATAAATGAAAGAACCCGGTTCGATAGAAAAATCGGACATGGTTTTTGTCTGCCCGTTTAGTTTCATTACCATGCGGTTATTGTCAACCGCTTTTTCACCGCTGTTGCTGATTTTTACAATTAACTGCACGGGCTGGTTGAGCAACTGCACGGGTTCGTTGAACCAAACGGTATCAAGATATACGTTGGCCTGCGCATCGGCTGCAAGCGGAATAAGGTTGTAGGCAACAGCTGAATCAATAGCAAGGTCGCCCATGTTCTTCTGGTAATCAGAAAGCAGGTAAGCAATTTGGTTACGGCTGTTTTCGCGACTGAGCGCATCTTTCTGCCGCTTGGTAATTTCGGAGAGGCTGCGAACGGCAGGCGAAATTTCCAGCTCATCAATCATGCTGGCAAATTCTTCTTTACCAACCAGCCGCTGATGTTTCCCCTGAAAATCATTGGTGAGTAACTGAAACTGGTCATCGGCTGAATAGTTCTTCGCAATTTCTTTGGCGGTCTGTTTTGCTTTATCAAACAAACTTCTTCCACCGCTAACGGCATTCATCGAAAAGGAATTGTCAATGTAAATGCCCACGTATTTTCTTCCGCCCGAAAGGTTGGTGCCTTTGTTTGGAATGTAAGGCTGCGCAAAGGCAAACACTAAAAAAGCCAGTGCCAGCAGTCGCGAAGCCAGCACCAACAGGTGCTTTAGTTTGCTGCGCGAAGCGGTTTCTTCCTTTACCTCGCGAAGGAATTTAACATTGCTGAAATAAACCGTTTTATATCTGCGGAAATTGAAAAGATGGATGATAACAGGGATGGCCAGCGCGGTAAGTGCCCACAAAAACGCGGGATAGTAAAATTGCATGGGGCGAAAGTAGGAGAAAAGAGAGTAATGGCAAGAGGGTAGTGAGCATTGGGTTATTGGAGGATTACGTAGCCGTTCTACAAACGGACACGAGTATCGTACAAATGAATACGAGTATCGTACAAATGAACACGAGCATCATACAAATGACTCGGAGTAGCGTACAAATGAC
>JAZKEP010000123.1:0-4356 GCA_040387015.1 Bacteroidota bacterium
AATGAACTTAATCGGGCTTCGCTTCTTTACGGTTTACGGTCCATGGACACGACCCGATATGGCATCCTACATTTTTATGAAAGCAATTGAGGAAGGCAAGTCTATTAGTTTGTTTAACGAGGGCAAAATGATTCGTGATTTCACTTTTGTAGCTGATGTGGTGAAATCAATTACTCTCTTGATTGAAAAAATACGTTTAGAAGAATCACCCAAAAATCGAATTTTTAATATTGGGAATCATCAGCCGATTTTTACAATAGATTTCTTAAAAAGTATCGAAAATGCCATGAATAAAAAAGCGGTGGTAAATTTTCAACCTATCCAACCCGGTGACATGCTTTCGACAAATGCTTCGTGCGAATCGTTATATGACTATATCAGATTTAAACCTCAGACTCCTGTTGATGTTGGTGTTCGGGAAATGGTCGAATGGTTTAAAGAATTTGCAAATAAATAAACTCAGCCCTGACCGTAATCGAAGGAATTTGATTAGCTCAGTAAACAATGGGACGTAAAGGCAGTACATATTTACAGTGGGGTATTTTTCAGTTCATTCTGATTATTGCCGGGCTGCTTACTATAGAAGCGGCCTTGCGCTTATGGGGCTTTAAACCGGGTGACATGAAACCTAATTGGCTCAACTTTAAGCCGGTTGATTCACTTTACATTGTTCCTGACTACCATTTAAATACAGAAGGAATTTTAGTTGCGGATAGTACTTACTGGGCCGGATACAATGTTTATATCAATTCAGATGGGTTTCGTACAAAGCAGTTTTCGCAAATAGATACAACGAAAAAAAAATTATTGTTTATCGGAGATAGCTTTACCTGGGGGACAAGTGCGGTTCCCCTTACAAATAGCTTTAGTGATTTAGTTAGAAGTGAAACCGGCTTTGAAGTAATCAACCTTGGAATCCCAACTGCAGATCCGGTACAGTATTTCGAATTAGCAAAAAAATATGTATCCCAACTTCATCCTGATTTTGTATTCGTGTGCTTTTTTACAGGTAACGATATTATGAAACAGGACAGAGCGGTAATTCCAACCGAGCCATTCTATTATTTTACAAACGCTGGTGCTATACTTGCCGAACTAGATGGAAAACATTTTAAAACACCTGACGCAGCATATAACTATTTTGTGAACGAAAAGTATTATTTGCACCAACCGAAAAATTTCCTTGAATATTTGATTTCCAAAAGTGCCTTGCTATCGCGCTTGTATTCTGTAAAATTCAGAATTGAAGAGAAATTAGAATTTGAACAAACCGTGAAAGAACCTTTGATTACAAAAAAATACCTAACACAAATTCAAAATATCTGCAAAGCCAATAAAGTGCCTGTAAAATTCCTGCTCATACCTGAAATAAAGGAAGCGGATATGAATGCCGATAAGTTTTCAAAAAAATATGCCGGTTTACTGAGTGATAATTCTTTGAAAAGTGACTGGCTCATTCCCGATAACGCAAGCAAAAACTTCAATGCTTATCCTGATGCTCATCTCAATAACCAGGGTCACAGGGTTTATGCTGATTACATAAAATTATTTTTGAAAAATTATTCCAGTCAAAACAAAAACCAGATTGTAAGGTGAACCATTTCTGCACTATTTCCACCGCCAGTCACTTGTATAAGGTACATGCTTTAGCAGATTCCCTGCGAAATCAACATCCCGATTTTGTGATGCATGTGTTAGTAGTTGATGATAACAGCAATTTTTTTTCTGAAAACTGCCGATATTGGAAACTTACGGATATCGGTTCCAGTGAAAATGCGCAGGCTATTATTAATAAATACAAGAACAATAACGACAAATTACGCTGGAGCCTTAAACCTGTTTTTTTGAAGTATTTGTTGCAGCGGGAGGCCATAGACCAATTAATTTATCTGGATAATGATCTGTATTTTTTCTCCTCCTATCAATTTCTTTTTGACCTGTTAGGAAAACATTCGTTCTTGCTTACGCCCCATTACTACAAACATGATCCCGGAAAAGATCAGAACTGGCTAGAAGCAAATTTCAGAGTGGGATTATTTAATGCAGGCTTTGTAGGGGTGAACAAAAATGCGCTTAATACTTTACAGTGGTGGGCAGACTGCTGCAAATACCGGTGCGAAAAAAATTCTTTCCGCGGGTTGTTTGATGATCAGAAGTATTTAGATCTTGTTCCGGTTATTGAGAAAGACTCTCTTATCCTTCGTCACAAGGGATGCAATGTGGCCGGATGGAATACCGAGCTTTGCCAAAGAGAGATTATCAATCATCAGATAAGAATTGAGAAAGAGTTCCCGATTGTATTCATTCATTTCAACGACACTACTATCCGCGAAATTATTTCGGGTAAAGATGAAATACTATTCAATTTCTACCGGGACTACCTAGAAACGTTGAAAAAGTACAAACCGGAACTGAAAGAGAAAGAGTTACTCTTTGAACAACCCTGGACTGTGAAAATAAAATTTGGACTTTGGAAAATACTCACTGAATACGGCATTTGATTCATCTGAAACAATGGCAAAACAGAAAAAAGCAACAGCAACTACTCAGCAAAAAGAAAAGACTGGGAATACTTATTCTTCACTCTCACCGGGATGGTATTCGATCATCATTTTCAGTTTCAGCTTCGTGCTTTATTTTAATTCGGTATTTAATGATTACAATTTAGATGATGAACTGGTAACCCAGAATCACCGGCTCACCTCAAAGGGCATCAGTGCTATTCCTGAAATTTTCCAATCCCCTTATTTTGAAAATAAAGAAGGCTACAAATACGAATACCGCCCTATTGTGCTGGTAAGTTTTGCTATTGAGCATTCGATATTTGGCGAACATGCGCATGTAAGTCACTTTATTAATGTGTTGTTATACGGGCTGCTTTGTATGTTGCTTTTTATCGTGCTTAAGGATTTATTGCACCAATATAATATCCTGTTGCCGCTCATTATTACGCTGCTATTTGCTGCACATCCTATTCATACCGAGGTGGTGGCCAGCATTAAAAACAGGGATGAGATACTCTCACTCATTTTCGGATTAATCAGTTTGCGTTTTGCTATACTTTATGCAGAACAAAAGCGTGTATTCCAACTGCTGCTTATTCCGGTGTTCTTTCTTTTAGGTATTCTGTCCAAATCAACCATAATCACTTTCGCTTTACTTGTTCCGCTTACACTAATTCTGCTTACCGAAATAAATTTCAAACACGTCCTGCTGATATCAGCCTCTTTTGCTCTGCCTGCTGTTTTTTATTCGCGGCTTTATTCTATTCCTCAACAAATTGCTTTTGTGGTTGCCCTATTTGCTGCCGTTACAGTTTTGTATTACCTGCGAAACCTGAGCTCGCTTTCGGAAATTTCAAAAGCATTGACAAGCAAAGCGCAAGGAATGTTTACCCAAGGTACCTTGGCAGAAGAAAAAAATTCTCCCTCGCTTGACTTTACTTTTTTAAACAACAAAAGGAATCTCCTTTATACAGGATTAGCAATTCTTTTAACCATGGCGGTTTGTGCCGCGGGTGTTTACACCGGGCGGATATGGCTGACGATTGCCCCCATGCTTGTGTTTGCCATTGCCTTTGTGCTGGTGCGCGATGAACTGAAAGCTGTTTTCATTACTCCTGTATCGCTTATTACTTTGATGGTGCTGGCAAAGTTCAATATCAACTCATCGCTGATGGAGGCGGGGTTGGTCATTTTTCTCGGGCTACAGATTCTTTCCGCAAATAAAACCATTCGCAATATCGGCATTGCAAACTATGTGTTGTATGCATTGGTATCTGTGCTTATTCTTAACTCTTACTTCTTTTTCGTACTCTTTATTTTTTCGGGATTCTATAATAAGAAGTTGGTTCCTGTTTCCATTGTTATTGCATTGGCATCGGCTTATATCTTCCTGAAACAAATGAATTTTATTTTTTCCGGAACCAAAGAATTCCGACTGATGTACCTGACCGTTCCGCTGTTATTTTTCAGTGTGTTATTAGTTTGGAAAAACTTCCGGTTGTTATCGAAAGCAGTGGTTATTTCTATTCCATTATTTATTCTGCTTCATGCTGTATTTACTCCGCCTACCGTGAACAAAGAGCGCGAAGCGGGACTGCAAAAAACGATGGTGAAGATAAATACCATGAAGGCGGTGGATGTTACCCCGGTGCAATCGCTTCGCCCTATTGCATATATGGAAAACCCCCTTGATAAGGATGATGCACTGACCATTAAATTCGGAACAGCCATGGTGGTTTTGGGTGAATACCTCAAGTTGATTTTTCTTCCTTACCCCATGAGTTATTATTACGGTTACGCATATATCACTCCGACCGACTTCTTCAGTTTTGTGCCGATTTTGGTTTTCCTC
>JAZKEP010000123.1:4397-10392 GCA_040387015.1 Bacteroidota bacterium
TTGCAATTTTTTACATCCGCAAGATTCCTTTGTTGTCGTTTGCCATTTTGTTCTACCTCATTTCTATTTCTGTTTTCTCTAACCTCATTATTCGTTTGCCGGGCATGATGGGTGACAGGTTCCTGCTTATTCCTTCCATCGGCTTTTGTTTCCTGCTTGCCTATTTGGGCGCTATTCTTTTTAAACAGGAATTTACCGATACCCAAATGCGGTTCAGTGAGCTGAAGTTACCGCTTCGGGTTTCGTTTATTGTAATTATAGTGTTGTATTCCGCGGTTACATTTTCGCGTAATGGCGACTGGAAGGACCGCATTACGCTTTTCAGCCATGATATTGATGCCGTGGAGAACTCAGCACAGGCACAAAATCTTTTAGGTCTTCACTTGTTTATTGAATCGGGGAAAGAAACCGATGTCGTGCGGCAAAAGCAAATGCGAGAGAAGGCAGCCGTACATTTAAAGAAAGCGGTAGAAATATATCCCGCGTTTTTGAATGCTTCTTTCGATTTGGCGAGGGTGTATGATGCACTGGGGCGCAAGGACGAGGCATACGCGCAGTACGAAAAATCTATGCAGATGGATTCCACTTTCGTGGCGCCCGGCTTTGCCATGGCTATTATTCAGCAGAATAAAGGGAATTTACAAGCCGCCATACCGCTGTATGAGAAATTTCTGACGAGTTATCCGGACCAGATGGAAGTATATGCGAATATGAGCTATGCTTATTTCAAGCTGGCAAAGTACGATAGCTCGATAGCAGTGAACAAACGCGCGCTGGTTATTAAGCCCAATGTATTTGAACCTACCGTAAACATTGCCAAAACGTTTCAATACACAAATCAATTAGACAGCGCGCTGGTTTATTTTCTGCAGGCGCAGCGGCTAAACCCTTCGGATGCGAGTACGCAACAGGCTATTGCAAGTTTGCAGAGGCGATAGGAAGGGAAGGATAAAACAAAAAATCCGCTCCTTGCGGAAGCGGATAATTTGTTGGCCCAACTGGATTCGAACCAATATACACAGTACCAAAAACTGTAGTCCTGCCGTTAGACGATGGGCCAATTAAGGGCGCAAAAATAATTATCCTGCAAACTTTTGCAAACCCTTGGGCTATTCTATTTATCTATTTAGCAAATGTTCGGGGTAAAAGGCAAAAAAAACACATCTGCACCCTTTCTTCTAGAACGATATCCGGTTTCTGAAGCATTTCCCTAAAGCCGAACAGTGTCAACTGCGGAACTGTGTCAGTCTGAGCGAAGCCGAAGACTTTTCTTCGGATACCCTTCGACTACGCTCAAGGTGACAACCCTTTTGCAGCTCCCAAAAAAATGACAAAACCATGACAATTCTTTTTTGGTACTAAGTGGTGCTGAACTTATTTTTATGTGGCGTTAAGGAAGTAAACCTCCATCACCATTAAAACCCAGCCACCATGAAAAAACTGGCACTACCCAAAATTAACGGCAACGGAAAAAATACCTACAGCCCCCGTACCATTATTTGCTGCGAAGGCGATGGAGCATATACCCATGTGTATATACTTAGCACCGAAGCACCCCACTGGCGAAAAATACCCGATGTTACTTTTAGCCTGGGCTGTTTCGAAACATGGCTGTACGACTATGGCTTTCACCGGGCAAGCAAAAGCATGGTTGTAAACCTTGAGTATGTAAGCAGCCTGGACCGGGAAGATGGCAGCACTTTTATAATACTGGAACATAATTGCTGCGGGCGCATTAAGCTGGGCTCCAAATGGCGCGATGAATTTTTAAAGCGCCTGCTGATTAACCCTCCCGACTGAGCCCCGTTTTATAAAGCCCCATCGTATTTCGTTGGCCGAAAACCGCGTTTGGTGAAGCCAAAACCCCATTTCGTGAAACCGGCCTTGCCCTGTTTCGGGGTGTTACCACCTTCGCATTACAAACCGGTGCGATGAACACACACTCATCTTCTGTTTATTCTTCTTCAGCTTACAGTTGCTTACCGCTTAGCTACTCCTATACATATAGCAACTGTATAAAGGCACTCCTGATTAGATTTTGCATACATGTAAGCCCCATTCCGGATTTTCCAAGTGCCCCTCACAAGTATGTGAACCCCATTCCGGGTTCTCCAAGTGCCCCTCACAAGTATGTGAGCCCCACTCCGGGTTCTCCAAGTGCCCTTCACAAGTATGTGAACCCTACTCCGGGTTTTCCAAGTGCCCCTCACAAGTATGTGAGCCCCACTCCGGGTTTTCCAAGTGCCCTTCACAAGTATGTGAGCCCCACTCCGGGTTTCCGGAATGACCGCTACAACTATGTTGAACACAAAAAGTCTCTATTAACTAACCATAAATCAAACAATCATGGCAGTAACTCGAAGAACTCCAACAAGTGATGTAGGCCGCGCATTGGCATTAGACAAAGCGGCACTTAAACTAAGTATCTCTCCACCGGGCGATGTGGTATTATCCACCGCAACCCAAACCCGTTTGGCAATCCTGCGAACGGCACTCAACCTTAACCTGGCGCTTCGCGGGGCGGCACTCAGCAACCAGGTGAACATGACTCCGCAGAAAGACGCTAAAAGAAAAACGGCAGGGTATTATACTTCTCATTTTATACAAGGCTGCGACCATGCCGCCCTAAGAGGTGAAACCGGTTTTAGCCAGGCTGACCGTGCCTTCTTTCAGTTGGAGGCTACTAATTATAACCTTCCGGTTTTAGACAACGATGATACGGTGCTGATATGGGGGCAGCGCATTCTTACGGGCAACACCAACCGGCTGGCTCAAGGCAAACCTGTTATGCCTTATCCGGCAATAGCCGATGTAAATATTAAGTACACTGACTTTACAACCATTTATGGAGACTATAATTTGATTAAACGCGCTTACGATGATGCGCAGGAAGCTATCAGCAATAGCCGGGAAGATATAGACAGCTTTATTTTACGGATGTGGAACGAAATTGAGGCCGCTTACAGCGAGGAAGATGCCCCCAGCAAGCGCAGAAACAGCCGCGAGTGGGGGGTGGTATATGTGTTAGTGGCAGGCAGTGAGCCTACGGCCGATGATTTTTCAATTACCGGTAAAGTGGGCGTGGCGGTGCCCGGCAGCGTGGTGCCGCTGGCCGATGTGCAGGTGCTGGTGGTGGAAACCAATACCGTTAGCTACAGCCAGGCCAATGGCGATTATTTTATAGAGGTGCTGCCACCGGGCACTTATACTATTCAGTTTTCGAAACACGGCTTTATAACCCAAACTTTCAGCGGGGTGGTGATAGAAGCAGGCGTGCTGATAGATAATAATGTAGCGATGGCGCCCTTAGTAACAGCCAGTGTTGCAGGCACCGTGTTGCAAGGCGGGCTTCCGGTGGCGGCAACGGTAACTATTGTGGGTACTGCACTAAGCGCAGTGCCGGACCCTACAGGTTACTATACCATTAACGGCATAACCCCCGGCACCGGCATTGTGGTGCGGGCCGAAATAACAGGCACCACACCCCTTAACTTTCAGGAGCAAACCATTATGCTTGAACCGGGCGAGGGGCTGGAGGTGATATTTGCGTTTGCGTAATGCCCCTACCCTTCTACTCCGCTTAGGGTGACAGTACGACCTCTGTCATGCTGAGCAAAGCCGAAGCATCTTAAATACAAACAGCCAACAGTTATTGTTGGCTGTTTGTATTTTGCATTTAAGCCCCCTTTAGGGCTTGGGGATTTAATTTTGTTATTCAGCAAAGAGGCTTACCTTTAAAGTACACTTAACCACACTACCATGAGAACAAAACATCTCCTCCGCACCACGGTATTTACTTTTTGCTTTTCGCTTTTTAGTTTTCACTTTGCCAACGCGCAAACCAATGTAAGCGGTGGCATTTACACCAACACAACATGGACAAAAGTAAATAGTCCGTATATAGTTAACGATACGGTAGTGGTGTTTCCGGGAGTGACACTTACCATTGAGCCGGGGGTAACGGTGAAGTTTGCGAATGATAAAATCCTTATTTCAAGACAAGGGAAAATTAATGCAGTAGGTACAAGTGTCGACTCAATAACTTTTACAAGCAATTCCCTCTCGCCTCATAAGGGAAGCTGGAGCGAAATATATATTAATGGAGGAAACATGGTCTCGGCATTTCAATACTGTAATTTTGAATATGCCTCAACAGCAATTCATAACCACTACCTAAGCGGCAACACTAATTCGACTATATATCTTCAAATAACAAACTCAAGATTTTTGCACAATGACAATGGCGTTTTTTGCATTGGAAATGGAGGAGGGTTTACAACTATTCAAAGTAGTGAATTTTATGACAATAATGCCGCAACTGCCGGGGCTCAAATTATTTTAAACAATTGTGCTATTCATCACAACATATTCGGAGTTTCCATTTACAGTTTCTACAATACATATACCTATATGAATGATTGCTACATTTATGCAAACCATTATGGAATTGGAGGAGCGCCATTCGGAGCTTCTGATGGTGCCACACAATTTTCAGTAAGAAATTCAGTAATAAGCTGTAATACAGTCGCTGGCATTGTAGAGGGAGAATACTCAAACATAGTTGACACAATTTTCAATTGCGTTATAAGGAATAATCCAGTAGGAATACTTGACACTTTCGGAAGCGGCATGTTTGTGAGTAAATGTATAATTGAAAACAACAACATTGGACTCCGACTGTATGCAAGCACCAATAAAAACATCTCCTGTAATAAAATCTGTAATTCAGTTTGGGATGTTTATTGTAGAACCAATTTTACTAATAGTCTGGGAATGTCAAACAACTATTGGTGCACTACCGATTCAACTATTATCTCCTCAAAAATTTATGATGGATATGACAATATAAGTTTGGGTCTTATAAATTTTAGTCCCATTGATGCTTCTCAATGTTATGCGGTTGGTATAGTTAACCCGACAGACACATTTCAATGTCAAGTAAACGGTTGCAACCTTGTTGTTTCAGCGTCTGTTATCCATGCCTCGTGCGATACCTGCCACACAGGTTCGGCAACAGCTTATGTTACTTATGGCTCTTCTCCTATTACTTATACGTGGAATACTTCTCCCCTGCAAACTAATCAAACTGCTGTAGGGCTTGCACCGGGCACTTATACTATTTGCGTAGCAGATGCCAACGGCTGCACTGCCTGCAATACTGTGTTTATTGATTCATCTAACTGCTCAGGTTTTTCTGTTTCGGCTAGTGCTGCCAATGCTACTTGCAGCAGTTGTAACGATGGCACTGCACATGTAGTTGCCACAGGAGGTGCTATGCCTTACAGTTATACCTGGTACACTTCGCCTTTGCAAAACACAGCTACGGCTACGGGTGTTTCGCGCGGCACTTATCCGGTTTGTGTTACTGATGTAAACGGTTGTGTGGCTTGCGATACCGTAGTAGTTTCAATTGGTAATTGCTCGGCACATTTTAATCTTTACCCCGATAGTGTGCCGCATAACTACACTGCTGTAAACATGGCAAGCGGCAACGGTGCGCTTACTTATTTGTGGGCATGGGGCGATGGCAGTACTGATACAGGTCCTTATCCCAGCCATACTTATGCTTCGGCAGGGCTTTACAACATCTGCCTTACCATTACCGATACCGCAGGATGTACCAACACATATTGCAACAACTTCTATTTAATGCGCACTACCAATACTATCATTCAGGTAAATGTAATACCCGATAATACGACCGGTATTCAATCCGCAATCGCCAATCCGCAATTCGAAATGTTCCCCAATCCTGCAAAGAATGCGTTTACAATTTCTGTAGATGAAACAATGCTTGGCAGCACTGCTACCATTACTGATATTACCGGAAGAAAGATGGCTGCTGTTCAACTTGCAACTCGTAACCTGCAACTTGCAACCGACCATTTCGCCAGTGGAGTTTACTTTGTTACAGTAAGTAATGAGAAAGGAAGTGTAACTAAGAAGTTAATCATCCATAAATAAAGTGCCATGAGAACAAAACATTTACTCCGCA
>JAZKEP010000124.1:0-12171 GCA_040387015.1 Bacteroidota bacterium
GATAACTATCCTGTGGAGGTTTGGATGGCTTATCAGACAGATCTTATTTCTTATGATTCGGCCAATGATGTTTACCGCAGCCGCCTTTACGCCCCGCTGCAACAGGCGGGCAAACGAACCACGCGAGGTGCCACCGACCAGCTGGACCTTTCGTTTGGCGGAAACGTGAATGATAAATTTTATTTCGGGCTGGGGCTCGGGATTACTTTTGTTACTTATCAAACCAATGCGGAATACAGCGAGAGGGATGCCCTTGATACGATTCCCGACTTTCAGGATTATACTTTTTCCAGTTCTCTTCGCGAAACGGGTTATGGCATTAATGCAAAATTCGGAATGATTTATAAGCCTGTGCAGTGGATGCGGGTGGGATTGGCATATCACATTCCTACTTTCTATAGCCTTACGGAAAGTTTTCAGGCAGATATGCTGGCGAATTATGATACGTTTTATTACACGCTTCCGGTGGAGGCTTATCCTTTTAAATATAAGCTGCGCACGCCCATGAAAGGGGTGGCAAGCGCGAGTTTTTATTTTAAAGAGAACGGGTTTTTCTCGGTTGATTATGAGTTTTTGAATTATGCGGGTTCGCGTTTCAATTTCGGTTCGGATTATAAGGATGTAACGGCTGAAGTGAATGCCGGTCAAAAGAGCACTTACACCTTTGGCCATGTGGTACGCGCAGGTATTGAAGGGGCTTATAAATCGCTGCGTGTGCGTGGCGGCTATGCTTTCTCTTCGGTGCCTTACAAGAAGAGTTACATTGCTGCTAATATTCCTAAAGGATTTACAGAGGCGAAGCACAACGGATCGCTGGGAATAGGTTACCGCGGCAAACGTTTCTATGCTGACTTTGCTTATCTTTTTGGTTTTACTAAAAACGCTGATTATCCGTATGCCGATTTTGAGATAAGGAACACAGATATAACGCATAGCATCTATCTTACTTTGGGCTGGAAGATGAGCAAGGATGTTGCGAGGAATTTTAAGAAGGATACCCCACCGCAGGATTTTTAGAAGGATGTTTCAGTAAAGTTGTGAGATAACGGTGCGTGACGCGTTTCGCCACTTACACCACATTTACCTCGGGCGAAATATCGATACCAAATTTTTCTTTTACAGATTGTTTAATGGCGAGTGCAAGTTCCCAGATTTCTTTACCGGTGGCGTTGCCATAGTTAACGAGTACCAGTGCCTGCGTTTTATGCGAGCCGGTGTTGCCGACCACTTTACCTTTCCAGCCGCATTGCTCGATCAGCCAGCCCGCAGGTATTTTTAAAGTGCCGTCCTTTTGAGGATAGCTGGGCATTACGGGATACTTTAAAACCAGTGCTTCGAATTGTTCCTTGCTGATAACAGGATTCTTGAAGAAGCTTCCCGCATTGCCTAAATGCTTCGGGTTGGGCAGTTTGGAGTTACGGATGTTGCAAACAGCATTACTCACTGCCTTTAGGCTAAGGTCATAAACTTTCATGTCGCTCAACTGGGCTTTGATATCACCGTAGTCGGTTTTAAAACTGTAGATGGCAGTGGGAGAGGAGAGCCGGGTAAGTTTGAATGAAACCGATGTGATGAAGTATTTGTGTTGGAATTTATTCTTGAAAACACTTTCGCGGTAACCGAAGGCACAGTCCTTTAAGCTGAATTTTACGGCTTCTCCGGTTTCCATGTCCAAAGCCTCCAACTCATGGAAAACATCTTTTATTTCAGCACCGTAAGCGCCAATGTTCTGCATAGGTGCTGCGCCCACTAAGCCCGGTATAAGCGAAAGGTTTTCGATGCCTGCGTAATTGCGATCAATACACCACAGCACAAACTCGTGCCATACTTCGCCAGCCATAGCCTTTACGATTACTTCGTTTTCGGTTTCGCTTACTATCCGAATTCCTTTAATCGAGTTCTTAATTACAAGGCCATTGAAGCAATCGGTAAAAAGTAAATTGCTTCCACCACCAAGCACCAATCGGTTGTTGTTCCTGTAAACTTCATCTTTCAGCAGCGCGACAAATTCTTCTTTCGATGTTATTTCGGCAAAGTATTTTGCACCAACCACCAGCCCGAAGGTGTTGAGTGTGTCAAGCGATTTATCTTTTTCAATGGTCATTTCAATCGGTTTAATCCGGCCTTTGCTTTCTGGTCGAGCCCGTTTTTGTATTCATGATCCTGAAAGCTTAAACACAGGCTGTAATAATACTTAGCTTTCTCCGCATCTCCCTTCACCTCATATATTTTACCGGACTCAAACGCTGAATTAGCGGCAAAGAAGCGCGGTAAGTTTTTCCCTTTATCAATAGCTTTTCCATAAAATACGAGCGCAGAATCCTGCTTGTTCCACTCATCATAAATCCTTCCGGTGCGGTACAGGTATTCGGTTTGCTCTTCGGTGCTTGTAAAATATTTTTCCGATATAGTATTCATTTCATCGGCAGCGCGTTGGTAATAACCACCGTCAAAAAGCAAACGAGCACGCAGCAGGTGAAGGTCAGGCATGCGATTACTCTGTGCTTCTTTCTGCGCCTGTTTATCGGCATCGAGCATACTGGCCCCCAGGTTATCGGCCTTGTTGATGAACTGAAAGTAATTTACGGTGTCGCCTTTGAGCAGACAGCACCATGCAATTTTCTGATAAGCAGATTTGATATGATGCTCGCCTTTGTAAGCGGCAATAAACTGTTTGAAAGAATCATCGGCATGGCTATCGAGCTTGTTCAATTTAGCTAAGCCAACCAGGTAATGGAGAAAAGGAAAAGCAGAAAAAGAGTTATCGGTGGGTTTATCATTCAGAATTTTTAAAGCATCCTCATTATGTTTTCCGTAAACACCCATGTGCGCGCAGGTGTAAACAGTCATCAGGTTATCCTTCTTCGGAAATCCATTTGCTATCAACATCTTCCATGCGGTTTCATTTTCATTTTGCAAATGAAAAAGCAGGAAGGCATAGTAAGTAATGGTTTCTTCATGATAGATGAAATCGTTCTTCTTGCCATAATCCACCAAATTTTTGAGGTAGCCGATACCCTTCTCTATACTTCCTTCCATTCCAAGAAGTGTAACGCCCCACTTATACTTATCGGGGACACTGCCGATGAGCGCATATAAAACACCAAGCGATTTTTTATTGGCCTGAAAGACAGGGAACTTCTTTTGGTTCTCTTCGAGAAGCTTAAAAGCTTTTCTGATTTCAAAGATGGCGTTAAGGTATTCTCCGAACTTAATGTCTATGGCTGCCCACTGAAGGTTAACTTCAGCCTGGGTAAAAAGATAATATGGTGAAGTGAAATCTCCCTCCGCCAGTTCGGCAAGACGCAAGTCTTTATTTTTTCTAAGCGATTCGTATTGCGTGTAGGTGTCTGCGGTGTAAATGCGCAGAAAGTCAACATAGTTTTCGAGGTAAACAGGAATTAGATTGTCACGGTTGAGCTTTTGTTCCGCCTTCAGCATAGCTCCCCCTTTATCTAATTGTAAGGCAATTATGTTGTTGTAAGCTACCCTGCAATTTGGGTTAAAGTCGAAAGTTTGGGCGCCTGCTGTGCGACACACAAATAGAATAACAGGGACAAGGAATATTCTTTTGAACACAGCGGCAAGATAAACTTCGGTTCTTAAAAGTTAACCACCACTTTGGCATTTATCCTTCGCGATGAAAGATAATTGGGCACGGCATACTGCGTGCTGTTGATGTCGCGCACCCACAGGTAAGACACGGTATTAGTAATGCCGAAGATGTTGAAGACTTCCAGCGAAATCCAAACACCCTTGAGGCCCTGATTGAATTTGTTTTTCTGTTTAGCCCAGATAGGGTTCCATAACTGACCGCTAAAGCCGATATCTACTCTGCGGTAAGGTGGAAGGGTGAGCACATCCTTGTATTTATCGCGTCCGGGAGGACCAAACGGCAAGCCCATTCCAAAGACCATGCTCACATGCACTTTAATGAATTTGAACTTGGGGATATAGTCCTGAAAGAACATGGCAAAGTTTACCCGTTGGTCGGTAGGCCGTGGAATATAGCCGGGCCAAATGGTATCTACGGTGACATAGTCGGCATTTACTGAAACTTCTTTACCAAACGAATCATAATAGGCGATGCGTTTATCATCGATGATGTCTTCGGCAGTTTTCATTACGCTCATGCTTATCCAGCTTTCAGCTCCTTCAACCAGTTCGCCATTCAAACGCAAATCAACACCGGTGGCGTATCCCTTGGAGGAATTAGTGCCGAGGTAGCGTATCAAAACATTATCGTATTTATAAGGAACTAAATCCCATAGGTGTTTGTAGTATAATTCTGTGGTAAAGCTGAAGTTGCGTTTCCAAGCCTTAAAGGCATAATTTAAACCCACCACAGCGTGAAGTGATTTTTGGGAGCGAAGGGAAGTGTTTACCTGCCCGTCCAGATTGCGCATTTCGCGATAGAAAGGAGGTTGGTAATAGGTGCCGAGGGATGCTGTAAGAACGATGTCGGCTTTGCTTTTAGGTTTATAACTGAATTGTGCACGGGGAGTAACGATGAACTCTTTGTTTACATCCCAGTAGGAAAAGCGCACTCCGTAATTGAAGGTGAATGCAGATAGGTTACCAAATTTCCACGAGTTTTGAACAAACCCGGAAATGCGGTTTGAATGAAGATTGAAAGAGGATTTAAGTATTCCGTCAAAACCGATGTAGTCTTTATCGTTAATGATATAATAGTTGGAATCAACATACGTTCCCGAGTCGGAGGTGAAAGAATAAGGTAGTGAATGGCCCGCAGAATCCAAGCGGCTCCATTCGCTTATTTTATCCTTTATTACTTCGCGCTTGTAGTCTAAGCCCCAACTTAATTCCGAACGCCCTTTGCCTACATCTTTAAACCAGTTGCCTCGGGTGCCAGCATAATAGATATCGCTGCTCAGATTGTTACGAGCCCAGTTATGCAGGCCTCCAATGCCGAGGCTATAGAGGATATCACCGAAGTTATCTTTGCCCAAATCGCTCTCCACCTGGCTGAGGAAATATTCTCCTATAACATCGTAAGCCTCTTTCTCTCGATTCATATAGTAGGAGCCAAGCAGTTTAAATCGCAAATTTTCAGTGGGGAACCAACTCAGCGAAAGGCCGTTCATAACACTTTGATATTTGTCTACTTCCTGGCCATCGAAATATACGGTAAGCTTTTTTACATCGGTGAGCAAACCGAAACTGGTTTCGCGGTTCACAGGCTTAAATACATATAAGTTTCGCGAATAGTTACTGATGTATTCAGCACCCCACTTCCGGTTCTTTGAAGTATAAGTTAGGAACAGTTGAGCATCAAGATTGTTAGGGCTGTATTCGCCCTTGGTTTCGAGCGATCGCAAAATATATTGGCTTAAGCGTTGACGAACACCAATCAAAAAGGTAAACCTCTTAGACTTATCACATCCTTCTAAATGACCCCCAAAGCCGAGGAGACTCCCATACACGCTTCCACTGAAATGGTCAGGCCGCTTGTAAGTAACATCAAGCACACTGCTCATTTTATCGCCATATCTTGCCTGAAAACCACCTGATGTAAACTTTACATTACTCACCAAATTTCCATTGACAAAGCTTAATCCTTCCTGTTGCCCAGTGCGAACCAAAAAGGGACGATAGATTTCAAAGTCATTGACATAAACTAAGTTCTCATCAAAGTTTCCTCCCCGCACAGAATACGCTGAAGAAAGCTCATTGGTCTTTGAAACGCCTAATCCCTGAAACTGAAGATTCGATTCGAAACTTTCATTTACAGATGCTATAAAGGTTTGATTTTTTATTTCAACCTGACTAACCGTGTTATCCTTTCGTTCGCCTATTACATTTACATCCGGCTTGACATTCGACTTTGCCTCTACTATCTGTGTAATACTAATCGTTTCATTCTGGGCTACTGTAATTCTTCCTTTAAACGCCACGGTGTTGAGAGAAGATAAAATGAGCGTTATCTTTTTATTCGCAGGAACTTTTAATTCAAAGACTCCGTTTTTATCAGTAATAGTGTTGTAGCTTTGGTCCTCTTCCACCACTACTGTAATAAATTCCAAACCTTTTCCGGTGGAGTCGGTTACGGTGCCTTTAATAGTGCCGGTTTTTTGTGCAGAAGAAAATAATACAATCAACAGCGGAATAAAAAGAAGGAAGATTTTTTTGAGCATCGAACAGCTAAACGGGAGTTGAATGAGATTATTTTGCAGACGCGTTCTTAATATCCAGAATAGCTTGCAGAGGGTCAGAAGAGCCAAATACCGCGTTGCCTGCCACCAGCACATCTGCACCTGCATCAATCAATTCTTTAGCGTTGCCAGCATTTACACCACCATCTACTTCAATTTTTGCACTAGAACCCGAGGCAATAATCAGTTCCTTTAGTTCTTTTACTTTACCGGAAGCATACGGAATAAAATTCTGACCTCCGAAACCGGGATTCACACTCATGATTAAAACTAAATCAAGTAAATGAAGTATTTCTTTTAAAACAGAGACAGGTGTGGAGGGGTTTAAAGAAACACCTGCATGTGCTCCTGTTTTTTTAATTTGATGAATAGCTGAATCGAGGTGAGTGACAGCCTCATAATGAATGGTAATCATATCGGCCCCTGCATCACGAAATTGCTGAATATACTTTTCGGGCTGCACAATCATGAGGTGTACATCGCAGTATTTTTGAGTATGTTTTCTCATGGCTTTGAAAACAGAAGGGCCAAAAGAAATGTTGGGCACAAACACCCCGTCCATTACATCTATATGAATCCATTCAGCTTCGCTGATATTCAGCATTTCAATATCTCTTTGAAGATTGGCGAAGTCGGCACTGAGAACAGATGGGGCCACAATCACTTTACTCATGCGGGCGAAGATAATCGGAAATGATAAAAATGAAACCGCATCTGAAACTTCGTTTTAGCTTGCTTGAAACGGACTATCGTTCGTTACTTATCCTAAAGCTTTCGAATAGTAAGCATTGGAAATGAGCCAGATATTGAAAAGGACATATACTAAAAGCAGTAATGCACCTACAATCTTGTTACGCTTTTCGGCCTTTCCCTTTTCTCCTTTTGCAAAGAGCCTTAAAGTATATACAGAAGAGACAATGACCAGAAAAATATAAAAGAGAGTAAGGCCATGCAGCATGTCCACCAAGGTAAAGCTATTCGTTTCCGGCAAGGTTGAATCTATAATGTATTTGTTGCCGATGACTGCAAAGAGAGAGCCTACGCTGAGTGCAAGCCGGGATTCAATGTTGTCAGGATGAATGTAAAAGCAAACACAGGCTATTAAAAACGAAATATACATGCCCAGGAATAACTTAAAGAATAATTCCCATGATTCCCGGTGAACTACGATTGTTGCTTTATACGAACTGTATTCTGAAAAGGGCTTATCCAAAGAGGGGTCGCCAAAGGATGTTTGATACTCTTTAATCTCTGTTTTAATATTAAAGCTGTCTTTTACCCAAGCCATTAAAAAATATTTCCCATAGTGCTCTCCAAGTGTATCGGTTGAGAAAACTAATTCATTGGCATCATACATTGAGTTTTCAATAGCAAACCTCAGGGTTTGACGGTCAAAAGGAAAATTATTTATTTTCCAGGTCCCCTTCATAATACATTGCAACTTCATTAGCATATAGATGGTTCCGTCATCTAATGTATCTATAGTGGCATAGGATTTTTCAAAGCTTTTAGCCATGGGCACTTCCAAGTTTTTCATAAAATCAAACTCGGGCCTCTTGTATTTTAACCATAACCAAAGATTAACAGAATATTCCTTTTCTCTGAAGTTGATATCGTGAATGCTGGTGACGTATAATCCTACACGCACGGTATCGGGAGGTACATCTTCCGCAAAAGAGTTGGAAATGAAGATTGTGGAATTAGTAAGAAAGAAGATACAAACAAGCAAAGCTTTTTTCATTTGTGTAAGTTAATATCTTCTGCTTAAAAAAATAATTGCAGTGTGGTATTAGTCAATTATATCCGATCGCAAATTAAATAAACTAAAAAGGCGTTCCGTTTAACAGGAACGCCTTTTTAAAGGAAAATCGCTTGGTTTAAGCAGCCGGCTCAAGCACTGGCTTTTTGAGTTTGTATGTTTCACCATGCTGAGTGTAATCAAGACCGTCTTTCTCATCCTCACGGCTTACTCTGAAGGGAACTATCATTTCTGTTACTTTATAAAGTAAGTATGAGCCTACAAAAGTGAAGGTTACAACAATTGCAATGGCAAGAAGGTGGTATAAGAATGTAGTAGTTGGACCATAGAAAAGACCTACATCCTTCGCAAAGAAGCCAGTCAGTATCATTCCTGAAATTCCACCAATACCGTGGCAAGGGAATACATCTAAAGTATCATCAAGGTTGGATTTAATTCTTGCACGTACCGCAAGGTTGCTCACTATTGAGGAGATAAATCCTACAAACAATGCCTGTGGAACAGTTATAAATCCTGCCGCAGGAGTTACAGCAACCAATCCCACTACAGCACCAACGCAAGCGCCTATAGCTGAAACTTTTTTGCCTCTTACAGCATCAAAAAATATCCATGTCATCATCGCTGCAGCACTTGCAACTACGGTAGTTCCAAAAGCAAGAACTGCTGTTGAGTTAGCTCCCACAGCAGAGCCGGCATTAAAGCCAAACCAGCCAAACCATAGCAAACCAGTGCCAATAATTACAAACGGAATATTAGCTGGTTCAGAATGTTTGCTATCTCCATAAGATGTTCTTGGTCCCAGAAACATGGCACCTGCAAGAGCAGCAACACCTGCACTCATGTGTACGACAGTTCCTCCTGCAAAATCAAGCACTCCTAATTTGAAAAGGAAGCCTTCAGGATGCCAAGTCCAGTGAGCCAGTGGGCTATAAATGAAGATAGACCAAAGGCAAATGAAAAGAAGATAGGCGCTAAATCTTACCCTCTCGGCAAAGCTACCGGTGATAAGTGCTGGAGTGATAATGGCAAACTTCAATTGGAAAAGGGCAAACAACAATAAGGGAATAGTTGGTGCTAAAGGCCATCTGCCATCGATCACGTTATGAAACATAAAGAAGGTAGTCGGATTGCCGATAAAGCCACCTATGGAATCACCAAAAGCTAAGCTAAAACCTATCACCACCCAAAGTACTGTAATAACACCCATGGCAATAAAACTTTGAAGCATGGTGGAGATAATATTTTTTTTACTAACCATACCCCCGTAAAAGAATGCTAAACCTGGTGTCATCAGTAAGACCAAACCGGAAGCGGTGAGCATCCAGGCAATATCTGAACCACTCAGTTCAGGAAGACCAGTGTCGGGGTTTACCGTAGAAGCGGGGTTATAAAATACGCCAAGTAGGCTTATTGCCCCCATCAGAATAAAGGGAAAGAGGTATTTGTTTTTCATATTAAAAAAATATTATTATGTTAGGAATGTGGCAAAAATATGAAAATATGATCGAACTATTAAGGAGTTTCAAATATTTTTTAAAAAAAGAGCATATTTTTCAACCCCATCATCCAAATCAGTAAAAGATTTGTCAAATCCCGTAGATTTTATTTTAGAGGTAACAGCTTCTGTCAAGTATTGGTATTTGTCCCGAATATCTATTGGAGTAGGGATGTATTCAATTTCAGCAGGAACACTTAATGATGAAGATATAGCCTTTGCCAAATCATTAAAGGTTCTGGCGCTTCCTGTACCAACATTGTATATACCCGAAAGAGAATTGGAAGCAGGTGACCGGTAAGTATTGAAAAAATGTAAGCAGGCATCTATTACGTCATCTACATAAATAAAATCGCGAAGTTGTTCACCATCTTTATAATCCGGATGATGACTTTTAAAAAGTTTAACTCTTCCGGTTTCTTGTATTTGCTTATAGGCATGAAAAACAACGGACGCCATTCTTCCTTTATGGCTTTCATAAGGACCATAGACATTAAAGAATTTTAGACCACACCAAAAAGGAGGTGTTTGCTTTTGTTCGAGAACAAATAAATCGAAAAGTTGCTTTGACAGGCCGTAAGGGTTTAACGGCTTTAGCTCTTTTATCAGGGAATGATCATCGCTAAATCCATATTCCCCCAAACCATAGGTAGCTGCAGAAGAAGCATAAAGCAAAGGGATTTTTTTTACAGTACAAATTTCCCAAAGGGATTTACTGTAACTTAAATTTAAAGAGTCCAGCACTCTGAAATTAAACTCGGAAGTGTCGGTGCGTGCCCCAATATGAAAGATGAATTTTACTTCTGAACTATTTTCTGTGAGCCAGGATATAAAATCATCACGATCAATCTTTTCACTATATTGAATTCCTTCAAGATTTTTATGCTTGGTGGGGTTGTTAAAATGGTCAACCAATAGAAGGTTGTCAAAACCATCTTTATTTAGCCTTCTTGCAAGATTGCATCCGATAAAACCTGCGGCACCGGTTACAACAATATGTTTCATGCTTAATGCTGAACAAGCAGTTTACGTGTAATTCTTCTTGTTAGGTCACCTACCTGAATATAGTAAACTCCATCAGGTAAATTATCTGTTGGAATTTGGATTGAGTTCTCGACTTTTGCAGCAAGAATTTTATATCCGATAGAATTAAAAAAATCCAAAGAGCTTCCTTTAGAATCATTGATATCTAACTGCAAGTTGACCTGAGATGAACAGGGGTTAGGGTATATTGAGAGTTGATTATTCGCCCCGATGTCTTCAAGACTTAATTGAGGGTCGTTATCTACAACTATTGTGTCAAAGTCGACATAATAGCCTGCGCCTGCTCCGAACTGGCAGCGAATTTTAAAATTTACACTGCTTCCAGCAAATTGTGTAACAATGGCCTTTTTCTTCACAAAATTGAAACTGGTTACGTGACTATTCATATCAATCAGGAATACAGTCTGGTAACTGATACCATCTGTAGAAGCCATAATATCAATTCGATCATCAATATCTAAATCAGTTGGGGTGGATGGATAAATTGACTGGTCAATAATCCGGTACCAGAACGAAAAAGAAGTGGAAGAGGTGATTGGACCGATAAGTGGCGTAATAGCTGAATCAACTTCTACGGCACTGCTTACCCTTGCAGAAAGGCCTTTGGAGTCATTTCTCCCATGATACGAAAGTACTTTCATACCACCACCCCAACCAGGAGGCACCTGAGTAGAGGCCAGTCCTTCAAATCCTTCCTTAAAAGGATAAGTTTGAGCAGATAAGAAAAATGGATATAGGAAAATAAAGAGGATTAATCTATGTATATAATACATGTTATTTTTTAGTTCTTAGTTTAAAGCTCCATTGCACACTAAAGCGCGATTCTACATCTCCGTTCTCAGAAGTTCCTGTGGTTATGGCTGTAAAATCCTGTCCTTCTCCGGTAATAATCGCTTTTTCCACAACTTCGTTAATCAACTTTCCCTGGTTGCAGGTAAAGGTGGTAATTCCTGTTGCTTTTTTTACAAACTCGGAATTGACTTTTGTTACAAGCATTGAAACAGAAGGCTGTGATTTGTTAGTCATTAACATGCCGAACACACCCGTGCTCATTTCTGCTGCCATGGAAAGCACAGCAAAATAAGTGGAGTTGAAAGGATTCTGGTTCATCCAGCGGTAAGGCACAGTAATTTTGCATTCGTTTAAATCAACGGATTTAACTTTTAAGCCCGCGATAAACCCCATTGGCAATCTACCTGCAAGAAACAACTCAAACAAAAGGCGGTTGTTGAGCATGTTCAGAGTTTTTTCATCATTGGCTTTTCGCCAGTCGCGGTATTGTTGAAGTAGATCGGTGTTAGACATTTCAGAGTTTTTGCAGAAGTTCTATAAGCGTTTCGTTCAGCGTTTGTTGCGCAAGATGAAAATTTTCTTCTCCCGTTGCAAGATTTCGTTCAACAACACATAATTGATAGAAACTTTGTTTCTCATACAAACACGTGTAAACAAAGCCTAAGCCTTCTCCGGTTTCGCAATCGGCTTTGTATTTCTCTGTTCGCAATTGAAAAGATTTTTTATCAGCGTAGTGGTTGACGGTAACCCCCACTACCTTTTTGAACGGGGCAAACACATTCATGTAAGCGTTGGTCAAGTTTACAAAACCACCGCGCACATGGGGCGCATCTGCGCGGTTAAGTAAATTAAAATCGTAATGGTCTTTCCATTGATCGCCAGCCATCATACCAAAATCACCGGGTTTT
>JAZKEP010000124.1:12181-12980 GCA_040387015.1 Bacteroidota bacterium
AATTTTCAGGGCAAGGTGATATTTCTGTTTGCCTAAAACCTTTGTTACCTTGTACGAAGTTTGATAAATACCTGCACCGCTCTCCACAATATCAACTTCGTGATTAAGGATTTTTGCACTGTTAAGAAACTTCAGTTCAGGATGCTGTAGAAGAGATGCAGAAAACTCTTTCAGTGCGGGATGAATATCTTTCAAATCGGTAAGGCACAGCAACAGTTTCATATACTAATGGGAAATAGCTTCCAAAAGGAACTTATTCATTTTCATTCCGGCTTTAAAATAGGAGAGAACCAGAGTATCAAGTTTATCGCCTGTAATATCTTTTCTTGTTAGTTTAGAATGATACCAGAACTGTTTGTTGGCAATCAACGGTTGCTCCTTTTGAAACTCTTTGTATTCGGGGGGGAGTATTTTACTCTTGGCCCCATCGAGTGTTTTATACGTTTCTTTAAAGGCTTTGTCGTTCAGTATCTTCTTAAACTCTCCATTGTTGTAGTAAATTTCCTGACGGATTTTCAATAACTGTTCTTTAGATACTTCATACTTTCCTCCGCCAATCAGAATTTCACTCGACCCAATATGAATGTAGAACCCGGGGTAATCAATATCCTGCGTTCCTGTTCGGCTGAACACAGCCGCCACATTATTTTTATAAGGCGATTTATCTTTTGAGAAACGGATGTCGCGGTTAATACGGAAGATGGATTTGTGTATCTGCTGATTAAGACCGGGCAAGTCCTTGCTGAGCTTTGTGGTTAAATCTTCTATTAAGATAGGCGCACGTAGCGATTCGATATCA
>JAZKEP010000124.1:12990-15122 GCA_040387015.1 Bacteroidota bacterium
TTTAAAAGGCTGCTTTACATCTTGCTCGTAACGCTCGCGGTTTTTATCGAACCATTCCTTGTTATTGTTCTTGGCTAACTCATCGAGGAACTTAAAAAATGCCGCGGTAAAATATTTCATACGTCTGATA
This sequence comes from Bacteroidota bacterium, assembly GCA_040387015.1. Taxonomy (GTDB): domain Bacteria; phylum Bacteroidota; class Bacteroidia; order Chitinophagales; family LD1; genus Bog-950. Next base: position 13,121 of record JAZKEP010000124.1, read on the forward strand.
AACTTTATAGAACGAAAGATACATAAATAGGTGGTTTCAGGAAGCAACCCTCGCTGCCACATAGTCACCTACGGCACTGCACGAACTGCTTCCGCCTATGTCTTCTGTCCGGATATTATTTTCGATAGCTTCTTCCACCGCCTTGTTGATGGAGTTACTTTCTTCAACCAATCCAAACGATAGTTCTAGCATCATAGCCGCAGATAAAATAGTGGCAAGAGGATTTGCTTGGTCTTTACCCGCAGCCTCAGGGAATGAACCGTGAATAGGCTCATACAAGGAAATTCTGGAACCTGTTGAAGCGGAAGGCAACATGCCAAGCGAACCTGTAATTACTGATGCTTCATCGGTAAGAATATCGCCAAACAAATTCTCGGTGAGTATCACATCAAAGTGGGCGGGGTTGAGAATAAGTTTCATTGCTGCACTATCCACATACATCGTTTCGAGCGTAATGTCGGGATGGCTCTTTGCATATTCGGCAACCACTTCCCTCCAAAGCTGTGAGGTGGCAAGCACGTTTGCTTTATCTACCAGTGTTACTTTCTTCTTTCTTGCTTTAGCATACGTGAAAGCTAGTTCTGTTATTCTCAATATTTCTTTTCGAGTATAGCGGCAGGTGTCAAACGCTTCTTCGTGACTCTTTCCTCGCGGCTCACCGAAATAAATGCCACTTGACAGTTCGCGCAATACGACAAAATCAATGCCTTTGACAATATTTTCTTTAAGCGGAGAAGCACCGCTTAATTGCTTGTAAGTTTTAACCGGACGAATATTCGCAAACAAATCAAGCTGCTTTCTCATTGCCAGAAGTCCTTGTTCAGGTCTGACTTTCGCTTGAGGGTCATTGTCGTATTTCGGATGCCCGATAGCACCAAATAAGATGGCATCTGATGAATTACATAAATCCAGCGTTTCTTTTGGGAAAGGATTGCCTGTGGCATCAATAGCAACTGCACCAATTAATCCTTCGGTTAGAATAAAATGATGACCGAATTTTTTCTCGATGGCGCGAAGTGTTTTCACCGCCTGTGCAATCACTTCCGGCCCTATGCCTTCACCGGGTAAAACTGCTATTCTCTTTTCCATGATTTATTACTGAAGTGAATTTTCAAACTGAGCAATCTTATCCTTTATGCTCATCAAATAATCAATATCATCAAACCCGTTGAGCATACATTTCTTTTTGTAGGCATCAATTTCGAAATGTTCTTTTTCAGAATCTCCAATGCTGATGAACTGCTCGCTCAGATTGACCGTTAATTCAAGTGTTGGTGATTCTTTAATCTTTTCAAAAAGCAATGTGAGAAAATCAGGCGAAACCTGAACAGGTAGCAGACTGTTGTTTAATGCGTTGTTTTTAAAAATATCTGCAAAGAAACTCGACACTACTACTTTAAATCCATAATCGCTGATAGCCCACGCTGCATGTTCGCGGCTGGAACCGCATCCGAAATTTTTACCGGCAACCAAAATCTTTCCGCTATAAGTTTTATCATTCAGAACGAAACTTGCTACGGGCTGGTTGTTTTCATCGTATCGCCAATCGCGGAAAAGATTATCTCCAAAACCTGAATCTCTTGTCAGCAACTTCAGAAACCGCGCTGGAATGATTTGGTCGGTGTCAATGTTTTCAACCGGCAGTGGAACACAGGTGGAAGTAAGGGTTGTAAATTTTTCCATTTATAAATAGTCTCTTGGGTCAGTAATTCTTCCGGTGAGTGCAGTGGCGGCTGCCGTCAAAGGGCTTGCAAGAAAGGTCCGAGAACCGGGTCCTTGTCTTCCTTCAAAGTTTCTGTTGGAAGTAGAAACACAGTAAGCTCCTTTCGGTATTTTATCTTCATTCATTCCGAGGCATGCAGAGCAACCCGCTTCGCGCAGCTCAAACCCCGCTTCTTCCAGTATGCGGTCCAGGCCTTCCCGTTTTGCCTGCTCACGCACCTGCTTTGAACCGGGAACAATCCAGGCAGTTATACCATCTGCTTTCTTCTTTCCTTTTACA
>JAZKEP010000125.1:0-2861 GCA_040387015.1 Bacteroidota bacterium
CGGCACTTGTTTTAGGCGGAAAGCTCCGGCCGTTGGATGCTGAATAAAAAACTCGGACTCTCCTTTTCCAATAAAAAATCGGGATCGGTGATTTCCAATTTCAATAATAAAGTGATTGACTTCCATAGACAGGACCTTGGCACTATAATGTTCTTTCCCGATAGTTATTTCAAATTTCTCCTTCTGTTTGTACCGATACTCTAACTTTACTTTTCCTGTATTGAATTCAACCTCGAAAACTTGCGGCTGGTAGAAAATATTCCTCCAACCATTCAGTGAGCTGGAAGTTTTTTCCCACTCCCTTCTCACAACCCAATCATATAACATGGCTGCAATAGATGTTTCATGTAACTCGGTTTCAGAAACCAGTTTTTTATAAGAAGAAAAATCACGTTCAATCAGTTTGGTGTCGTAAGTACCATCTATAAATTGCTGGTGTTGAATAAGCTCCTTTAGGAAATCCTTATTAGTAGTAATTCCGAGAATTGGATAATTGTCAAGAGCAATCTCCATTTTTTGAATGGCATTGCTTCTATTTTCTCCAAAAACAATCACCTTTGCAAGCATAGAATCATAAAACGCGCTTATTTCAGAGGTGGTTTCAATTCCTGAATCAACGCGAATTGAAAAGGATACTGGAGATTCAGTGAACAGAATTTTTCCGGTGGATGGAAAGAAGTTGTTTTCCGGATCTTCAGCACAAATACGACATTCAATTGCGTGCCCTCTTTGCTGCAGGGCCCCTTCGGGAATATTTAATTCTACCCCCATCGAAGCGGCAATCTGCATTTGCACCAAATCAATACCCGTCACCATTTCAGTTACACCATGTTCCACCTGCAAACGAGTATTTACTTCGAGGAAGTAGAAATTTTTCTGTTCATCTAACAAAAATTCTACGGTGCCAGCGTTGGTGTAATTCACAGCTCTGGCAATGGCCAGTGCGGCCTCGCCCATGCGTTCGCGCAATTCTTCATCCAACGATGGTGACGGACTTTCTTCAATCACTTTCTGATAGCGTCTTTGCATAGAACACTCCCGGTCGAAAAGGTGGAAGTGGTTACCATGCTCATCGCCAAAAATCTGAAACTCAATATGCTTAGCTTTCGGAAAGTATTTTTCGAGCAGCAAACTGCCATCACCAAAACTTTTTTCTGCTTCACGTCTTGCTGAATCCACTGCGCTTTGCATTTCATTGGCTGAATTAACAATACGCATTCCTTTACCTCCGCCACCGGCACTTGCTTTAATCAATACTGGAAAACCAATTTCCTCTGCTTCATACTTTAGGCGGGCTGCACTTTGTTCTTCTCCACTATAGCCGGGCACTACAGGAATTCCTGCACTTACGGCAATTTCTTTCGCTTTAATCTTTGAACCGAGTTTTGAAATAACATCTGCCGAAGGTCCTATGAAAATGATTCCTTCATCTGAGCACCGTTTTGAAAAGGAAGCATTCTCCGAAAGGAAACCATACCCGGGATGAATGGCATCTGCTTCCGTGCTTTTTGCTGCTTCAATAATTTTGTCCTGAACAAGGTATGAATCATTGGCTGCATTTCCCCCAATGCAAATTGCTTCATCGGCATGAATAGTGAACAGTGTTTCTTTGTCTGCTTCGGAAAAAACAACTACGGTCCTAATGCCCATTTCTCTTGCAGTTCGAATTATACGAAGAGCAATTTCACCACGATTGGCAATTAATATTTTTTTGATTGTCCGCATTCCTTTCAATGGTTTTTACATTCTGAATACTCCAAAACCCTTTGCCCCTTCAAACTCATTTTGGTAGATAACCTGCAAACACAGCTTTAAATAGTTCCTTGTTTCGCGAGGGTCAATAACTCCGTCATCCCATAGCTGACCACTGGCGAACCATGCATTACTTTGTTTCTCCGCTTCTTTAACCATGTATGATGACATTGCCTTGCCCTGTTCTTCATCGTACGTAATTCCTGATTTTTCAGCGGCCTGCCTGCCGATAGTTTGCATTACACCTGCTAACTGGTCCGGCCCCATTACCGCAATTTTTGAATTAGGATAAGAGAAAAGGAAACGCGGCTTATACGCCCGCCCGCACATGGCGTAGTTACCCGCACCATAGCTTGCGCCTGTGATGATGGTAATGGCAGGAACGGTAGAGTTACTCACCGCATTAATCAATTTGGCTCCGTGTTTAATCATTCCTTCTTCTTCATACTTTTTGCCAACCATAAAGCCGGTAATATTTTGCAGAAAGAGCAATGGAGTATTGTTCTGATTGCACAACTGAATAAACTGTGCCCCCTTATTTGAGGCATCGGGAAACAGCACTCCGTTGTTAGCTAAAATTCCGATTCTATAGCCATTGATATTGGCGTAGCCGGTAATAAGTGTATTGCCAAACAAGGGTTTGAACTCATGAAAATCAGAGCCATCTACAATACGGGCAATCAGCTCGCGCTGATCGAAAGTGATACGCACATCGGCAGAAACAACACCGAGTATTTCTTCACGATCATACTTCGGTTCATCTACGTACCATTTTCCCCCTTCCATTTCGTGGGGGGTGTATGGCATGACAGACGGAATGTGCGATTTTAACACCGATTGCAAATTCGCCATTATCTCCCGCGCCAAACGAATTCCATCCATTTCATCTTCCGCCATGTAATCAGAAACGCCTGAAACAGTGCTGTGCATTTTTGCTCCGCCTAAACTTTCATCATCGGTATCTTCATTGGTGGCCATTTTAACCAGTGGTGGACCCGCCAAAAAAACTTTTGCTTCATTCTTCACCATGATAACGTAATCGCTCATCCCTGGTATATAAGCACCACCTGCAGTGCTGCTTCCGAACACAATGCTGATAGTAGGAACAC
>JAZKEP010000125.1:2871-3265 GCA_040387015.1 Bacteroidota bacterium
TTCTTTGCTACGCTGTGTAATTCCACGGAAGTTGGAGCCACCATAATTAAAAATCTTTGCCTGGTCGGGCAGGTTAGCGCCTGCGCTCTCTACCATATTAATCATGGGCAAACGGTTCTCTACCGATATTTCACCCATCCGTAACCCTTTTTGCAGCGAAGCATAATCAATGGCTCCACCTTTAATGGTTCCTACATTTGAGTTAATCATGCAGAACCTTCCGCTTACAATTCCAATTCCGCAAACGATGGTTCCGCCTGTACCAAAGCCATCCATACCCCAACCTGCAAAGGGAAGCAGTTCCATAAAAGGAGAATCCTGATCAAGAATCATTTCAATTCTTTCTCTGGCTAAAAGCCGGCCTGCTTTTTTGGTGCGGGCGAGGTATTTGTCT
>JAZKEP010000126.1:0-1617 GCA_040387015.1 Bacteroidota bacterium
GTCCCTTTGTAAAAGGAACACGGCCAACAGCAACCAAACAATAGTCGCCTTTTATTTCAATCTTTTCTTTGTTTTTATTTTCAGCTGTTACAGTTACTTCATTTCCGTTTACTGTTGCTCCGGTAACTTTTGTTGAGAGGATAAATTCCATTCCCTGTTTACGAAGCACACGTAATAGCTCTTTCCCTAAATCATCATCCATGGAAGGAACAATCTTGTCTAAAAATTCTATAATGGTTACTTGCGAACCTAAACGCAGATACACGGAGCCCAGTTCTACTCCTATTATTCCTCCTCCTATAATCACGAGATGGTTAGGTATTTCAGTAAGCGATAATGCTTCTGTAGAAGTGATGATTCGTTTTTTGTCAACAGTTATAAAAGGTAGATTGGTTGGCTTGCTTCCTGTAGCTATAATGGTCTTCTCTGTTTCAATTTCCTTTACCTCTCCTTTCGTATTAGTGATTGCGATTTTATTTTTTGTAAGGAAAGAACCTGTTCCTTTGTAGGCATCCACTTTATTTTTCTTCATCAGGAATCCGATGCCATCATTATTTTGACGTACCACATCATTCTTCCGCTTTACCATCTGTGTAAAATTGATGTCAATACCTTTTAAGTTCAACCCATGCTCTTTGAATTTATGCATGGCAGCATCATAATGTTCTGATGAGTCTAACAGCGCCTTGGAAGGGATACAACCAACATTAGTGCAAGTTCCGCCTAGCACATCATACTTTTCGATGATGGCTACTTTCATACCTAATTGTGCACAACGAATGGCAGCGATGTATCCTCCCGGACCCGAGCCAATAACTACTACATTATACTTCGACATAAAATCATTTTAAAGTTCTAATAATAATTCCACAGGGTCAGCGCCTACTAACATCTTTTCAGGATGTTCCAGAAAATCTTTCACAGCAACTAAGAAACTTACAGATTCTTTTCCGTCAATCACTCTATGATCATAGCTCAATGCTATATACATCATCGGGCGAATCACTACTTGTCCATCAATTGCCATAGGACGATCCTGAGTTTTGTGCATTCCGAGAATAGCAGTTTGCGGTGGATTGATAATTGGCGTTGACATTAATGAGCCAAACACACCTCCATTTGAAATAGTAAAAGTTCCACCTGTCATTTCCTCCATGGTAAGCAACCCATCGCGACCTTTTATTGCCAATTCTTTTACTTTCTTTTCAATTTCTGCTAAGGAAAGCGATTCTGCGTTTCGAATAACCGGAACTACTAATCCTTTTGGAGTAGAAACGGCAATTGAGATATCACAGTAGTCATGATAAATAATATTTCCTTCATCAATGGAAGCATTCACCGAAGGAAATTTTTCCAAGGCAAGGCAAACTGCTTTTGAGAAAAAGCTCATCATCCCTAAGCTCACTTCATATTTTTTCTTGAAGGTATCTGCATATTTTGTGCGAATTGAACTAATCGCTGTCATATCCACTTCGTTGAAAGTGGTAAGCATGGCAGTAGAATTTTTAGAGTAAACCAAACGCTCTGAAATTGTTTTGCGCAAACGGCTCATCTTTTCCACTCTCTCATTTCTGCTGAAGGCAGTTTTTGCAACGTTTGCTGTTTCGTTTGTTGCGG
>JAZKEP010000127.1:0-5050 GCA_040387015.1 Bacteroidota bacterium
CAGCCAAAACAAATGCGCCATTACCCTTCATCAAATGCATGGCTTCCATCAACTCGGTCTTTTCGAACACTTTCACAAAGACCTTGGTCAGGCTCATCAGCAACTTGATGAATGCCCCTCGCAACACACCGACACCTTCTACCATCGCCACCTGCTTGCCGAGCTTAGCTTTAATAAACACGACCTGCTGCACAAGCCCGCCAAACCCAGCGACATTAAACCCGCAGTTACCCTGCTCGATCAATTTTATGCACTTAAAAAACTCCGCTATCGCTGCGAAGCACACATTCGCAATCAAATAGACAAACACGTGTTTCCTCCCCGGCAAACCGCTATGCTGCTTAAAACCCTACAGCCTTATAATAAACCCGCCTGTCCCTATCCTTATCTCTTCCTCAACATTCACCACCTGCTTAATGCCGCCACCTATCCGCAAAGCAAACCTTACTACAAACGGCTCAAAGACTTTGCAACCGCAGCCCTCCAAACCGAAAACCAGCAACACGCAGCTTCACCTCCACCCGCATTGTCCGAAGCCCTTAGCTACCTCATACATCACTGCCTGCATTGGTACAGCCGCGGCCATGAAGAAGCCGGAAATGAATACCTGTGGTGGATAGAATTAAAAATGCAACATGGCTGGCTGCTGCAAAGCAAAACGCTGAGCCCCGTCACCTTCCGCAACACACTTTTGATAGCCGTAAAACACAAAAGCGCAGTATGGATGCAGCAGTTCATTACCGTTTGCTCACCTTACCTTGACCAGGAGGAACATGCATCTAACGTTGCGTTCGCCAATGGCTTGCTGTATTATCGTCTTAAGAAGTATAAAGAAGCAGGCCGCTTCTTTTTAACCGCACAAGCCAAAGCCCAGCCCCTTTTCAACAGTCTCATCAGGCGCTGGCAATGGATATGCAGCTACGAATGCGATGCCCTTGATACACAAACCCTCGAAAACCAACTCCTCTCCTTCCACAGATACCTCAACCGCAATAAACCTGAACTGGCACAACACAAAAAGGCATACGACAAATTCATTCTTTACGCATGCCAGTTACTGCTTCAACAGTCTGCCTCACAACCCGTCCACCTTCTTAACAAATTAGAGAAAGAAGAGTTTTTCCCCGGCAAACACTGGTTACTGCAGCAACTTTCGTTGAAAACAAACCCTGCAGTTCTCCAAAATCATTAACACAACAAAAGCCAATTTTACCGGGCAACTCCTCTCCGTCTTGCTTTTTATAGAATATGGAATATATTTGCCGTCCCAAATCGCGGGGTGGAGCAGTTGGTAGCTCGTTGGGCTCATAACCCAAAGGTCGTAAGTTCGAGTCTTACCCCCGCAACACAAAAAAACCCTGTTAGCTTAGCTTTCAGGGTTTTTTGTTTTTCGTAAAGAATATTTTATTCTTTTATCCTGCATTGCGGCCCTGCACAGGTAATTTAAAATAGCATTGTGGTATACACCAATACAAATTGCAGAACCATCATGCCATCGAGCACCACATAAAACCACCAATCGGAGGTTTCTTCATCCACCGGCTGAATACAGAAGATAGTAAGCAACAGAGAAATATCTAAGGCCAGCATATAACCAATCGAAAGTCCGAAAAAGAGATGCTGCATAATGATAATAAGGGCAAGCAGTAATAAAATTCCCTGGGCCAGCAGTTTGGTGTTGCTCACACCAATCAGGTAGGGTATCGTCTTCAGGTTGTGCTCCCGGTCGCCCACCATATCCTTTATCTCGAAAGGAATAGTTAATGCCAGGATAAAAAGGAACCTCCTGAGTAAAAGAAAAATCATGACATCTGTTTCCACAAAAGAATCGCCCAAAGGCACTACCACTGTAGTCACCGACCATACAATTGCTACAAACACGGTTTTAAGCAACCCGAAATCACGCAACTTCCTTTTAGGATTTGTAAAGGGAATATTTACAAACCCGTACAAGGCGGTAAAAGCGGCCAGCAACGCCACAACAAACTGAACCCGTCCTTCCAAACCCGCAAAGTAAAACACCGTAGCTAAGAGCGAAATGACCAAAATGTTGCGGGATAGCTGCTGGTGCTCTTCAGCCCAGTTATGATGCGTTGTATTCTCAACCGCCCCTCCCGTCTTTCTAAATTTTAGAAAGCAATAAGTAAACACCGTGGAAAAGAAAACAAAGCCCAACCCTTTGTTGAAATGAAAATCACCTTCTACAGTTACCTGGTTGGTAAGCGTTAATGCCACAGCGCAAATGCCAATAAAGATGTTGGAGTAGATAATACCTTCAATAACTCTGCGCACTAATAACATGGGTGCAATTTAAACAGAACAGCCATGCCGAAGCTAAAGTTCTTAAGAGTATTTTACAACATTACAGGACAATGTCCCGGCTTGGGTTTCTTGCGGTAACAGCCTTGGTAAATAAGTGATATTTCGGGAGCCCCGATTGTATTAGTGGCAGGCATTAACTTCGAAATATTAATATCATAACTCAGCCCACAACTAAATCCTTTATAATCCACTCGTGCATTTACAATAAACGCATCCAGCAAGCCTCTGTATTGAATGCCTGCTTGAATAGATGTTTTACTGGTCACCGGATTCCCTACCAATGTTTTAAAATTGCAGCCTATATTAAACTCATAAGAAGAACCCTGCACCAATACCATGAAATTGGGTAATACTGATAGCTTCTTTCCGATGGGAACGGCCATACCCCCATGCAACGTTATTTTCATAAAAAGCCGCTCGTCTCCTGTGGTGTTTCCGTTTTGCCCACTCGGATAAAAAGAAATTTTTGGCTGATTAAGATGACTCAAAGCAAAACCCATATAGAAATTAGTTTCGTTCCTGAACATTCCGCTATATAACAAACCCAAACCGGCATCTCCATAAAGTATTCTTGTCCGTCCATAGGTTTCGCCAGGAAGCACCGGATTGATTTGCCCTGTTCTGGGATCATACTGCGAGTCGTAAGTTGCCTTTGAGGGATTAATACCTCTGTGGTTAAAGGCGGCCTGAATACCTGCTGAAATCTGCTGCGTACCCCTTCTATTAAGCATCAGGTGATAAGCAAAGGTTAAATCAACGCGATTCGAGCTAAAACTAATATCCCCCGCCTGATCGGCAAAGAAAGAAAGGCCCAATCCCGCATAACTGTTCACCTTGGTTACTTTGCCAACAGACATATCAGCTCCTCCGGCAAAAGTGCGATATGTATTCCCTTCCGAAACAGTAAGCCATTGGGTCCGGAAATTTGCAAACACACGGTAATCACAAAGGTTCATTCCTGCCAAGGCCGGGTTCAATAAAAGCGGGGAAGCATTGTACTGCGAAAAATGAATATCCTGTGAATAACCGGTATGGTATAAGCACACAGAAGCGACTAAAAAAAACGTTTTAAGCAGTTGTTTAATCATGATTCTACCTTACTAAGCTAACATTACCTTTGCCTTGCTTAGTCTCTCCATTAACACATTCAATTTCGTAAGTATAAACAAAAACTGCGGGATTCATTTTTTTACCTCCATTGTCATTACCATCCCAACCCCATCTCGGGTCATTAAAATTTCCTTCCGAGCTTTCAAAAACCAGTTTTCCCCATCTGTCGAAAATGCGGAAATAATTTATCTTTTTACCCGCAACACCCCTTATCATAAACACATCATTCATACCATCTGCATTAGGGGTAAAAGTATTAGGCAAATAAGGAGGAATTTCATCACAACTGTTCAGAAATTGAATCGTTATAGAATCTATACTGGTACAGGTAACACCATTAAGGCTATAGTAAATGGTAGCAGTGTAGGTAGTAGTTTGAGTTGGGGTTGCAACAGGGTTCCTGCAATCGCGACAGTCCAATGTGGAACTGGGATCCCAAATGATACTATCAATACGTCCGGGTATTTGGGAAGTAATATTAGAACTTAATCCAAGCACAATTTGTTCAGGACTCGCCATTAATTCAATAGGTATAGGTTGTATCACCTGAATAGTGATAGTATCTTTTGCAGGAGCACAGGCTCCGTTTAGGGCCGTAACAATGTAACTAACATTTGCCTGAGGTGTTACAATAACAGAGGCTGCATTCGGATCGCTTACCCATACAGAAGGCGACCATGAAACACTATTAAAAAGTCCGGTTACAGTATAATCTACAGCAGTTCCTAAACAGATAGTAGTATCTCCGGGATTTACTGCCATATTGGTTGACAAATCTGTTCTCACAGTTTTTACAACAGTATCTACACAGCCGTTTAAATCAGTAACTATTAACTGTACATCATGAAACCCTATGGGGAAAATAAAGGAAGTGCTAGTATTATTGTCTATAAGTGGAGTAGGGGCTCCCAGCCATAAAGTCCATTGATTGGAGTTGATTACTGCATCCCCTGCAATGGATGTATTCGTAAGAGGCATGGGTACATTCTCGCAGGAAATATCCCAGTCAAAATCTGCAATAGGCGCCTCAAGCACTGTAACTAGTCTTCGGGCAGTATCTGTGCAATTATTTAAGTCTGTTACAACCAATTGCACAATGTAGTCGGGTTGAAAAGGGGCATTGTAAGTATAGCAAGCCGGATTGCTACCCGATGCATTGGCATTAGGCCCCCCGAAATTCCAGCCCCAACTAATGGAAGTACTTCCGTTCGACAGATCAGTAACACAAACAGGTTCATTACTACATATCACTGAATCATTAATAGTGAAATCTGCATTCGGATTCGGATATATTACAACAGGCAGAATCGCAGTGTCAGTGCATCCGTTATCGTCTATTACAATATGTTCTATGCTATAGCTTCCTGGCGACGTATATTTATGGCAAACATTCGCTCCTGATTGAGGATTTCCTTCCCCAAAATTATAATTGAACGAAGTGAGGATTCCGTTCAAATTGCTTGAGGTGTCAATAACACAAATACTATCGTTCAGACAGAAAGTATTACCAGCATTAAATCCTGCATTAACCCGAGCCACGGTTAATGCAACAGTATCAGTATCTCTACACTGATACTGATCTGTTACAATTAAAACCAGCGTAGCATTGCTGGTGAGT
>JAZKEP010000127.1:5060-12811 GCA_040387015.1 Bacteroidota bacterium
GGTAGGATTGCAAATTGCCGGATCCGAAACCAAACCTGATGGAGACCACAGGCAGAATGCGGCCCCAGTACCATTCAGTAGAGTGGAAACATCGTAACAAATAGTTTGATCGCCCCCGGCATCTGCAACAGGGTTATCAATTATTTGAATAACGAAAGAGGAATCACAATTCGGACAACCAAGACTATCACGGATACAAAGGGTTACACGATAAAGTCCACCTGCGGTGTAAGTATGGCAAACATTTCTCCGGTTAGAAGTGTCTAATGTACCATCTCCAAAATCCCATGTGCGAAATTCAACTGCAGTTAAACTGTCGGTAGTAGAAATACTATGAAAGCAAACTGATGTATAAGCACAAACGGTGGAGTCATCGGCATAAAACTCTGCCCGTGGAATTTCTGGAATAATAACCACCTGGGATACCATTGAATCAAAACAACCTAAATTAGACCAGATATAAAGCCGCGGGTTATAAGTACCGGCCCCCGGATAAGTGTGACAAGGGTTAGCTGAGGTATCAGGAGCACTATTGTCTCCAAAATCCCATCTTCTCTGAATGGTATAAGATTGGTAAGGCTGAAGGTTATAGGTCGTAGAATCACTAAAACACACAATTCCAGTAAGACAGGATGCATAGCTATCGAAGGTAAAATTAACTGTTGGTGAATCTATATAGATAAAAGGGGCTTCCACGTAAACCAAACATCCGGTGGTGTCACCGAAAATCATTTGGGGCTGGCAACTGTCTATTAAGCAATATGCATACTGAAAATTAATAACTGTGGGATTAGCCTGGGTGCCAATAGGTGTAATAGAATTATCCTGCACAAAGCCCTGGGCACAACCATATAACAAAGTAAGTGCATTTGAGTTTACAGTGCTCACCTGAAAATGGACAGTATCCTCACACGCACAAATACCGGGACTTTCAAGAACCGTTAAACTGCCGTAAGGGCCTTCTACCACAATTGTATCAATACAAGCTGTGCTGCTACATCCATCGTAGGTAGTGGTAGTGATACAAATGGGGTAAACACCTGGATAGCTGTATATATGTGCCGCGGTGTCGAGGTTTGAAAAAACCAGATCCCCAAAGTTCCAGGCCAAACTATCGTAATATGTAGAAGTACTGATAAACTGAATAATTTGAGGAGGATTAGGACATTCAATAAAATTATCACTGATATATCCTGAAGCAGTTGGGGGATGGGCATGAATCAGCGTGGAATCAGTTGTAGTACATACATTATTGGAAGAAATATTTACATATATCCAATAATCTCCTTCGGTATTAATTGTATAACAGGGGGCAGGATCCGTAAAGGTATCGCCAGGGAACGCATCAGGTATTGTCCATTGATATGTCAAATTGGCTCCGATTGAACTATTGGTTACACAATGAGTGGTTCCCGGGCATAGTGTATCATCCAATAAATAATTCAATCTTACTGTATCAGAAACGATTACTGTTTTAGTAATGGTTGAAGTGCATCCTGCATCATTCTGAATAAACAAAGTAACCTGATAACTGCCTGGAGTAGTATATAAATGACATGGATTCAAGGTTACGGAGTCTACCGTTCCATCCCCAAAACTCCATCGTCTTCTTATTATAGCGCACAATGAATCGTAACCTCTGTAAGTGAAGCAAATTGGGTCCGGGAAACAGGAGTTGTTACTGGTGAAGTTTGCAATAGGTTTACATACCTTAATAAACGAATAAACCGTGTCAATGCATCCCGATGAGGTTCTATTTCTCATAGCCACGCAGTGATTTCCAACCGTGTTGAAGGTGAAGGTAGTCGTATTCCCCCCCTGAGAATTTGGACATCCGGAGAAGTTCGTGCAATTGTTGCAGTTAAAATACCACCTTGTGAAATTAGGAGTGGAAGATGCGGATGTATTAAAAAAATTGACCGTTAAAGGACCGCAGCCAGAGCGTGTTCTAGGTGACAAACTTGCTCCATCACAAGCAGTATTGACTCGGGCTGTTTTTTCGTGGGTACATCCCGTAAAACTATTATAAGCGGCAAGTGTTACTGTGCAGGTATCACATCGAGGGAATACTTTAAAGGGATTAGTCAGTGTTGATGTGGTGCCATCGCAAAAATTCCAGAGATAGCTAGTAGCTCCGGCAGTTTTGTTTACAAAAAATACAGTATCACCCGTAAAACAAGTGGATGAATCTGTCCACCCGGCAATTGGAGGATTCACCCGAACAGGGAAGCAGTATTTTACTCCAGCGCAACTATCGCGGTAGGGAGTTATACAGGTAGTGAGATTACCTGTATCCTGATAAAAATGTTCAAATACGGGAGTGTATACATCCCCTGAATCCCCGTCACCCCAATTTACATGAAAATAGTCGAAAGAATCGCAAGTAGTACTTATAACTATTGGTTCCTCTTCAAAACACATAGTAGTAGGATTAGCAGAAAAGGTACACACAGGTGGGGTGCCCACACAAATAGCACGATTAATAGTAGTACTGTCAACACAGCCAGTGGTTGATGTAACTACCAGTTTTACATTATAGCAACCGGGATCCGTAAAGCATCTGTTCAGGCTAGACTGACAAGCCCCCGGAACATTTCCTGAGAAACTCCAGCATATGGAGCTGACAGAATCTGGGAAAGTGGAATAATTAGTCCGATCCTGAAAATCAACACAAACAGGAGAACATCCTTCTACCCGATTTCGTCCGATAACCGGACTGATTCTCCGTAAGTTAATGTACCCAGGTCTTGTCAATGTATCCGAGCATCCCGTTATTGTATCTGTAACCCTTAAGCTACTTGTCCAAGGTCCGTAGCCGGTATATATTACAGTCGGATTCTGTTGGGATGTTAAACGCGGGGTAGCTCCATCTAAAGTCCATTGATATCTGCAATTAGCGCAGGGAGTGGCAGTATAAGATACAGTATCTGGCGGACTACAACCAAATCTATCATTGGCTGTAAAAGCTGCGACAGGCTTGGGACTAAGAACCAAAACCTGCTGGGTTGTAGTTGCTGAACAGCCAATCCCAAATGTCCCTGTAGCAGTTACCGTATAGGTTCCTGGTAATGTTAACGAATATGTTGCCACAGTTCCGTTTTGCGTGGGGTATGTTCCTCCTCCGGTATTGCTCAGTGACCAGCTAAGAGATCCGGTATTGCTAGTTAGTCCCAATGTAAATGGAGATTGAGCGCTTACACAACCAGTAGTAGCATTTTGGGTAAAGCTAACCTGCGGAACCGACCGCACACATATGTAATCGTTTCTAACTAATGAATCACCACAACCGCTCGGGTGTGTGACCACTAACTTAATATCATAACAATTGGCATTGTTAATGGCAAAAACACGATTATTCAAAAAGCGGCTGGGTCCGCTTTGCACTAAAGCGGCATCAATATACCAGACATATGTCATATTCGGCCCTGCATTATCCGCCACAAAATTTACGGTAAGCGGCCCGGAAGCGCAATTGGCATAAGTTGTGTCGCCAGTAAAGCTAGCAACTGGAGGTGTTAAAACCCTCACAAGGCTAAGGTAGGTAGTATCATCATAACATCCTGCATCATTTTTTATTACTACAGTAGGACTGTATATTCCTGGGGGGCACGTGAAACAACGAGTAATAGGGGTAGGAGTACAGGCATTAAGAAACGTGATAGGTCCACATCCCCAATCTACCACCACTGAATCAATTACTCTTCCTACACCCGCCTGAGAGTTACAAACTGCCTGCACACATAATGGTGCACACCCTTCCAATGGGGCAAAAGTGAAATTTGTTACAGGTTTTGGTGCAATCTCTATAGTTTTCTCAATGAAACAGGTATCACCATTCGCATTACGCGTCCAAAGTCTAAGAGAATAAATGCCTTCAGTGGTAATAACAGTCGAGAAAGTCGAATTTAACTGATTATTACACACAGTAAATGGCTGGGGTCCTGTTAAATACCAGCAACGTTCAATAACTGCAGAAGAAGAAACATTATTGGCCGTGGCAAGAAGAAAATAAGGGGTGCATTTTACTGCTGCAGAATTTTGAAACGTAAAGTCACAGGTTATTTGCGCTAAACCTTCACGAACACAGGAAAGAAAGAAAAAAAGTAGGAGTGCCCGCAAAAATTTCATAAGAAGCGTGTTGTTCATTAACAAATAAATATTACCTCATCTCTCAATATCTCTTTAAGTGAGAGTGGAAAAATACAAAACAAGTTGCAACGACTATAATTTTTTTTCAACATGAACAAAGATAATCAATTGCAGTCTAAAACAGAATCAACACTTTCTATGTTGAATTTGTTTTAGACTGCAAAACAGAACTAGGAAAAACCTATGATAAATTGCAGCAATGAAACATGGCATCGCAAAATTAAGCGTCATTCCAATACGTAAAGAACCTACGCACAGAAGCGAATTAGTTTCGCAACTGCTGTTCGGGGAGATATACGAAGTAATTAATTCTTTAGACTCGTGGCTGCATATTAAATGCTGCTACGATGATTATGAGGGATGGATTGATGTGAACCAACATCAGCCTTCAAGCGAAAAGGATTTTAGCGGAATCTCACTTCCTGATTATGGCGTGGCACTTGAATTAGTAAGCACAGCTTCCTCCAGTCATCATTCAATTCCTTTGGTTGCGGGCAGTAGTTTACCGTGTTTTGATGGCCTAAATTTCAGAATCGCTAAAGAGAAATTTATTTACAATGGTCAGGCAGTTCCCTCCGATGCAAAAAATACAGCAATCTTAGAACGTGTAGCTATGCGTTACCAAAACGCTCCTTATTTATGGGGTGGGCGTTCTCCTTTCGGAATTGATTGCTCGGGCTTTACTCAAATAGTCTATAAATTTGTAGGTATCCCCTTGTATCGTGATGCCTATCAGCAGGCCGAACAAGGTAATCTTGTTAATTTCATAGAAGAAGCAATTCCCGGTGATCTTGCCTTTTTTAATAACGAAGCAGGGAAAATTATTCATGTCGGGATTATTCTTAAAGATAATCGCATTATTCATTCATCGGGCAAAGTTCGAATTGATAAAATAGATCATTTTGGAATTCATAATGTAGATATTAAAAAGTATTCTCATCAACTAAAAGTTATTAAAAGAATTTCTTAAACCCATTTGAAGAAAATTGCCATTCTTACTGGGGCAGGTAGTAGCGCGGAAAGCGGCATTAAGATTTTTCGTGATTCAGGAGGATTATGGAAGGATCATAGGATAGAGGCTGTTGCTCATCCAAAGGCTCGAGAAAGGACACCGGTATTATCTTGATTTTTGTTATCAAAGACGAAAGCATTTATGCGATGTCAATCTGACCAGGCCCATTTTGCCTTGACGGATGATCTTCATATGCGGAGCGGATTTAGCATTTTAATTCATCTTCATGGCGAATTACTAAAATCGAGATGCCCCATTGATGAAAAATTAGTCTATGAATGTAAAGAGAATATTTTACAGAGAGATATATGTAAAAAAAGGCTCCCATTTGTGTTCTCATATTGTTTGGTTTGGGGAACCCGTTCTTAGGATGGAAGAAGCTATTCCCGTAATCCGCGAAGCCGAAATTCTTGTTATTGTAAGAACATCTCTGTTCGTTTATTCCACAGTAGGACTAATTAATTACTCAAAATATGAAATTCCAAAGTGGCTGATTGACCAAAAGGATCTTGTTCTACCGAAGTTTCCACATCTCAAATTTATTAATAAAAAAACTACTGTAAGGATTGATTATTTAATGAACTATCTGCTAAAACATGCGTAAAGCTACCTTCAAAAAATATCAATTGCATTTCAAAAACCCTGCTCAAACTTCCAGGGGAGTTATGTCCGTAAAAAACGGATATCTACTATCAATTACCGAAAATACAATAAGAGGGATAGGAGAATGTAGCTTTATTGAAGACCTGAGTATTGATGACATTCCTAACTATGAGGCAGCACTAAAGGAAGTATGTAGCTACATAGAAAATCCATCTTTAGTTAAACCCAATATTTCTCTATTCCCTTCAATCCGTTTCGGATGGGAATGTGCTCTTCTTGACCTGAAAGGTGGAGGTAGGGAAATTTTGTTTGATACCGATTTTACTAAAGGAATAAACCAAATACCTATTAATGGATTAGTTTGGATGGGGAGTAAAGAATTCATGCAACGTGAGCTCGAAGAAAAGCTACAGGATGGTTTTAGATGCATCAAGATTAAAGTAGGTGCTATAGGCTTCAACGAAGAAATTAATCTCTTGAAGTTTATCCGGCAGCGATTCCCAAAAGATGCTATTGAAATTCGCTTGGATGCCAATGGTGCATTTCAAAAGGACGATGTTTTCAAGAAATTGGAGATACTTGCGGATTTTGACATTCACTCTATTGAACAGCCCGTGAAAGCTGGAGAATTAGATTTAATGAGCGAGGTATGCAGCTACTCACCAATTCCTGTTGCTTTAGATGAAGAACTTATCAGAATAAAAGAATGCGATATGGAACACCTATTAGAAAAACTTTGTCCGCATTATATTATTCTCAAACCGAGTTTACTGGGAGGATTTAAAGTATGTGATAAGTGGATAGAGTTGGCTGAAAGAAAAGATATCGGCTGGTGGGCCACCTCTGCTTTAGAATCAAATATCGGACTAAATGCTATAGCACAGTGGGTGTTTACTAAAAATAATGCGATGGTACAGGGGCTCGGGACTGGAGGTTTGTTCATCGACAATATTTCCTCACCACTCTTCATTCAAAACGGAAATCTCGCTTATGATCCTAACACGAAATTTGCTGACAAAATTTTAGAGCATTAACTAAAATTCTAGACTGTAAAAGTCATGATAGATCAAAAGACATTTCTCAAGATTTGAAGTCTTAATTAATAAGTAATTTCCCTCAGTTGAATAACAAGATACCAGTGTCCGTTAAAACAGTTTAATACATTATTTCCCACCTTCTATTGATTAATTCAAATTCACTTTGTAGATTGCGATATGTTCCGTGTGGCTTTCTCCTCTCTTACTGAAAAAGAAATCCAAAAAATCGCTATTGAAAAAATCAATAGTGAACTGGATGAATGGGAAATAGAGATTTGGCAATTTATTAGGGATTGGCTGGATCCTGCAGTCGTATCCATTAAAGTTTTCACTTCGGGGTCTACTAGTTTTCCTAGGGAAATACAACATGGGAAAGGATGTATTCTGAACAGTGCCCGATTGACCTGCTACGCTCTGCAATTGAAACATGGAGACAAAGCGTTACTCTGCTTACCTGCGAACCGTATTTCCGGCATGATGATGATTGTGAGATCTATTTGGAATAAAATGGATTTGTATTGCATGCGGCCAAGTTCTAATCCATTAAGCCAACTTACTGATAAAGATAATTTTGATTTCGCTGCATTTACTCCTTCCCAGTTGTATGAATTTGAGAAAAATATGCAACGCATCGAAAAAATACGAAAACTACTGATTGGTGGTGAAGATATCTCTGCTCGATTAATGAAAAACATGCAGCTTTTAAACAATGCTTCTTATGCCACCTTTGGGATGACCGAAACCATCAGTCACATCGCTCTGAGGAGGCTGAATGGACCTAATCCCGATCGCTATTTTAAAACATTCGAAGGAATTACTGTTTCGACAGATGAAAGAAAATGCTTGATAATAGAAGCTCCTGAATTGGGTATTCATAGCTTGATAACGAATGACGTTATACATTTCATTTCACCCGTTGAGTTTGAGTGGCTAGGAAGAAAAGATAACCT
>JAZKEP010000128.1:0-32010 GCA_040387015.1 Bacteroidota bacterium
ATGCTATTTTAATTTGTTAAAAATCGGACTTCAGACTTCATTCAAAATGCACTCAACCGTCCTCCATCTTTACCCAAGCGCCTTCCATCTTCAACCAATCGCCCTTCAACTGCACCCAGTCGGACTTAAAATTCCCTGATTACAGAAAAAAGCTTCTTTTTGAGGGCTTTTAATGAAAATTGCAGCATTTTAAGGATTAACCGGTTCTCCGCAGCATTTTTGAACCCCTCCCAAGCAAATCGTTCTTTGCAATCAGTAAGAACCCTTAACATCTTAAATGCCCAGATTAAAAAAATTAACAGGTTAAGAAACTAGAAAAGAAACGTTGTAAAATTATATGAGTATCCACCCAAACCGGTTCCGGTTTCAATAAAAAAATTCTAGCTGGGGGCGAAAAAATTTCGGCTTGCAATGAAGAATGCGACATTAAGCAGGAGGTAAAAAAACATGCTGTTTTCACCTATGGCAACATACTTTGGTAGAATGCGTATACCAGCTTGTGAAAAATATTTTACTCCTTTTTTTTACACAATATGCTTTGTGTATGTACGGTCAAAATGCAGTGGTTGTGCCTGATGTTGTGCGGCAGGGTTTATATACCGACTTTTCAAGCATATCAAGCGCTAAATGGACGCAGGAGAGCGCAGATGTTTTTCGCGCAGATTTTACAATCTATAAAAACAAACATTCATATATGGCCAGGTATAACCGCCAGGGCCACTGGCTTGAGAAAAAGGTGGAGATGGAGTTTGCGCGTTTGCCTATGTCGGTAATTGAAACGATTGTTCAGCGGTTTCAAAATTTTAAACCTACCAGCAGCATACGTATTGAGCAGCGTGATCAAAATACAGTTTTTCATGTAACCCTTGAAAAATGGCAGCCTGGTGATGAATTTCGGCAAACGTATTCGATTGATATTTCACCCGAAGGCGAGTTGCTGGGAACTGCCGAGGTGCAGTTAGAAAGAGCCACCGGCCCCGCAATAAAAACCCCTTTCTGATTATCAGAAAAGGCCTTATTCCACCTTCTGCACTTTCCCCAGGCCTTCGTGTTTTAATTCTTTCACATCGCCAGCTCCTTTGTAATACAGGTTTCCTATACCTGAAGAACGGATAAAAAATTCCTTAGCGGCATATACTTCCACCAATCCAACGGCTGTGTTGTGAATCATGAGTGTTTCTGCTTTCAGGTCATTGGCAAATAAAACACCCACGCTTTTGTTGTTGATGCGCACTTCCTCTACATTTCCGGAAAGGTTCGTTAAGCCCACTGAATTTAAATTAGCACGAAGAAAATTTCCCTGTAATTTCAGTTCTAACTTTCCGACCGATTCGGAATTGATTTCAAGGCTGTCGAATGTCAGTGGTCCCGAAGAAGCAATGGTGCCCACCGAAGTATTGTTCAGCGCATGAAGGGTTTTGATGTTGACATAAACCTTTAATCTTTTTGATTTGTGAATAGCGATGTTATCGTCTGAACTGATGATGAGCTCATTGTCATCATTCTCTACGGTAATCAGTTCCTGAAGATTATCATCGGCTTCCACCTTTACCCATTCGCTTCCACCATCCTGGGAAATAACCACCGGAAAAATTCCTTTGATAGAAATTTTTTGAAAAGAAGAAATTTTTCGCTCCTGCTTAACCACATGCCCGTTGCCCCGCTTACCATTGCAGCCGCAGGAGGAAAGAAAAGCTAAGCCCCCCAATAAAATAAGCCCGAGCAGAATAAGTATAACCTGTTTCATGATGCAGGAAATTGATTGGAAAATTAAAAATTAAAGATTGGAAAATTGTAAAATCAGGGTGCCTGAATTTTCAAATCTTCAGGCTAAAAATCTTCATTGGAAGCATCCTTCTCCTTCTCAATCTTGATTATCTTCTTTTCAATCTTTTTAGAGTCATCGTTCATTTTTGTTTCTACTTCTTCTTCCCGGTCTCCGTTCTTCTTTACTCTTATGGTTGTTTTTCGGCCCGGGTTTTTCTCCTCATCACCTCTTATTTCTTCCGTTACAATTTCTTCTTCGTCAGCTTCGTTGAAATGATTTTCGCCTTTCACACAAATTATTTTGCCGTTTTTGTTGATCCAGGTAGTAGTGGCAAAATAGGTATCATCAAAACTGCCATCGCCTTTTACGGTGGCGCGCCAGCGGTCTATGTTATCGGCAAAACGTATGCTCTTGCCTTCGGGTATGGCAATACGTATTTTCATTTCCTGGAAACGATACTTGCCGTTTTTATCTAATTCGAGATAAGCGGGCAGATTTAGCACGGTATCGGTTTGCGATAAATTATAAATCACATAACCCGAATTGGTCAACGCATCGCCTTTGTGTTTTCCTCTGGTTGTAATAGATTTTTGAACATAAAAACTGTCGTTAGATGAAGGCATTATCTGCAGCCAGGGTTCACCAATAGGAATGCGGTCCATTTCATTAATACTAACACCGTTAATGTTTACACCGTTCTGATTGATGTTAAAGTTGTAGTTTTCATCCTCATCATCTTCGGTAGAAACTTTATTACCAAGCGTATCGGTCAGTTGCACAAACAGGGTTCCGTTAGCGGGCTGCATAAGGGCAATCTCCTCGTTTTTGGTGGCCCTGGCGGTAAACTCCTGCGAAGCGAAATACGCCCCGAAAGCTAGCAGAAACACCCCCGTCCACCAGGTAGCTACCAGCCCCCACTTTAACCAAGGCACTTGTGTACGCCTGCCAAAAATCATACGCAGTGCTCCATATATCAAAGTAATAACAGGAGCGCCAACAAACAGCACCATTCCTATTTTAAGTAAAGAGATAGCAGTTGTATTTTCGATTAATAAATGAGGGGCGTGCGCCAGCATTGCATTGCCTGCTATAGAAACTCCGAACAACGCAGCCACCAAAGCAAAAATGATGATTAAGCCTATAAAAATGACGATGGCGGCAATCACTTTTAAAATTCCTTTTGCAATAGTTGCTACTAGGCCCCATACTTTTTCGAAAAAGGTTTCCTCCCGCACAAATTTATTAACCGATTCACCGGCACGGTTTACCGCACCTTTAATTTCCTTTTCAATAGTGCTGATATTAACCGGCTCGCCTTTCATCTGTAGTTTTTCAGAAGAAGTTTGTGCTTTGGGTATAACTAAGGCTAACAATATGTAAGCAATAAGAACGGTACCAAAACTTACAAAAAGAAGAACCACCACTGCTAACCTCACCCAGGTGGGGTCGTTGATGCCGAAATAATGGCACAGTCCTGCAATAACCCCGGCCACTTTTTCATCTTCCGGGTCGCGGAACAATCTTCTTTTTACAGGGGCTTGATAAGTATAGTAAGATGAGCCGGATGGGGATGTTGTAGCCGAAGTACTTTCAGTAACAGATTCCTCGCCTGCTATATCTTCGGGTTTGCCCAAAATGCCTATTACATATTGAACATCTTCCACACTGACTACTTCTTTGCGTCCGTCCAGCTTTTGCGTAAGCATTTCGACAATGCGCGCTTCAATGTCAGTCATTATTTCATCGCGCTCAGCAGCATTATTAAATTTTGCTTTCAGCGTTTCGAGATAATGGTGCAGGAGTTCGAAAGCGTTTTCATCAATAATAAATGCTATTCCTCCAAGGTTTATATTTAATGTCTTTCTCATCGTTATTGTTTTTTGGTGGTTTGTTGAATAATTTGATTGACTGAATCAGTGAGTTCGGTCCAGCTTTCAAGTAAAGAGGCGAGGTTTTTTTTGCCATCTTCTGTTAGGGTAAAATATTTGCGTGGCGGCCCCGAAGTAGACTCCTCCCAGCGATACGAAAGCAGTCCGTCATTTTTTAACCGCGTGAGTAAGGGGTAAAGGGTTCCTTCTACTACCAGGAGCTTGGCTTGTTTCATGCGCTCGATAATTTCGGTGGGATAATGCTCCCCGTCCGAAAGAACGGTAAGGATGCAGAACTCCAGCACCCCTTTTCGCATCTGCGCTTTTGTGTTTTCTATGTTCATTTTAATTGTCGTTAAATGTTTAATAAGCTACTAGACGATGCAAATATATATTTATTGGATAGTAGCATGCAACACATAGTAGTAAAATAATTTTTTTTCGTCTCTAATTATCTGATTGTCAGCATTAAAAATAGTTTGTTAAAAAATGTAGTAATTTAAAAACAGGGCTCAAACAGCGAATTGGAAGGGCCGTTGAATTTGTCTTCTTGGTATTTCTATCCGGTTCATTTCTCCCAAATCAAAAACGGAACTGATAGGCAGACTTAGAAAAGGGATTGTATCCTCTTTATTTATATCATTGCCCGGACGCTTTATGCTTAACAAAATTTCATTTTTAACATCTTCGGAGGCGGATATATTTGTCACCCATTAAAAACAAAAAACTATGGAAGTAATATCAGGAAATACCACGGTTGACATTGCTGCACTGAATGAAAAAATAAACCGCGAAAGCGCCTTTGTTGATGTGCTGAACATGGAGCTCGGCAAAACCATTGTGGGTCAAAAGTACATGTTGGAGCGATTGCTTTTGGCAATGCTTTCAAACGGACATATTCTTTTGGAGGGTGTGCCGGGCTTGGCAAAAACGCTGGCGATTAAGTCCTTGGCTCAGGCTATTCATGCAAAATTTTCACGTATT
The DNA here is from genome assembly GCA_040387015.1 of Bacteroidota bacterium. Taxonomy (GTDB): domain Bacteria; phylum Bacteroidota; class Bacteroidia; order Chitinophagales; family LD1; genus Bog-950. The sequence continues at coordinate 4,621 of JAZKEP010000128.1, forward strand.
CAGTTTACGCCCGATTTGCTGCCCGCTGATTTGGTAGGAACGATGATTTATAATCAAAAGGATCAGGATTTTGTGGTGAAGAAAGGTCCGGTGTTTGCCAACTTTGTATTGGCCGATGAAATTAACCGGGCTCCGGCAAAAGTGCAGTCGGCACTGTTGGAAGCCATGCAGGAAAAGCAGGTGACCATTGGTGATAACACTTACAAAATAGAGGATCCGTTTTTGGTTCTTGCCACTCAAAACCCAATTGAACAGGAGGGAACTTATCCGTTGCCGGAAGCACAGGTTGACCGCTTTATGCTAAAGGCGGTTATCACTTATCCCAAGAAAGAAGAAGAGCAGTTGATTATTCGCCAGAACATGCAGATGGCCGATAAGCAGATAAATCAGGTAGTGAAGAAGGAAGATATTGTTGCAGCCCGCAAAACCGTTCGCGAAGTTTATATGGATGAAAAAATCGAACGCTATATCCTCGATATTGTATTCGCTACCCGTAAACCCGAAGACTATAAACTCAATAAATTAAAATCACTTATCAGCTACGGAGGTTCGCCTCGGGCAAGTATAAACTTGGCAATAGCTGCAAAAGCGTATGCGTTTATTAAGCGCAGAGGTTATGTAATACCGGAAGATGTTCGCGCCATTTGCTTTGATGTAATGCGTCATCGTGTTGGGTTGACTTATGAAGCGGAAGCTGAAAATATTACCAGTGAAGAAGTGATTTCTGAAATCCTGAATGCAGTAGAGGTTCCATAGTATTCATTTGAATTTCATTCGAAGGCTGTGGCAAAAGAAATCGTAAATACGACTGACGATAAACGCAAGAAATTGCGTAGAATCGAAATCAAAACCCGGAAACTCTCTAATCAGATTTTTTCGGGCAGCTATCATTCTGCGTTTAAGGGAAGAGGTATTTCTTTCAGCGAAGTACGTGAGTATCAATATGGTGATGATGTGCGCGCTATTGACTGGAATGTAACTGCACGAAACAGAAAACCATTCATTAAGGTTTTTGAAGAGGAAAGAGAATTGACGGTGATGTTGCTGATTGACGTAAGCCAGTCGTCTTTTTTCGGAACGCAAAATGAGTTTAAAAATCACATCATTGCCGAGATAAGCGGTGTGATTGCCTTCTCCGCGATAACGAACAATGATAAAGTGGGTGTTCTCTTCTTCAGCGACCAGATTGAAAAATTTATTCCGCCTAAAAAAGGAAAGACACATATTCTTCGAATTATTTCAGAGATATATGATTTCCACCCAAAACAAACAGGAACCAATATTGCTGAAGCATTGAAGTACTTCAACAACGTGGTAAAGAAAAAATCAATTGCATTTTTGATTTCTGACTTTCTAAGCTCGAACTCTTCTGCTGATAGTTTCAAAAACGATTTCAAAAAATCGCTGAACGTAGTTGGTAAGAAACATGACCTGATAGGATTACATATTTATGACGAGCGCGAAGCGGTGATGCCGGACATCGGTCTTGCAAAAATAATTGACAGCGAAACAGGAAGAGAATTCTGGATTGATACAAGTGACAAAAAGCTACGCGATAAATACGCGAAGACCTTTCACGAAAATGTTCGTGCCACTAAAGATTTATTCGGCAAAAGCGGAGCGCAGTTAGAAAGCATAAAGACCGAAGATAATTATGTGATTTCGATGATGAATATGTTTAAGAAAAGAGAGCGTAAACGCTAATTTGACAATTCGACAATTCGAGAATTCGAGAATGGAAATACAGAATACAAATAGAAAATCATGGGAGAAGGTAGGGAATTGGTTTTTATCAATTCTCACATTCTCACATTCTCGCATTCTCACATTTCTATTGTCTATCGTGTATTGTCTATCGTCTTCTGCGCAAGTTTCTGCAACTCTTCGTGCCGACTCTTCTCAAATTCAAATTGGCGATCACCTCAACATTCGCTTAACTGTAAAACATCCGAACAATTTAGTTGTCCCGTTTCCGGTAATTGCAGATACACTTGGAAATTTAGAATTGGTTTCTGCTTCAAAAATTGACACCTCAGCCGAATCAGATAAAAAAGTTCTTTCTCAGCTGTACACGGTTTCTGCTTATGATTCCGGAGAGTATCATGCCGGTCCGGTAAAAGTGTTTTTCAAAAACAGTAATGGAGAGTTAGACAGTGTTCTATCCAACGATATTCCTGTTACCGTAAATACTTTGGATGTTGACACTGCCAAACCCTTTAAGGCGATTAAAGCCCCGCTTGATGTGCCCTACTCGTGGAGAGAATTTATTCCTTACATCGTTGGTGGAATTGTTCTATTGATTGCGATTATTGCCGGAATTATTCTCTGGAGAAAGTACCGCAAGCAAAAACCTGCAGTTATTGAACGTCCAAAGCCAAAAGACCCTGCACATATCTGGGCGCGCAAGGAGCTGAAGAAACTGGAAGAGGAAAAACTTTGGCAGAGCGATAATGTGAAACTGTATTACAGCCGCCTCACCGATATTCTACGTTTCTATCTCGAATACCGCTATGGTTGGTATGCTATGGAATCAACCACGGAAGAAATTCAGTCGGAAATCGAAAGCTACAACCTGAAAGAAAAAGCAAAAGAGACTCTGCTTTCTATTTTACGCGCTGCTGACCTGGTAAAGTTTGCGAAGATGGTTCCAATGCCTGATGCAAATTTCAAAGCGATGGACAGCGCTTATAAGTTCATTGACCTCACCGTGCCGAACGAAAACAAAGAAGAGAAAAAGTAATGTTCAGTAACTTATCACATATCACTTTTGCCAACAAATGGGTTTTGTTTCTCATTCCCGTTGTGTTAGTGCTGGGCGGTTTATGGTGGTATTTTCTTTCGAAAAGAAATTCCCCTTCCCTTAAGCTTTCAGCAACCAATGCTTTTGCCGGAATGGGAAACCCTTTTAAGGCAACGCTCAAAAAATTTCTTCCGGTGTTGCGCGTGTTGGCGCTTATAAGTTTGTTGGTTGCACTTGCCCGGCCTCAGACTTCTTTCGATGAAGAAAAAATTACCACCGAAGGCATTGACATAGTTATTGCCGTGGACGTTTCTACTTCCATGCTTGCAAAAGATTTTTCTCCCAACCGTTTAGAAGCCGCTAAGAAAGAAGCCATGAATTTTATTGACGGTCGCCCGCACGATAGAATTGGCTTGGTAGTTTTCTCAGGCGAAAGCTTTACGCAATGTCCCGTTACTATTGACCACGCCATTGTAAAAAATCAACTCAAGCAAATTAAAAATGGTTTGATGGAAGACGGCACAGCTATCGGAATGGGTCTTGCCACTTCGGTGCAGCGATTGAAAGAACTGAACTCAAAAAGCAAAGTGATTATCCTCATGACCGATGGTGTGAATAACAAGGGTCTGATTGACCCTGCCACGGCATCGGATATTGCATTGCAGTTTAAAACACGCGTTTACACCATCGGCATCGGAACCAACGGCAAAGCTATGACACCCGTTGCCATGACACCTTCCGGTGAATTAATTTTTGACTATGCCGATGTGCAGATAGATGAAGCGTTGCTTAAGGACATTGCTAAGAAAACAGGAGGGCAATATTTCCGCGCCACGGACAATAAAAAACTGAAAGATATCTACGCCCAAATAGACAAACTCGAAAAAACAAAAATTGAAGTGAGCGCCTTTGAGCACAAAACCGAAAAATTCTTTCCGTTTGCTTTGATAGCGGGCTTACTTCTTCTGTTTGAAGTGTTGATGAGATATTTAATCGTGAAAAGTATTCCGTAATGAAGCGCAGTGATTACATAAAATACTTATGGCTCTTCTTGTTGGTTATTCCAATAGCAGTGGTGCTTATACTTCTGCGCGAAGAAGCCTTCCGCTTTCAACACAAAATATACTTATGGGGCTTGGCGGCTTTGGCTCCCATGGTCATTCTGTTTTTGTTCTTTCAGAACTGGCGGAACAGAAATCTGAAACGCTTTGCCCATTCATCTTTGCTCGAACAACTCACTCCCGATGTTTCATTCAACAAACATCTTATCAAATTCATTTTGCTTTCGCTGGCTTTTGAAATGATTGTGATAGGATTTGCAAACCCGCAGGTTGGAACCAAACAGGAGAAAGTAAAACGTGAAGGTATTGATGTCATCATCGCTATGGATGTTTCCAACTCCATGCTCAGCGAAGACATTAAGCCAAACCGCCTGATGCGTGCGAAAAATTTCGTCAGCAATTTTATTGATGAGCTGCACAACGACCGCCTTGGTATGATTGTTTTTGCAGGGCGGGGCTATGTTCAAATGCCGCTTACCGTTGATTACAGCGCGGGCAGAATGTATCTCAAAACCATCAACACAAACCTCGTTCCAACTCAGGGAACCAACATTGCGGAAGCAGTGAACATGGCGCGCGAGAATTTTGTGGAAGGAGAAAATAAATCAAAGGCGCTCATCATCATCACCGATGGCGAAGACAATGAAGGTGGCGTGGATGAGGCTATTGCCGATGCGGTGAAAGAAGGCGTAAAAGTTTTCACTATTGGTGTGGGTACCGATAATGGCGGACCTATTCCGGTAGGCAGCGATTTCAAGCGCGATGAAAACGGCAGCATTGTGCTTTCAAAAATGAATCAGGAAATGCTCCGCGACTTGGCAGCAAAAGGAAACGGAAAATATTTTCAACTCGGCAGCGGCAAAGATGAAATCAATGCTATCCTCAAAGAACTCGGCAGAATCAACACCAAGGAATTTGAAGAAATGGTCTTCACCTCTTTCGATGACCAGTTTCAGTGGTGCCTTGCCATAGCTGCTGTGTTATTATTGATTGAATGGTTTTTGAGTGAACGGAAATTTGCACTTAAATTTTAAAGAATGAAGAAGTTACAGGTTACAGGTTATAGGTTACAGGTTGTTGTTGCGTTTATAATATTGTATTCAATCTGCAACCTGCAACTTGCAACTGCTCAACTCAACTCACTCTCAACTGCTCCCGACAAAAAAGAAACCCGCAACGGCAACAAACAATTCGACAAAGGACTTTATACCGATGCAGAAGCCAGCTACAAAAAAGCGCTCGACAAAAAGAACAACATGCCCGAAGCTACTTTCAATTTAGGCGATGCGGTGTATCAGCAAAAGCGATATGATGAAGCAGCTAAACAATTCCAGTTGTCGGGTCAAACTAATCCCGACAAATCGGTGAAAGCAAAGGCATATCACAACTTAGGCAATACTCACCTGGAGCAGCAAAAATGGGAAGATGCTGTGAAGGCATATAAGGAAGCGCTGAAGAACAATCCAAAAGATGCCGATACAAAATACAATCTTGCCTATGCCAACGCCAAACTGAAACAACAGCAGCAAAGCGGAGGAGACGATAATAAAGATAACAACGATAAAAAGGACGATAAGAAGGATCAGAAACAAGACCAGCAGGATAAGCAAGACCAGAACAAAGACCAGAAAGACGAGAATCAGCAAGCGAAAAACGAGGAAAAGAAAGAACAACAGCAAAAGCAAGGTCAGCAACCGAAGCTCTCCAAAGAAGAAGCCGAAAAAATATTACAGGCTATGCAAAACGAAGAACAAAAAACCAATCAAAAGGTGCAGCAGAAACAGATGAAGGTAATGAACGTGAAGATCGAGAAGGACTGGTAGAAAATTAGCGAATGGGAGAATTCGAGAATGGGAGAATTGAAATCAAGTTTGCTAAAAAATTTTAAGTAAAGCACATGGCGCTTGAATAAACCGTATAGTTGAAAGAAATTTACAAATAGAATGAACACGAGAACTAAAATTGTAGAAGTCAGAAATCAGAATGGATTAAGATCCATTCTTGAATTCTCATATTCTCGAATTCTCGCATTTGCATTTCTATTGTCGGTTGTGGGTTGTCTGTCGTCTGTTGCTCAGGCAAAATTCTATGCCACCGCTCCTAAGTCGGTTCCTCAAAATTCAAACTTCCAGCTTGGCTTCACGCTTGAAAACGGCAACGGCAATAATCTTAAGCCACCTTCTCTTCCCGATTTTCAGATTCTTGGTGGACCCAGTACCTCAAGCAGTATGCAATGGGTGAATGGCAATGTGACACAGAGCGTTACTTACAACTACATTCTTCGTCCGAAAAATCAAGGAACTTTTAAAATTGGAAAAGGAAGCATTCAGGTTGCCGGTGTTACTATGGAAAGTAACGAGCTTTCAATTCAGGTAACAGCGCCTGTGGCACAGCAACAGCAACGTCAGCGAAATCCTTTCGACCCCTTTGATGATCCGTTTTTTAATGGAGGACAGCAGGAAGAAGAACCGCAACAATCGAGTGGTGATTTAGAAAAGCAATTGAAAGATGAAGTGTTTGTGAAACTGGTGGTGAATAAAAATTCGGTTTACAAGGGCGAGATGCTTACTGCCAGCTATCGTTTGTATTTCCGTCAAAATCTTTCCGGATTCAATGTAACCAAGGCACCTGCATTCGATGGCTTCTGGAGCCAGGAAGTAACGCTCGACCCCCAACGCAGGCCTACAACAGAAACCATTAATGGCAAGCAATACAACACGGTAGATATTCTCAAATACAATTTATATCCGCAAAGAGCAGGTACACTATCAATTGCTGGTTGCGAAGTAACTACCGTAGCGCAGGTTCAGGCGCGCTCGCGCAATGTGTTTGACTTTTTTGGTCGTGTGCAGCAGGTCCCGCTTACGCTAAAAGTAGCTTCCACAAATCTGAGCGTGAAAGAACTTCCTGAAAATGGAAAGCCTGAAGATTTTGCGGGTGCAGTGGGCACTTTTAAGTTTGAAACGTCACTTTCGGATAAGGAGACAAAAACCGATGAGCCCATTACTTATACGCTCAAAATTTCGGGAACCGGCAACCTTAAGTTTGTAGATGCGCCTACGCTTACATTTCCAACAGAGTTTGAAGTGTATGATCCTAAGACAAAAGAAAATATAAGCAACGCAGCAACCGGAATGAGTGGAACCAAACAGTATGACTACCTGATTATTCCTCGTCAGCCTGGTGAGTATAAAATTGAATCGAAAACATTTTCGTGGTTCGAGCCCGCAAGCGCAAAATATTTTACAGTGAACTCCCCTGAGTTTACCGTGAAGGTTACAGGTGAGCCATCAAAGAATGTAAACACAGGTGTAACCGCAGGAGTCAATAAAGAAGATGTGACGTTGGTCGGTCAGGATATCCGATACATTAAAACCAATGCGCCTGAATTCAAAAAGGGAAATTCATTTTTCGGTTCGGCAGGTTTTGTGGCTATGTATTCAGCTCCGTTTTTGTTGTTCATCGGTTTGGTGGTAGCAAAAAGAAGAAATGAGGACCTTGCTGCCGATGTGATAGGAACCAAAAGAAGGAAAGCATTGAAGCTGGCAAAGAAACGCTTGAGCATTGCAGAAAAGCATCTTGCCAAGCAAGACAAGAAAAATTTCTACGATGAAGTATCGCGGGCTATCTGGGGTTATTTAGGCGACAAATTGAATATTGACATGTCGGAACTTTCAAAAGAAAATGTGGAAGAAAAGTTATTGGCTAAAAATGCGAAAACAGAAACCATTTCAAGATTAAAAAACCTGTTGAACACCTGCGAACTGGCTTTGTATTCACCGGTAGGTGAGGGGGGCGAGATGAAACAGAATTACGATGCGGCTATGAATTTGATGGCTGACCTTGAAGATGAAATCAGAAATCAGAAATCAGAAATCAGAGGTAATACATTCTTACTTGCGTTTATTCTTGGTTCTTGTTTCTTGTTTCTTGGCTCTAATGCAAACGCTCAATCCGCAGACCAACTCTACAAATCAGCTAACCAGCTTTACAAAAGCAACAACTTTGAGCAGGCTGCTGCTTCGTACGAAAAAATACTTGCCCAGGGCTATAGCACGGCTGAGGTTTACTACAACCTCGGCAACTGTTATTATAAATTGAAAAACACGGGTAAGACAATTTTGAATTTTGAGCGCGCTCACCAAATTGCACCCGATGATGAAGACATTACCCATAACCTTAAGCTGGCGCAGCTAAAAACAATTGATAAGCTTATTCCTGTTCCGCAACTGGCGGTAACATCTGCCTGGAATAATTTCACTTCTTCTCAATCCTCTAAAGGCTGGGGCATTTTTGCGTTGGCTTTTATTTGGGTTACATTGATTGCTTTTGCAGTATATCTTTTCGTTGCAAAAAAAGGTTTAGTGTTGTTTCTCGCCTCTTTGCTCTTGCTTTTCTCTATCGCTTCTGTTTCGCTTGCCTTTAAACAAAGTAGGGTGGAAGATAATCCCGACAGCGCTATTCTGCTGGTATCGAATGCAAATGTAAAGAGCGCTCCGGATGATAATGGCACCGACCTTTTCACTATTCATGAGGGAATTAAGCTGCAGATTTGTGATCAGGTAGGTACTTGGACTAAAATCCGCTTAGCTGATGGAAAGGTGGGCTGGATAGAAAAAAATCTTTTCGAAAAAATCTGAGCGGCAAAACTTCTCCAACCGATATTTCCTTCTTCTGTTTTCAATTTCTATATTTCGTAATATTTACTCACCTTAAAAACTTATTACTATGGGAATGATTAAAGAATTTAAAGACTTTGTAATGCGGGGCAATGTGGTTGATCTTGCAATCGGTGTAATAATTGGAGCCGCGTTTGGCAAAATTGTTTCATCCTTAGTAGAAGACATTATAACCCCTGTGCTACTGCAACCCGCCCTTAAAGCCGCTGGTGCAGCCACCATAGAAACCTGGGCACCGGGAGGGATTTTATTGGGTAAGTTTATTGCGGCTACTTTATCTTTTATTGTAATTGCTTTTGTATTGTTCCTGATCATTAAGGGTATCAATGCTTCGCGTAAACAAGAGGCAGCCGTACCTGCAGCTCCGCCCGCGCCTTCTACTACCGATAAGCTGTTGATGGAAATTAGAGATTCGCTGAAGAAGTAATTTTTTGATTTTTAATAGAAACCGTCTATTGCAAGCCGCACTAGGCGGTTTTAATTTTGCCCCTATCTACATATTTTATTCCTGTTAATCCTTCCACATATTGCTTTTTCAATCAACATAAAACAGTCTAAAACTCGTTAGGCCTTAATAAAACTTGTTGGCTTATCTTTTGTCTATTCGCACCTATGCGTTTTCTTTTCAGATTTTTCTTTGCTCTCTACTGGTCATTAGTCGTTGGTCATTGGTCATTTTCTCAGTCTCCCGATTTCAGAAATTGGAAGAAGGATACGGAATGTGTGAAATGGGTTGATTCGGTTTACACCTCCCTGACTGTTGAAGAACGAATTGGTCAGTTCTTTATGCTTCCGGCATATACTGAAGGCAAGAGCTATAATATGGACTCCGTGCTTAGCTGGATGAAGCAAGGGAAAGCGGGCGGAGTTATTTTTTTCAAAGGAATGTCCGAAGCACAGGCAATATGGACTAACCGAATTCAGGACTCTGCAAAAGTGCAAAGTTTTGTTGCTATTGATGGCGAATGGGGGCTTGCCATGCGACTTGATTCAACTATTTCCTTTCCTCATCAGCTTGCGCTCGGTGCTATAGCTGACAACCAATTGATTTATGAAATGGGGAGAGAAATAGGAAGGCAGTGTAAGCGCATCGGCATCAACGTCAACTTTGCGCCCGATGTAGATGTCAATAACAATCCAAACAATCCGGTTATAAATGACAGAAGCTTTGGAGAAGATAAATTCAAAGTAGCTCTCAAAGGGATTGAATATGCTAATGGTATGCAGGATGAAGGCGTGCTTGCCTGTGCCAAGCACTTTCCCGGTCATGGCGATGTAAACACTGATTCGCATTTTGATTTACCGCTCATCACAAAATCATCTGCTGCTTTTGATTCGCTCGAATTTTATCCCTTCAAAATTCTTTTTAAAAATAATGTGGGGAGTGTCATGGTCGCGCACCTGAATGTTCCTGCACTTGATTCCACCGGTGCCCCTGCGTCTATTTCTTACCAAGTTACTACCAACTGGCTACAGGATTCGCTCAAGTTTAACGGTTTGGTTTTTAGCGATGCCCTTAACATGAAAGGTGTAGCAAAATACTATGAACCAGGCACAGTTGATTCGCTGGCTTTTATGGCAGGCTGTGACATTTTGGTGTTCAGCGAAAATGCTTTGAAAGGAATTGCAAAACTGAAACAAGCTATTGATAGCAATTGTATTTCGGTGATTGAAATTGAGCAACGGGTAAAGAAAGTATTGGCATATAAATACAAGCTTGGGTTAAGTAAAAAGCAAACCATTCCCCTTGAAAACCTTCGGGAGGATTTAAATAATACTAAAGGGAAACTGCTTCGCCAGAAACTTTATGAGCGCACAATTACCATAGCTGCAAATCTTGAAAATCTACTTCCATTTAAAGATTGGAACTATAAGAAAGTTGCATCCCTTTCTATTGGTATTTCTGGCGGCTCACAATTTCAGCGACACATCAATAATTTTGCTGAGATTGATTTTTTTAATCAGAGTGTTGAGCACAGCGAAAAATCATTCAACAATATTTTCGATACTCTTGCTGCTTATGATTTGATAATTGTTGACCTCCATGGAATGGTTCGTGCAGCTGCTCGCAATTATAATGTAACCGAAGAAACAAGAAAGTTTCTTGACCTTCTTTCTGGAAGAACAAAAGTAGTGTTGTGTGTTTTCGGAAATCCTTACAGTCTGCAATCCTTTCAGTATATACCATGGATTCTTGAAGCGTATGAAGATAACGATGCCACTAATCTGGCAGCTGCTAATGCTTTGTTTGGGGCAGAAAAAATTTCGGGCAGACTTCCCGTTACGGCATCCACAAATTTTCCGGCAGGAACAGGGTTTATTTTTGACTCCATTTATCGTTTAAAAATTTCTTCTCCTGAAGAAGTTGGAATGAAAACATCTGATTTGAAAAAGATGGATGATATTATCCAGAAGGGAATTGAGAAAAAAGCTTTCCCTGGTTGTCAATTGCTGGTAGCAAAGGATGAGAAAGTAATCTGGAATAAAAGCTACGGCACTAAGGTTTATGAACTGCCGGATGATAAAGTAAACCCTGCTGACTTGTATGACCTTGCCTCTATCACAAAAGTAGCTGCCACAACTCTTGCGGTAATGAAATTATATGAACAGAAAAAAATCAATCTGGAGAAATGTGTGGGTGATTATCTCCATCTGCCACGTAACAGCACCATTAAAAATCTGAAACTGAAAGATGTACTTACACACCAGGCGGGGTTGAAGGCTTTCTTCATGTTTTATAAAAGCACGATTGATAATAACTTCGATAAATACTATTATAAAATTGCCGATTCGATTTTTTCGGTTCGTGTAGCTGATAGCTTATTCATTCGCAACGATTATCCTGATTCCATTTGGAATATCATTTCACATTCCGAAGTTGACCCGCATCCTAAATATGTTTACAGCGATAATGATTTCTATGTTCTTCAAAAAATTGTCGAACAAATTTCGGGAAAGAAGCTAGATGTGTTTGTAGCTGAGAATTTCTATCAGCCAATGGGATTAACTCATATTAGTTATAAACCGCTCAATAGATTTAAGCGAGAGCGAATTATGCCAACGGAAAATGATTCTGCTTTCCGTAAGCAAATCATTCGTGGTTACGTGCACGATCCGGGAGCTGCTATGTACGGAGGTGTAGCAGGGCACGCAGGAGTATTCGGTAATGCTTTCGACTTAGCTGCTTTGTTCCAAATGTTGCTGAATGACGGGGTTTATAATGGAAGAAGATTTTTGGACTCAACAACGATTAAGCTCTTTACTTCCCGCCAATCCAAAATATCGCGCAGAGGTTTTGGCTTCGATAAACCAGAACCCGATGTAAGCAAACCTTCGCCATGCTATGATGGCGTTCCGCTTTCTGTTTTCGGGCATACAGGTTTCTCGGGCACTTGTGTCTGGAGTGATCCGGAAAACAATCTAACTTACATTTTTCTGAGCAACCGAGTTTACCCGAATGCAGAAAACAATCAGTTGGTTAAAATGAATATCCGCACCGATTTGCAGGAGGTGATTTACAAAGCTCTCAAGAAGTAAACTTGCCTTCTTACAATCTGTTTACATTAGCTTCGTCTAACAAGAAAAATTTATTTGATGAAAATCGGAATTGTATGTTATCCTACTTATGGAGGTAGTGGTGTTGTTGCCACAGAATTAGGAAAAGCTTTAGCAAAAAAAGGTCACCTCGTTCATTTTATTACTTATCAGGAACCGGTGCGGTTAGATTCTTTTCACGAAAATATTTTCTATCACGAAGTTTCTGCATTGGATTACCCATTGTTTCAGTATCAACCGTATGAGAGCGCTCTTGCAAGTAAAATTGTTGACGTAGCAAAATTTGAGAAGCTTGACATATTGCATGTTCATTATGCTATTCCTCATGCTTCCTCGGCTTTAATGGCTCAAAGTATTTTGAAGGAACGGGGCTACAGCCTTCCATTTGTAACAACTCTTCACGGAACGGATATAACACTTGTAGGTAAAGATCCCAGCTACAAGCCGGTGGTGGAATATTCTATAAACCGTAGCAACGGAGTCACCTCCGTTTCTGAAAATTTGAAAGAAGAAACATTGAAGAATTTCAACATAACCCGAGAAATAGAGGTCATTGCTAATTTTATTGATTTTTCCCGGTTTAAAAAAACTGATAAAGACCACTTTAAAAAGGCCATTGCACCTAGTGGAGAAAAAATTCTTACGCACGTTTCAAACTTTAGAAAAGTAAAACGCGTGGAGGATGTAGTTAAGATGTTTGACTTGGTATTGAAAACAATTCCGTCCAAGCTTTTCCTAGTAGGTGACGGACCCGAAAGAATGAGTGTTGAAATTCTGTGTCGTCAATTGGAAATTTGCGATCACGTACGCTTTTTGGGCAAGCAAGATGCTGTGGAGGAGTTGCTGGCAGTAAGTGACTTATTTGTTTTACCTTCTGAAACAGAAAGTTTTGGTCTTGCTGCGCTTGAAGCTATGGCTGTGGAGGTTCCTGTCATCTCATCCAATGCCGGTGGGCTTCCTGAAATAAACATACAGAGTCAAACAGGTTTTATGAGTAGTGTGGGTGATTTTGAAGATATGGCCAGAAATGCAATTTACATTCTTGAAGATGAAGCCCGACTGAAAGAGTTTAAGAAGAACGCTTTGACTCAGGCAAAAACATTTGACATCTCGAATGTTTTGCCGCAATACGAAAACTATTACAACAAAGTTCTTGAATCGGTTCCCATATAATTTTAACTTCTAAGGAAGGCTTGCTTTAAAGGCATTGTATTCTGCTAATTCCACAGACTGGCTAGGTGTGTTGTTGCAACCAAGTTCATCATCTTTAGCATGTATATTCTCTACCCTGTTATCTGGATTTGGGTGTGTGCTTAAAAAAGCGGGAGGTTGTTGCGCGCCTGAGGCAATTATTTTTTCAAAAAAATCTGCAGCGCCATCAGCACGATACAAGGTAGGGCAAAGATAAATTACAGAATGTGAATCAGCGTCCTTTTCATGGTCGCGGCTAAAAGCGAGAGAAGATAAGCCGGCTGCTATTTCTGCCAACTGACCTGCATTAGTTGTTCCTGCAACAACGCTAACCAAAAGAGATAATCCATACGGTGTAGTGAGATGCTGAGTAGAATGTCTTCTATCTGCATGCGCCATTTCGTGACCAATAACACCGGCCAAAGAAGAAGCGTTCTCAAGATACTTTATAAGGCCCGTATAAACATAAATGTAACCTCCGGGCGTGCAGAAGGCGTTTTGAACAGCATCATCGTGAACTAAGTAAAGTTTCCAAACAAAATCATCTGTATGTTCTAACTGTCCGCCATTTAGGATTTGCTGTTTCATGCTTTCAAGATATAAGTACGCTTCCGGCCGTGCAGACCGGCTAATCAAACTATACTCCGAACTATTGGCAATTTCCGTTTCCATTTGAAGGCCGAAATTTTTATCATCTTCTATAGAGAATATATTCAGTCCCCCCTTTTTACATGAAGTAGTAGTGGAAAGAGCAGCAGCTATAATAACGATGGAAAGAATTTTTTTCATGGTTTCTGATTTAATAATCTAACAACAAAGATGGCACCAAATTAGTATTTACAAAACTATCGGTTACTTTCCTGTACTAACTTTTGTTTGATAGAATCTACCAAAATATCTACGGCTACTTCATTTTCTCCCCCTTGGGGAATAATAATATCGGCAAACCGTTTAGTGGGTTCAATAAACTGAACGTGCATTTCTTTCACCACTGCATAACGTTCAATTACCTGTTCCGCTGTTCTGCCCCGTTCGCGCATATCGCGCTGAATAATTCGAATCAGCCTATCATCAGGTTCAGCATCTACAAATACTTTGATATCGCATAAGTCACGAACGCGCCTATCGGTGAACAATAAAATTCCCTCCACAATTATTACATGATTAGATGCTACATGAATTGTCTCCTTTTGTCTGGTGGAAGTGACATAATCATAAGTGGGTTCCTCAATTGATTTTCCCTCCCGAAGGAGGTTCATTTGCTGAACAAGCAAATCAAACTCAATGCTTTCAGGGTGGTCAAAGTTGATATTGGGCCGATCTTCTATCGGGATGTTGTTATTATCTTTGTAGTAGCTGTCCTGTGAGACTACAGTAATTTGATGATTTGAAAATGAACTCCTGATTTTATTTACTACGGTCGTTTTACCTGAGCCCGAACCACCGGCAATTCCTATTATCCGCATCGTAAAAATTTATCCCAATATAATAAATGCGGTTCAGTATGCATTAATATCTTAACTAGATGAGCATGAACAGATAATATTTTTGCCTTTCCTTCCTTTAACTTCTGTTTAAAAGCCGAAGTCCTTTAAAAATTTTTGAGGCATTTAAGAGAAATTAGTTTAAATAAGTATCGCTGGGGAAAATGCGATAAATATTATCCCCATTAACAATCAGAACTTAATAGTATGGACAGTTGTAAGTAGTTTTACCTTCTTCCATCTGTTGTTGTTTGATATTTTATTTGTCTTTATCCTTTATCACTTTCCGAAGATATCGATATTTTTTGTTCCCGATCGTGTACCATAAAGGTTACAGCCAGACCCGTGCTTATTGAAAAGTAAGTACTCCTTGTTATCATAAAACAAGCAACTTAGCGTTTGTAGAAATACCTGCTTGAATCCGATAAAAAAACTTGCATCTCAAACTGCCATATATGGGCTTAGCAGCATCCTCGGACGGTTTCTGAATTATTTGCTGGTACCACTCTATACCTACTCATTTAATACAGGTGAGTATGGTGTCGTATCAGAGTTTTATGCTTACACCGGGTTTTTGGGAACACTTCTGGTATTTGGTTTTGAAACTGGCTTCTTTCGGTTTAATCAGGAAGCAGGGCAGAAAGAAAAAGTTTACTCCACCGCCTTGAATTTTGTTTTGATTGCAAATCTAATTTTCATTGCGCTTGTTTCTCTTTTTGTTTCCCCCCTTGCAAACGCGCTTAATTATGCCAACCACCACGAGTACTTTTATTGGTTTGCATTGATTCTTGTTTTTGATTCAGTGGCGTCTATTCCTTTTGCACGGTTACGTTCCGAAAACAAAGCGCTGCGTTTTGCGGTAATCAAATTTTCTGAAATAGGAATCACCGTTTTGCTCAACATTTTTTTCATAGTTGTTTGCAGACAGGCTTTTGAAAAAGATACAACCTCTTTCTTCGGCAGTCTATACAATCCTGAAATAGGAATAGGCTATATTTTTATTTCGAATCTGATTGCAAGCTCTTTCAAGCTACTGTTGCTTATCCCACAACTCCGGGGAATTTTCGGAGGAATAGATAAAGAGCTTCTTCAAAAGATGATTCGCTATTCGCTGCCGATGGCGATTATAGGTTTTGCAGGAATCATTAACGAAATGCTTGATCGCGCTATTCTAAAAGTCCTGTTGCCCTTTGATCCGAAAACAAATATGGAGCAGCTCGGTATTTACGGAGCCTGTTACAAGCTTTCTGTCCTGATGACACTTTTTATCCAGGCGTTTCGATACGCAGCCGAACCGTTTTTCTTTTCTCATTCTAAGGAGAAAGACTCCCGGAAAATATATGCCGATGTGATGAAGTATTTCGTGATTGTATGTGTCACTATCTTTCTTCTGGTTACTCTTTATATTGATTTCTTCAAGTACTTTATCGGTAAAGATTTTCGTGTTGGCCTGGGTGTAGTTCCTGTTCTGCTCATGGCTAATCTATTTTTGGGTGTGTATGTCAACCTTTCAATATGGTATAAGCTCACCGACAGAACATTGACCGGTTCTTTTGTTTCCATTGGAGGTGCCATATTTACAATTGCGCTGAATGTAATTTTCATTCCGAAATACGGATATATAGCTTCGGCATGGGCAACGCTGGCTTGTTATTCGGGCATGGCAATTGTTTCTTACATACTCGGGCAGAAATATTATCCGGTGGAATACGATATGAAGAGTTTCTTCAAATATTTTTTCGTTTCGATGCTATTTTACTTTTTATTTTCTATGATGAATTCACCTTCTGCATTTGCAATGCAGCTTCCGCCTTTTGTACTGAGCAGTATTTTTATGTTCCTGTTCCTTGTTTTTGTTTGGTTCGAAGACGGCAGAAAACTGTTTAATCGCCTTATCATTTCTCCCAAACCATAAATTTTATATTTACCCGCCCGAATGCACCCTTATTGGTGCAGGGGGCGTTCCTTAATGAAAATTCGGATTATTAATAAGAGCAACAATCCTTTGCCTGCTTATGAAACTAAGGGTTCTGCAGGTATGGATGTACGCGCGTTTATAGAAGAAGAAATCATTCTGAAACCGCTTGAGAGAAAACTGGTTCCTACCGGCTTGTTTATAGAATTGCCCGATGGATATGAAGCGCAACTTCGCCCGCGAAGCGGCTTGGCTTTTAAACATGGTATCAGTTTACCGAATTCGCCAGCTACGATTGACAGCGATTATCGCGGAGAGA
The DNA here is from genome assembly GCA_040387015.1 of Bacteroidota bacterium. Classification (GTDB taxonomy): domain Bacteria; phylum Bacteroidota; class Bacteroidia; order Chitinophagales; family LD1; genus Bog-950. The sequence goes on from JAZKEP010000128.1 coordinate 21,565, forward strand.
TAAAAGTGGCACTTATCAATTTATCGAACGAAAACTTTGCCGTTAAATCGGGCGACCGCATTGCCCAGATGATTATTTCAAAGCACGAAAAAGCAGAATTGATTTCGGTAGAAGCTCTGAACGAAACCCAAAGAGGTGAAGGTGGGTTCGGTTCTACTGGCAAGCAATAGATACGATTAACTTTTAACCATAACGATTAACTTTCAAAATGAGAATTATAATACCAATGGCAGGGTGGGGAACAAGATTACGTCCTCATACACTTACTATTCCTAAGCCGATGTTGCCTGTGGCGGGTAAACCGATGGTGCAGCGGTTAGTAGAAGACCTGGTGAAAAGCACCGACCAGAAAATTGATGACATCATTTTTGTTATCCGCGAAGATTTTGGTAAGGCAATTCCCGAACAAGTGCTTGCCATTGCAAAGAGTGTTGGAAGTGCAGGCCACATTAAGTATCAGGATGTGCCGCTTGGAACTGCCCACGCTATTTTGTGTGCCGGAGATTTTTTGGAGGGTAATGTAATTGTGGCTTTTGCCGATACCCTTTTTAAGGCGGATTATAAAATTGACTCGGAAAAGGACGGCATTATCTGGGTGCAGAAAGTAGATAATCCCTCCGCCTTTGGTGTAGTGAAAATGAATGCTGCCGGAGTGATTACCGACTTTGTAGAAAAGCCGAAGGAGTTCGTGAGTGACCTTGCCATTATCGGTATTTATTATTTCAAAGACGGAGCTTATCTGCGCAGCGAAATGCAATACCTGATTGATAATAAGATTATGCAGAAGGGCGAGTTCTGGCTGACCGATGCCATGGAGAACATGAAGAAGAAAGGCTCTAAATTTTATAAAGGCGAAGTACAGGAATGGCTCGACTGCGGAAATAAAGATGCTACCGTTTATACTAATCAGCGCGTTCTTGAGTTAATAAAGGAAGAGGAACTGATAAGCCCGAAAACGGTGTTAGAGAATTCAGTAATTATTCCACCTTGCCTTATTGAGGACGATGTAGTGATTAAAAATTCTGTGGTGGGACCTCATGTGTCTATTGGTAAAAAAACACGGATTGAGAACAGTGTGGTGAAAAACAGCATTATTCAAACCAATACTATTCTAAAAAATAAGTTAATCGAGAACTCAATGCTTGGGAATAATGTTAAACTTGAAGGACGAATGGAAGACCTAAGCATAGGAGACCACAATATTTCGATTCAGTAACGAACAGGCTTCCTTCCAACTATTCATGAAACTATTTACGGCCATAGCTTATATTCTCTCTTTAGTATTTATCAGTGAAGCTTCTTTTGCTTTAGCCGCACAGGAGAAAAAGAAAAAAAAGAAAACAGACGAAGAAAAAACCGAAGTCACTAAGCCCGATAAGGCTTCTTCAGTAAAATTAACCAACCTTTTTCTGGAGGCCGAGAAACTAAAGGTAACCGAAGACTGGGAGAGTGCCATCAGCACATATCGCGAAGTATTGAAGATAGACCCCAGCAATCACAACGCACACTTTCAGATTGCGCAGATTTATATCAACCAGAATAAGGCTGAGGATGCCGAGATAGAAGCCAAGGAAGCTGTGAAGGGCGATGCCTCTAACAGGTGGTACCTGGAAACATTGGCCGCTATTTATATGGCGCAGGGAAAAACCAAAGAGGCGACTGAAACTTACAAAAACATGATTCAGAAGTTTCCGAACAATCCGGAGACTTTCCTTAATCTGGGTTATATGCAGGCAAGGGCGGGGCAGTTTGATGCCGCCATTAAAACCTATGACCAGTATGAGAAACTTTTCGGGATGGATGAGAGTGTGGTTCTCGAGAAAAAGAATATGTATCTGCGGTTGAATAAATTTAATGATGCAGTGGGTGAGATGCACAAATTGGTAGAGGCTTTTCCGGGCGAGGTGGATTACCTGCTTATGGAGGCGGAGCTTTATCGCGCCAACCGCATGAAAGACAAGGCAACAGCCCTCTACAAAAGAATCCTGGAGTTGGAACCCGAAAATGCCCAAGCGCTGCTTGCCCTGGCTGATTTAGATTCGCAGGGTGGCAATGCCGAGCAAAGCCTGGAAAGTTTGAAAAAGATTTTCGAGAACCCCAAGACCGATGTAGATACCAAAATCAAAATTCTGTTTCCCTATCTGCAATACTGGGAAGTTCAAAAAGCGAAGAAGCAGGATGCTTTTGATTTGGCAGAAATACTTACGGCCACTCATCCAGAAGACCCTAAGGCTTTTGCCATTAAAGGCGACCTGTATTATTTCGATAGTCAGTTTGATAAGGCCCTGGCAAGCTATAAGCGTGCAATAGAATTAAACAAAGATGTGCTGCAGGTGTGGCAGCAGATACTGGTAATTTATAACACGCAGCGCGACTGGGCGAACTTGCAAAAAACCGCCACCGAGGCCCTGGAATATTTTCCCAACCAGGCGGTTGTTTATTTGTTTAAGGGCGGGGCCGAACAGCAAAACAAGGAATATGAAAAAGCAGTAAGCACACTTTTAAAAGGCGAGAAAATGACTGCCGATAATGAAAAATTGCGAGCGCAGTTTTGGGCTAACATTGGCGATGTTTATCACAGCTTGAATAAGTATGTAGAAAGCGACAGCGCCTACGATCGCTCGCTCAAACACGATGCCGAAAATGCGTACGTGCTGAATAATTACAGCTACTACCTGTCGCTGCGCAAACAGAATTTGGAAAAGGCCAAGCAGATGAGCGCCTACTCCAATAAGTTAGAACCCAACAACAGTTCGTTTTTAGATACTTATGCCTGGATACTTGTTCAATTAAACGATTTTGCTGGTGCCAAAGAATGGCAGGAAAAAGCCATGAAAGCCGGAGGCGATAAAAGTGGAACTATATTAGAACATTATGGTGATATACTGTTTCACCTGGGTAGTAAGGACGAAGCTCTTAACTATTGGAAACAAGCCAAAGAGCTAGGCACCGACTCAGGCACCATTGACCGCAAAATTGCCGAAGGAAAGTATATAGAGTAAGCTCCCCCTAAACTCGCAGCAGAGCTACAACCGAAGTATTATTTTTATGTGCCAGGATAAATTGCAGTTTCTGACGAAGTGGACTTTGAATAGCCCGCAGGCACATTTTGGCTTCTTCTATAACAGCAAGGTTTTTTTGGTTAGAAGTTCCATATAAGGTATTTGAATTCCAAATAAATGGAAATAATGAAATGTGCAATTTCCCAAAGCAGAGTCCCCTTCATTCTGTGCTAAACTATATTTACAGTTCATTTTCTCAGCGTCTTGAAGCAGAAACTGCGAAGGGAACAAAACCTTTCCGAAGCCTGGCTGTATACTGGCTTGGCCAAACTAATCCGCGCATCATTTTTAGTATTTTAAAAACTTTCGCGATCCACCAATAACTTTTCCGAATGCATCCAAAAAATGACTAAACGAACCGAAAAAATGGCGCGGTGCACAGAAAAGATGGTGCAGAGAACAAAAAAGATGACGCGGTGAACATAAAAGTTTCTGAAACGCACCAAAGCAGCCTGTGCAAAAAACACTTTTTCTGCCGTTTGCCGTCATACTTTCGAGTAAAACCCCTCACCAGTAGGCAAAAACATCTTACTTACTGGAACTTGTAAAGCCGATTTCCGTATAGTTCAACAAAAGCAGTAATGCTATGAACCAATTATACTCGGTTTTATACAGAATTTGGTTAGGAAAAGTAAGCGGCAAGAAAGCTATTGCGGCCGTTAAGCCGTTAGTTACGGCATTCATCCTTATATCTTTCGGTCACACCATTAAGGCGCAAACTTTCAGCACCGTAAATGCCAACGCCCAGGCGCTTACACAATTACTGGCGGGCCCCGGGGTTACCATCAGCAACTATGTTATTTCGGGAGGCTCTCCCTTGCAATCGGGAACTTTTACTTACTCCGGCTCTAACCTGGGAATGGTAGGGGGCGGAGTTCTTACCACGGGAAAAATTCAGGATGCAAGCGGAGCAGCCACCACTACTGCTTCGCGCTCGTATGCCAACACCGGAGATGCACAGCTTGCCACCCTTACTTCGGGCACTATCTACGATCCTATTATTCTTGAGTTTGACCTTATTCCGCAAGGGCCGCTGCTCACTTTTGATTATGCTTTTGCTTCGGAAGAATACCCCGAGTGGGTGTGCAATGCCAACAGCGATGTGTTTGGCATATTCGTTACCGGGCCTAACCCGGCCGGTGGAACGTATAGCAGTAACAACGTGGCGGTAATTACCAATACCACCAAGCCCGTGGGTATCAATTCCATTAACCCCGGCAGTGCCGGTGCAAGTGCCGGTGGAGGAACCTGCGGTGCGGCTAACCAGAGTTTAGCTTACTCCTCTTTATATACGAACAACCTTAGCCCCGTGGACCCCGATATTGTGTTTGACGGAATGACCAAAGTGCTTCGGGCCAGTGTGGCAGTAACGCCCTGCCAGACTTATCATTTTAAAATTGCCATTGCCGATGTAGGAACCCGTATCAACGATTCGGGTTTATTTCTTTCGGCCTATTCGTTTACCACCACCCCAGTAAGTGTTTCGGCTGTGGCGCAGTTAGATTATGCGGGCTTTTCATCGGCTTACGAAGGCTGTGTGGGCGGCACTTTTACAATGGGGCTTTCGCAGGTTCAAACCGTAGATGTTTACATCAATTTATCGGTTACCGGCACGGCCACCAACGGCAGCGACTACACTGCCATACCCACCACGGTCATGATTCCGGCAGGACAAACTTCGGTGAGTATTGATATTGATCCGATAGCCGATGGTATTTCAGAAGCTGCCGAAACAGTTACTATTTCTCCGCTCAATCCTTGTTCGGGAGCGGCCTTGTCCAGCGCCACCATTACCATTCGTGATGATATTGCCGCAGCCATTACCGTAGCCGACAGTACCCTGTGCAGCGGTCAATCTACTCAATTAACTGCTGTGGGCGGGTTATCGTATTCCTGGTCGCCCACCACGGGTTTAAGCAATGCGAACATCAGCAACCCCGTTGCCACACCCACCACAACTACTACTTATACATGCAGCATGACCTGGGGTGCTTGTGCAAAAACAGCCACAGCAACAGTTCGTATCAGCACTCCCACTTTATCAACTTCCGCCACACCTGCGGGAACAGTTTGCAATGGCGGAACGGTAGTATTAACCGCTACACCGGCCAGCGGAGTTTCTCCTTACAGTTATTTATGGAGCAATGGAGGAACCAGCCCTTCTATTACTATTGCCACAGGCGGAACCTATACCGTAACTACAACCGACTCGTACGGATGTACAGCTAATTCATCAAGGGCAGTTACTATTTCAAACCTTAGTGTAAGCGGAACTTCCACGAATGTTTCCTGCATTGGCGGAAATAACGGAGCCATTGATATAACCGTAACCGGAAGCAATGCACCATTTACTTATAATTGGGGCGGTGGAATTGCCTCGCAGGATAGAACAAACCTGGTGACAGGAACTTATAATGTTACTGCCAGTAATACAGTTGGCTGTTCGGTAACTGCAACCTATACTATTACTCAACCCGCTGCGGCACTTACCACTTCGGCTTCCACCACAGCCGTTACCTGCAATGGAGGAAACAACGGCTCTATCAACCTGACCGCAAACGGGGGTGTATCGCCTTATTCTTATGTATGGAATAATGCGGCTACCACACAGGACTTAAACAATCTGACCGCAGGCAGCTACCTGGTAACTGTCACCGACTTTAACGGATGCACGGCTTCAAGAGCCAGCAATATCACACAACCAACCGCCATTGCAACTTCCGAAACACATGTAAACGAAAGTTGTTTTGGTCAAAGCACAGGCTCCATCAATTTGACTGTAAGTGGCGGAACGGGCGCGTACTCTTATATATGGAGTAACAGTGCCGTGGTGCAGGATATTAGCTTGCTTGCCGCGGGTACTTACACCGTTACAGTTTCAGATGCCAACAGTTGTACGGCATCAAGAAGCGTTGCCATTACTGAGCCTTCTGTTATATCGCCCGTACTTACTGCCACTAATCCTTCGTGCTTTGGCGGTTCGAATGGTTCGATAACCACGGCTACCACCGGGGGAACTTCGCCTTATACCTATGCATGGGGTCACGGGCCGGTATCACAAAACATAAGTTCACTTTCAGCCGCAACGTTTATCGTTACAGTTACTGATAATAATTCATGCACAGCGACTGAAACAGCAACTCTTTCAGAACCTGCTGCATTAAGTGCTTCGGCCGCCCAAACAAATGTTTCCTGCAACGGGGGAAATAATGGTAACATCAGCTTAACCGTATCAGGAGGAACATCTCCATATACTTATAACTGGGGCGGTGGAATCACTACGCAAAACAGAACATCGCTTACAACTGGAATTTATAATGTAACCTCAGCCGACAATAATGGATGCACGGCAACTGCCAGTGCAACTATTTCGCAACCAGCGGCCCTCTCGGTTTCTAACGCCAGCACCAATGTTTCCTGCAACGCAGGAAATAACGGCTCCATAGATATTACTGTCAGCGGAGGCACCTCGCCCTATACTTATAATTGGGGTGGCGGCATTACTACTCAGGACCGAAGCGGTCTTCCTGCCGGAACCTATAATGTTACGGCAACAGATGTTACGGCTTGTAGTGTTAGTGCTGCGGTTATCGTCACGCAGCCTGCTTCACTTTCATTTAGTGAAACACACGTAAACTCAACCTGTAATGAAGGAAGCGATGGTTCAATCAATATAACTATCTCGGGGGGAACGGCCCCTTATACTTATAACTGGGGTGGCGGCATCACCAGCCAAAACAGAATAAGTCTTTCTGCCGGGACTTATACTTTAACATCAACCGATAGTAAATCATGTTCAGTGACTGGCGCTGCGGTAATCTCGCAGCCAACCGCAGTTAATATTTCTGCTTCTGTTACTGATGCCTCGTGCGCACCCGGCAATAACGGTGCTATCTCTTTGACTGTCAGTGGCGGTTCTTCGCCATATACCTACAATTGGGGTGGGGGAATTACGACACAAAACAGAACCACACTTTTTGCAGGAACTTATAATGTAACAGTAACAGATAATATTGGATGTTCAACTGCGAATGCCATTGCAGTTTCACAGATAGGAACAGGTATGTCGCTATCTGCAAGCAAGACAAATGTTTCCTGCAATGGAGGAAATAACGGAGCTATTGATATTGCACTTGCAGGAGGTTCAGCACCTATTACTTACAACTGGGGCGGAGGTATCACCACCCAGGACAGAACTTCCCTGACTGCAGGAAATTATTCTGTTACCGTAACGGATGGATTAGGATGTTCTGCTATCTCCAGCAACATAATTACTGAGCCCACAGCCATTTCGCTTTCGGCAAACACTACCAACATTTTATGCAGCGGTGCAAATACCGGGAACATTACTTTAACCGTAAGCGGTGGAGTATCGGCATATACTTACAACTGGGGTGGTGGTATCACCTCTCAGAATAGAGCAGGCATTACAGCAGGAACTTACACCGTTACTATAACTGATGCTAACTTATGTACTGCAACTTCTAGTTCCATTATTACTCAGCCACTTAGCGCAATATCACTTTCAACAAGTGTTTCCAATGTTTCCTGCTACGGAGAAAATACAGGCTCGGTAAATCTTACCGTTAGTGGAGGAACATCGGGTTACACTTTCATCTGGAATAACGGGAACATCAGTCAGAACTTAAGCAGTATTTCATCCGGCACTTATAATGTAACGGTAACCGATGCGAATGCATGTACCGCCAGTGTTTCTTCAGCAGTAACGCAACCTGCTGCGGCTCTTTCGGTTAGTTTGGCAACAACAAATCTAAGTTGTAATGCTATAAGTACGGGAGCTATTGTAACCATCGTAACCGGTGGGACTTCCGCTTATGGTTTTAGCTGGGATGATGCTTCAATCCTTCAAAACAGAAGCGCACTTGCTGCCGGAAATTATTCACTAACCGTTACCGATAACAACAGTTGCTCTGCAACTGCCACCACTGTAATTACTGAACCTACTGCCATTCAGATTAACGCAAACTCCACAGACATTACTTGTAACGGATTGAATAACGGTTCAATTACTTTAAGCACTACGGGTGGTATCTCACCTTATTCTTACAATTGGGGAGGAGGTATTACCACTCAGAACAGAACTTCGCTTGCCTCATCAACATATATAGTTACAGTTACGGATGCTAATCTTTGCACCGCCACTTCTTCAACAACTATTGCGGAACCAACGGCTCTTATACTCACAATAAATTCAGGTGCCAGTATTTGTCTAAGTCCTACAGGAACAGCTTCGGCAGAGGCCGGCTCTACAGGAACAGCACCATATACTTACTTATGGGCAAATAGCAATACCTCTCAAAACTTAACGGCTTTAGCTCCGGGTCCGGTTTCAGTAACTGTTACTGATTACAACGGCTGTAGTGCCAGCAGTTCGTCCGCTGTGGTATTAAGCGGAAATAATACGGATGCAACTTTTTCTGTTGCGGGAAGTTATTGCGGTCCAGGTAATACTCTCACATTTACTCATACAGGTTCGGGAAGCATTATCAATCATTACTGGGATTTTGGAAACAGTACAGGCACTTCCACTCAAAATAATCCTGCATATACTTATCCTGCTGTTGGAAGTTTTTCGGTAACCCATATTGTTTATCGCGGATACTGTTCCGATACAGTCACTTCTCCTTTTACTATTTTTCAAAAACCGATTCTCTCTTCAGTAAATACAAATATTACCTGCAACGGATTAAACAACGGAACTATTGACTTGAGTGTTACGGGATATCCTGCTTTTACCTATAACTGGGGCGGAGGAATCGTTACTCAGGACAGAAGCAGTCTTGCAGTAGGAACTTATGTGGTAACCGTTACGGATGTCAACGCTTGCTCATCCAGTCTTAGTGCATCCATCACACAACCGAATGTGCTTACTGTAACAAACACGAATATCAATGTGTCATGCAATGGCGGAAGCAATGGTGCCATTAACTTAACGGTGGTAGGAGGAACATCGGGCTATTCATACAATTGGGGTGGAGGAATCACTACCCAGAATAGAACCAGTCTAAGTGGCGGCACTTATAATGTGACTGTAACAGATGCAAATGCCTGTTCAAGTGTAAATGCGATTTCTCTTTATCAGCCTAATGCATTGAGCCTGGCAACTGCGGTAACGAATGTTGCTTGTAACGGCCAGGGCAACGGTGCCATTAATTTAACTGTAACCGGTGGAACTGGAGCTTATACTTACAACTGGGGCGGTGGAATTCTTTCTCAAAACAGAACATCGCTGAGCGCAGCAACATATAATGTAAGTGTAACAGATGGTAACGCCTGTAGTGCAACAACATCAGCAACCATCACTCAGCCATCCGTTCTAACAACTTCTCTCTCTCCTTCGAGTGTATCTTGTTTCGGTGGAAATAACGGAAGCATTACTTCAAGTATAACAGGCGGAACTTCTCCATTCAACTACACCTGGAATGATGGAGACATCAATAGCAACCGCTCAAACTTATCAATGGGAACCTATGCAGTAACTATTCTTGACCAGAACAGTTGTTCGGTTTCTGCATTCAGTGCTGTAACTCAGCCATCCACCGCGGTATCAGTGGTTGTGAACAGCACCTCTACCATTTCATGCTATGGCGATTCTACAGGAACGATCAACATCACTGCAACGGGCGGAGTTCCCGGCTATACTTATTTGTGGAGCGATAACAGAACATTTGAAGATAGAACTAATATGCTGGGGGGAACCTACTTCGTAAGTGTCACCGACCTGAACGGATGCAGTATTACCTCCAGTGCGACTATTAACCAGCCGTCAGCGCCATTAATTATTGATACAATAGTAGCAGTTAATGTTTTGTGCTATGGTTCCGCAACCGGATCATTGACCACAACGATCAGCGGAGGAACAACACCATATTCCTATAGCTGGAATGGCGGAGCTACTTCTGCAAACAAAACCAACATACTTGCGGGAGTTTATACTCTTACCGCTACAGATTTCAAAGGATGTACTACAACAGCAACTGCAACGATTACGCAACCAACTGCCGCGTTGAGCACAACTGTTTCGGTAACAAATGTTGCATGCTTTAGTAACTCTACCGGAGCTATTAGTTTGACAACAACCGGAGGAACCGGTGCATACTCTTACAACTGGAGTGGTGGCATTACTACTCAGAACAGAACTAATATTCCTGCCGGAACATATTCGGTAACCATTACCGATGCTAATTCCTGCTCGACTTCCTTGTCCAGAACTATAACTCAACCTACTGCCGCACTGAACGCTTTAACTTCGGTAACAAATGTTGCATGCTTTAGTAACTCTACCGGAGCTATTAGTTTGACAACAACCGGAGGAACCGGTGCATACTCTTACAACTGGAGTGGTGGCATTACTACTCAGAAC